>NZ_JBHXMF010000029.1:0-114260 GCF_042721055.1 Streptomyces sp. NPDC058470
GAGGTGGCACGTTCGCTGGGGATGAGTACCGCCACCGTGTTCCACCTGGCGTGGGGGCGTGTACTGGCCGCGATCAGCGGTCGGGACGACGTGGTGTTCGGCACAGTGCTGTTCGGCCGAATGAACGCCGGTACCGGGTCGGACCGCGTCCCGGGTCTGTTCCTCAACACGCTGCCGGTACGGGTCCGGGTGGACTCGACGGGTGTGAAGGACTCCCTGTCCGGCCTGCGGGACCAACTGGCGGAGCTGCTGGTGCACGAGCATGCGCCGTTGGCGGTGGCGCAGCAGGCCAGTGGGGTGCCCGGGGGCAGTCCGCTGTTCACCTCCCTCTTCAACTACCGGCACAACGAGCGGACTTCGCCGCCGGCGGCGCGGCAAGGCGGCGCCGGTGCCTTCGAAGGCATCAGGACGATGCACAGCCGGCAGGCGACCAACTACCCGGTGACCGTGGCCGTCGACGACGAGGGAAACGGGTTCGGGCTGACCGTGGACGCCGTGGCCACCGCGGACGCGGAGCGTATCGCCAAGTTGCTGCACACCTGCCTCGACCATCTGGTCACCGCCCTGCTGCACGATCCCGGCAGTGCGATCGGAGCCGTGGGCGTGCTCGACCCGGAGCAGCGTCGCGACGTACTCACCGTGTGGAACGACACGGAGGCGGAGCTCGTCCGGGGGACGATCACGGAGCTGTTCGAGGCGCAGGTGGCGCGCGCCGCCGACGCGGTCGCCGTGGTGGCCGAGGACGCCGAACTGTCGTACGCGGAGCTGGACGCCCGCGCGAACCGGCTGGCACGGTATCTGGTCGCTCTCGGCGTCGGCCCGGAGTCGCTGGTCGGGGTCTGCCTGGAACGGGGTGCCGGCCTGCTGGTGGCGCTGCTGGGCGTCCTGAAGGCCGGTGGCGCGTATGTGCCGTTGGATCCGGAGTACCCGGCCGAACGGCTGGCCTATGTGGTGCGGGACGCGCGGGTGGGGATCGTGCTGACCTCCGCCGTTCTGCACGAGGTCGTGCCTGACGGTGTCTCACGGGTGGTGGTCGACGACGCGGCCGTAGCCTGGGAGGTCGCAGCGCTCGACTCCGCCACGCTGAGCGTCGCGGAGCGCGGTGTTCTGCGGCCCGAGAACCCCGCGTACGTGATCTACACCTCGGGTTCGACGGGCCGGCCGAAGGGCGTGCTCGTCTCCCACGTGGGCGTGGCGAGTCTGATCGAGGGCCATGTACGGAATCTGGGGGTGAGCCCCGGGGCACGGGTGGCGCAGTTCGCGTCGGCGGCGTTCGACACCTTCGGCTGGGAGTGGATGATGGCCCTGCTGACCGGGGCCGCGCTGGTCGTCGTACCGGCCGACCGGCGGCTCGGAGTCGCCCTGCCGCGCTTTCTGTCGGAGCGGGGCGTGACCCACGCGACCCTGCCGCCGGCCGTGCTGGCGACACTCGACGAGGAGTCGCTCGGCTCGGAGACGGTGCTCGTGGTGGCGGGGGAGGCGTGCCCGCCGGAGGTGATGGCGCGCTGGTCCAGGGACAGGGTGATGTTCAACTCGTACGGCCCGACGGAGACCACCGTGGACGCCACGCTGTGGCGCTGCGACACGGAGGCGGAGGTGGTGGCCATCGGTGCGCCGGTGGTGAACACCCGGGTGTACGTGCTGGACGAGCGCCTGGAGCCGGTCTCGGTGGGCGTTGCCGGTGAGCTGTATGTCGCGGGCGCGGGACTGGCTCGCGGTTACGTCGGCCGTGCGGGCCTGACCGCGGAACGGTTCGTGGCGAACCCGTACGCCACGGACGGCTCCCGAATGTACCGGACCGGGGACCGGGCCCGCTGGACGGCCGACGGCCAACTGCTGTTCGCGGGGCGGGCGGACGACCAGGTGAAGATCCGGGGATTCCGGATCGAGCCGGGCGAGATCGAGGCGGTGCTCGCCACGCAGGCGCAGTTGAGTCAGGCCGCGGTCGTCGTGCGGGAGGACACGCTGGGCGACAAGCGGCTGGTCGCGTACGTCGTCCCGTCCGGCGGCGGCGCCGTCGAACCGGCCGTACTCGCCGGAGCTGTGCGGGAGTTCGCGGCGGAGTGGCTGCCGCCGTACATGGTGCCGTCCGCGGTGGTGGTGCTCGACGCGCTGCCGCTCACGGTGAACGGCAAACTCGACCGCAGGGCGCTGCCCGCGCCTCAGCACCTGCCGGGGCCGGCCGCCGGGGAGGCGCGTGGCCGCGGACCCGCCGGGGTGCTCGAGGAGGCGGTGTGCGAGGCGTACGCCGAAGTGCTGGGCGTGCCCTCGGTCGGTGTGGACGACGACTTCTTCGTGCTGGGCGGGCACTCGTTGCTGGCGGTCACCCTGATGGAGCGGCTGCGTGCCCGGGGTGTGTCGGTCTCGATGCGGGAGCTGATCGCGAACCCGACGCCCGCCCGGCTGATGGGCACCCTGAACCTGTCGTCCGTCCAGGACGCGCTCGGCGGGCTCCTGCCGATCCGGACCACGGGCAGCGATCCGGCCTTCTTCTTCATCCACCCCGGTGGCGGCCTGAGTTGGTGCTATCTGCCCTTCGCCAGGTACATCCCGGAGGGACATCCGCTGTACGGGCTCCAGGCGCGTGGTCTCGACGGCACGAGTGAAGTGGCGCACTCCGTCGCGGAGATGGCGGCGGAGTACGTCCAACAGCTGCGCACCGTGCAGGAGTCGGGGCCGTACCACCTCGTCGGATGGTCGTTCGGTGGTACCCCCGCGCACGAGATCGCGGTGCGGTTGCGGGCCGAGGGCGAGGAGGTGTCGCTGATCCTCATGGATGCCTATCCTCCGCTCCCGGCGGCCGGTGCTCCTGCCGACGACGCTTCGGCGGTACCGGCCGGGCCCGCCGTGTCGGCGCACGGTGTCGATGCCGGACTGGTGAGCAGGATCCGCGCCGAACTGGGCCATCTGCTCGCGGGTTTCTCGGACGAGGAGCTCATGCTCATGGCGCGCATCTACCGCAACAACACGGAGATCAGGGCCGAGCACGAGTTCGGCCGGTTCGACGGCGACACGCTGCTCCTCGTCGCGGAGGAGGGAAAGCCGACGGACTTCTCCCCGACGGCGCTGTGGGAGCCGTATCTCAGTGGCGCGGTCTCCTCCGTCGGCCTGCCTTGCGAGCACTCCGACATGGCGCGGCCCGAAGTGCTGGGGCTGGCGTGGGACGCCGTGTCCGCGTGGCTGCGTTCGCGACGGGCTGCGGGGGAGTGACCCCGACGGCTCGCTGAACGTGGGGAGGCGCTGGTCCGGGTGACGGGGTCCCGTCCGATCGTGACGATCGGACGGGACCTTCCGCGTGGGCGCTTCCACGGGGCTCTACTCGGCGCGCAGGGCCGTGGCGGTACGGGTCCGGGCGGCCCAGCCGGCCGGCATCAGCGAGCCGAGGACGGCGATGAGCAGACCGCCGAGACCGAGCAGGACCAGTTCCGGCGCGTGGTAGATGGCGATGACGGAGTCGGGCAGGTTCAGGCCGGCGCTGCGCCCCATGGCCGGCATCACCGCGCCGTGCAGGGCCATACCGAGCGGCACCCCCAGCGCGCCGCCGATGAGTCCGGCGATGACGACCGACGTGACGACCAACGAGATGGTCTGACGGGGTGTCATGCCGAGTGCCTTGTGGATACCGAGGTCACGGATGCGTTCGTGGGTGTCGAGGACGACACCGTTGAGGACACCCAGCCCCGCCACGGCGACCAGCATCAGAGTGAGGATCGCGGTCAGCGAGTTGAGGATGACGACGGTGTCGCTCTCGCTCTCGTTCTTGGCGCTCGTCGAACTGACACCCAGCGGCTGCAGCTTCTGGTTCAGTTCGGAGACGTAACTGCTCAGCGAGGTACCGGACGTCACCGCGATGTACTGGCTGGTGGCCTGCAGGCCCGGTTCGACGTTCTCGACTGTCGCGGCGTCGGTGTAGACCTGCATGCCGCCGTTGCGGGTGTCGAGGACCTCGCCCACGATCTTGACCGTGACCGATTTGCCGTTTGCGTTGAGCGTGACGGTGTCCCCGACCTTCGTGTCGGTGGCGGTCATGAACGGCGTCGGCACGACGGCCTCGCCCGCCTTGCTCATCCAGTGTCCCGAGACCATCGTGTAGCCGCCCCAGGAGGCGTCGCCGTCGAACGCGACGACGTTGGTGTACCCGGCCACGCCCGAGACGGTCGCCTCGGTCGTGGCGCTTCCGTAGTGCTTCGCGGTTCCGGGCTGCGCCTCGATCGCCGCGTCGACGGCGGCGGCGTCGGGTGTCGCCTGGCTCCCGCCGGGAGGGCCACCGGGTCCGGCCTGCGGGCCGACGACGCCGATGGTGACATCGGCGGCGTTGTGGTCCCTCGCGGTGACCACCTCGCTGAGCGAGGACGCCAGGCCGGTGGCGAAGGTGACGGCCGTGGCGCCGAACAGGACCGCCGCGATCATCGAGGCCGTACGGGCGGGGCGGGCGAACGGACGGGCCAGACCGAGGCTGACGGGACGGGGGAGGGGCAGCCGGGCGGCCACATGGGCCGCCCGGCGCCCTCGGCCGGGCGCGGGGGTTCGCCCGACGGCCAGTGCGTCGACGGTCCGCAGTCGGCCGGCACGCCAGGCGCTCAGACAGGCGGCGACTGCCACCACGCCCAACGCCCCGGCGACCACTGCGATGTCGACCCAAGGTTCTACGGTCAGGCCCGTGGTGCCGTACGCGTCCGCGGTCTCGGACAGCACCGGAACGGCCAGGAGGTTTCCGATCACGACGCCGGCCGCGGTCCCGATCGCCGCCGGCAGCAGGGCCTGGCCCACATAGGCGCGTACGACCTGGGCCGGGGTGAATCCGATGGCCTTGAGAACGCCGATCCGCCGCAGCCCCGTACCCACCGTGCCGGCGACCACGTTCCCGACGATCAGCACCGACATGACCAGGCCCAGGACGCCGAACGCGACGAGGAAGGGCACGAACAGCGACGTGTCGCGCGCGGAGACCTTCTTGAGGGCGAGCCAGGACTGCGAACCCGCCATCGACCCCGCGGGAGCGGCCGCCGTGACCGCGGCCCGCCCTTTGCCGATCTCCGCGGCGGTGTCCGCCTTGGTGAAGCGGTAGAGCATCTGGTAACCACCGGTCGCGCCGGTCGGCGTCAACGCGGTGATCTCGGACGGCACCACCCAGGCATCGGCGGTACGGCTGACCGTACGTGCCATGCCGACCACCTTCAGCGTTGGACTGCCGGGCAGGTCCGAGAACTGGAGCTCCAGGCCCATCCGTGCCAGGAGGCCGGAATCGGCCGACAGGACGATCTCGCCGGGGCCCTTGACCCAACGGCCCTCGGTCAGCGAGATCTTGTCGACGTCCCCGCCGGGCTTCGCACGGCCCACGACCGACAACGGCGCGACGGACATGCCGTTGACCTGCGGATTGATCGTCGTGGTGGGGTACGGGCCCGAGGCGGCGTCGACGCCCGGGGCGTCCGCGGACGCGGCCAGCTGCGCGCTTGTCGCCTTGTCGGCCTTGAACTGCGCGGTGAGATGCGAACCGTGCTGCCGGACGAAAGCCTTGTCGAACGGCGCGTCGGACGCCACCAGCAGGGAACCGCCGAGCACCGACGCGGTCACCGCCATCATGACGGCCAGTCCGATCACCAGCGTCTGCACGCGGCGGCGCGCCACACCCGAGCGGACGACGCGGCCCAGGGCGCTCATCGGGCGACCCCCGCGTTCACATCGGCGGTGATCCGGCCGTCGACGAGCTGCACGGTGCGCTTCGTGCAGGACTGCGCCAGGGACAGGTCGTGGGTGACGATGACGATCGTCTGACCCTCGGCGTTGAGCTCCCTGAGCAGCTCGCTCACGTCCTCGCCGGACGCGGAGTCCAGCGCGCCGGTCGGCTCGTCCGCCAGGAGGAGCGGCGGGCGGTTCATCAAGGCTCTTGCCACCGCGACGCGTTGACGCTGCCCGCCGGACAGCCGGCCCGGGAAGGCGCCGCCGTGCCGGGCGATACCGAGCGACTCCAGCAGGTCCGCCGCGCGGCGGTTCGCCTCGCGCCGTCCCATTCCGGCCAGTTGCGCGGGCAGGACGACATTGTCGGCGACGGTCAGATCGTCGAGCAGGTTGAAGAACTGGAAGACCATGCCGATCTTCGAGCGTCGGTAGCGGGCGGAGCCGGCCTCGCCGAGCTGGTCCACGCGTACGCCGTCCACCGTGACGGTTCCGGTGTCGGGCCGGTCCAGGCCCGCGATCAGGTTGAGCATGGTGGACTTCCCGCTGCCGGACGGACCCAGGATCGCGACGGCTTCACCGGCCTGCACGGTCATCGACGCGTTCTGCAGGGCCGGTGGCCCGGCATCGTAGCGGCGGCTCACTTCGCGCAGTTCGATCACCGGTGTGGTCATGGACGCTCCCTCGTTGCTCACATCTGATGGGTGTGACGCTAGGGGCGCGGCCCTGGGGAGCACGACGGTCGGCAGGGGTAATTCCCGTACCGCGTTGGGCTGATGCCGGTCGGTGTCATCCCTGAGATGTAGTCGACCGGTGTATCCGAGAGGCCCTCCGTGTGGATGCCGGTGATGTGGGCCATCGGTGACAATGGCCCGGTGATGGACCGCGTGCGACAGGGAGCCAGGGCGCTGACGCGCCCCAGCGGCCCCACCCCGAGCCCCACCCGGCGGAACAAGGCCTTCGACGCGGCACTCGCGCTGTGCCTCGGTGTCGCCGCGGCCCAATACGTCCTCGACAACCTGCACGGATGGGACAGCCGGCAGGACCGTCCCGTTCCGATCGGCTACCCGACCCGGGCGGTCGACTGGGTCGCCCTGCTGGGCCTGGCGCTTCTGGCCTCCGCACCCTTGGCGCTGCGCCGCCGGTATCCACTGGCCGTGCTGTGGATCGTCATGGGCGCCACCCTGTTCACGCCCGGTGACGCGGCGCGGCTCACGTTCTACGCCTGCGTGATCGCCGCCTACAGTGCCGCCGCCTACAGCCCCTACCGGGTGGCGACGCTGGCCAGCCTGCCCGTCGCGGTCCTCCTGGTCGCCACGGTCGGGGATCCGGGGGCACCCACCGTGCCCACGCAGTACGTTCCCCTGCTGATCGCGGTGCCGCTCGTCGTGGCGGCCAACGGGCTGCGGGCATGGAAGCTCCGGGCCGACGAGAGCAGTGCGCGGCTGTCCGCCGTGGAACGTGAACAGGCGGAGGCGCTGCGCCGGGCGGTCGAGCACGAACGCGCCAGGATCGCCCGCGAACTGCACGACGTGGTGACGCACAACGTCAGCATGATGGTCATCCAGGCCGGAGCCGCCCGCAAGGTCATGAAAGCGGCCCCCGACCAGGCATCCGAGGCGCTGCTCGCGGTGGAGGCCGGCGGCCGGTCCGCGATGAGCGAGCTGCGCCACGTCATGGGGCTGCTCACGATGAACGCGGACGGATCCGAGTCGGCCGACCCCGAAGAGCTCGAGCCACAACCGGGACTCGACCAGCTGGACACGCTGATCGCGCGCATGCGGAGCGCCGGAGTGTCGGTGGAACTGGACGTCTCCGGGACACCGCGCCGCGTATCGGCCGGCGTGGAACTCGCCGCCTACCGCGTGGTGCAGGAGGCGTTGACCAACACGGTGAAACACGCAGTCGGGGCGACCGCGAGAGTGAAGGTCGACTACGGTGGCGACGATCTACGGGTGGAGGTCACCGACTCCGGCGGCAGCCCGAGCCCATCCGCGGCGACCGGCAACGGTCATGGGCTCATCGGCCTCCGCGAGCGACTGGCCGTCTACGGCGGCACCCTGCGAACCGGCCCGTGCCCGCTCGGCGGTTACCGCGTCCATGCACTGATTCCTTTGGAGGAAGCGTGACCGAACCGCTGCGTGTCGTGGTCGCCGACGACCAGGCGCTGGTACGCACCGGTTTCCGGATGATCCTCACCGCCGAGGGCATCGAGGTGGTCGCCGAGGCGACCAACGGCGTCGAGGCCGTCGACGCGGTCCGGCGCACCCGGCCCGACGTGGTGCTGATGGACATCCGGATGCCGGAGATGGACGGCCTGGAGGCCACGCGGCGTATCCTCACCGGCGCCGCGGACGAACCACGGGTCGTCATGCTGACGACGTTCGACCTCGACCACTACGTCTACGCGGCGCTGTCCGCCGGGGCCAGCGGCTTCCTCCTCAAGGACGTCACGCCCGAACATCTCGTCGCCGCCGTCCGCACGGTCCGCTCCGGCGACGCGCTCCTCGCCCCCGTCATCACCCGCCGCCTCGTCGAGCGGTTCGCGCGCCGAACCCCCGACACGACCGCCCTCCATCGCGACCTCGCTGCCCTCACACCACGCGAGTTGGAGGTACTGCGCCGCCTCGCCCAGGGCCTGAGCAACGCCGAACTCGCCGACCGGCTCCACCTGTCGGAGGCGACGGTGAAGACCCATGTCTCCCGCATCCTCGCCAAACTCTCCCTACGCGACCGCGCCCAGGCCGTCGTCATCGCCTACGAGACGGGCCTGGTCAGCCGCGGCGAACGCGAGGACCCGCTGTGCTCCGCCGACCACGAGTAGACACGGGAGGCGCGAGGCGACCGGTGCCGTCGCGCCGACTGCGCCACGGAGAAAGCCGCGTGCCCGGCCGGTCGGTGACCGCGAACTGACGGGATGCCGCACTGGGGCACTTGAGACTCCCGCGGCTGGAGGGTCCAGGATCTCTCCTATGGACTGCGAACCCCCGACGTGCTCACCATCGGCCGGCTCGCACAGCGCACCGGACTCTCTGCGCGCACCAGGCACTTCTGGTCGGACGAGGGAGCGGTACCGCCCGTGGCCCGCTCCAAGAGCCGCTGCCGCCTGTACGACGCCGGGTCTGTGGCCCGCGTCGAACTGGTCCGCACGCTGCGGGAACTGCGGTTCGCGATGGAATAATTCCGCGGAGTCCATGCGCAGGTGTCAAACTACCATCGGTGCCTCATGCTGAAATCGTGCCACTAACGGTGGACCAAGTGGGCATTTTGGCTAATGCTGTACAGCGCCGATATCGCGCCCTGGTTATCCTGGGCGCGGGCACCGGTCTCCGCCCTGGAGGGCTTTTTGGGCTGAAAGTGAAGCATATCGACTTCACTCACCGCATGGTCAAGGTGGAGCAGCAGATTCAGCGAGTTCCGGGTGAAAAGGGGGTTCACGTGTGTCCTCCGAAGACGAGAAGGTCTCATCGCAGGGTCCCGCTGTCCGGCATTATCGCGACATCACTCAGGGGGCATCTCGACAATTTCCCTGCCCATAGGGAAGATTTTCTGTTTCGGAATGAAAAGGGCGAGCCAATCCACTCGTCCCGCTTCTACGAGCAGATCTGGCGTCCAGCCATCGCCAAGGCCAAGCTCCCCAATGGCACCGGACCCCACGCCCTACGGCATGCCTACGCATCTCTGCTGATCGCCGCGGAGGAGTCCGTTAAGGTCGTGGCGGAGCGACTGGGGCATACCAACGCTGCGATGACCTGAACGTGTACAGCCATCTCTTCCTTGAGTCGGAGGAACGGACCAGGGTCGCGGTGGACCGGGCATTCGGTGCCCTGACGGGGGAATGTGCCCCGGATGTGCCCTCTCCGCCGGAGGACTGAGAGAACGTGCAGGTCAGAGATGCCATGGGGGCATAGTGAGATTGAGAGTGGAGTTCACGACCGAGCCCTTCGACCTCGACGAGGCGCCGCCGCACGCGCTGGTCGCCCGTGAGGTCATCGAGGCCGCCGAGCTGGACGCCGTGGATGTCGGCCCGTTCGGCAACACCGCGGAGGGTGGTGCGGACGCGGTCCTTGGCGCGGTCGACGCGCTGCTGCGCAAGACCCTGGCGGCGGGCGCCACCCGGGTCTCGTTGCAGGTGAACGTCGTCGGCGCCGTCGAGGAGGGCGATAAGTGACCGGTTTCGGGGACGACCCTTTCGTCTCGGCCGTCAAGCCGCTCGTCGACGCCATGGGGGGCGAGATGCTGCCGGTGGACCAGGCGGGCGCCGATGACGTCGTGCTGTCCTGGGAGGGCGCGGACGTCGTCGCCGTACGCCTGCCCCAGCTCGCCGACTCCCTCGACCACATCCTGGCCGCCCTGGAGCGCAAGCGGGGCAGGCCGCTGGCCGACCTCGACCGCAAGGCCAAGCAGGAGGTCGTACGGATACTGGAGGCGCGCGGCGCCTTCTCCGTGCGGCACGGCGTGGAGACGGTGGCGAGCGCCCTCGGGGTGAGCCGCTTCACCGTCTACAACTATCTGAACCGGGAGAAGGACTCCTGACCTGGGGATATGTCGTAGGCCTCGCTGAAGGCCTCCCGGTTGTGACCCGCCGCCGTCCGGACGATCCGGGCGGCGGCTTTTGTTACCCGAAGTTTTCAACAAAGTGTTGACGTGAAGTTTCCGAGGGCGTTAGCTATCCGCAGCCCGTCCAGCAACAAGGCCACGGAGGCTCCCGTGACTTCGAGTTCCTCGACACCGGGCCTCGCCCGGTTCAACGCCCTGGAGGAGCATGCGGCAGCCGCCGCCCTCCACGAGGCGTGCGCCTCGTCAGCATGGGGGAGCGGTCTGCTCGCCCGCCGCCCCTTCGCAAGTCTCGCCGACCTCCTCGCTGCCAGCGACGCCGCCATGGCCGACCTGACCACCGCAGACCTGGCGGAGGCGATGGCCGGGCATCCGCCGATCGGCCGGCCCAAGCCGGGGGACCCGACCTCCTCTCGGGAGCAGCGCGGCATGGCCGGCGCCTCCGAGGAGCTCAAGGAGGAGATGCTCGAACTGAACCTGGCCTACCAGGAGAGGTTCGGCCACGTCTTCCTGATCTGCGCCACCGGCAGGACCGGCGAGCAGATGCGCGACGCGGTCAAGGAACGGATCGGCAACGCGCCGGGGCAGGAGCGCGAGACCGTCCGCGCCGAGCTCGGCAAGATCAACCGCATCCGTCTGGCCAATCTCGTACAGCAGGAAGATGACGTATGAGCACCGACAGCACAGCTTCCGTGTCCACGCACATCCTGGACACCAGCGTCGGGCGCCCCGCCGGGGGTGTCGCGGTTCAGCTCGCGGCCCGCTCCGGGCGTGACGCGCACTGGCAGGCACTCGGCGGCTCCGCGACCGACGCGGACGGCCGGTGCAAGGACCTTCCGGCGCTGCCGGAGGGGACGACCCACGTACGGCTCGACTTCGCGGTCGAGGAGTACCAAGAGAAGAAGCAAGCCGATGCGCAGCAGGACGCCCCCGCGAATCGGGACAGCGGTGCGACCGGAGTGTTCTTCCCCGAGGTGATCATCACCTTCGCCGTCAGGCCGGGCGAGCACTACCACGTACCGCTGCTGCTCAACCCGTTCGGCTACTCCGTTTACCGAGGGAGCTAGCAGACATGACCGACAATGCCCGTCCTGCCCGTCCTGTGATCCTGGGGCAGAACCAGTACGGCAAGGCCGAGAACCGCGTCGTCAAGATCACGCGGGACGGCGACACCCATCACATCAAGGACCTGAACGTGTCGGTCGCGCTGAGCGGCGACATGGAGGAGGTCCACTACTCGGGCTCCAACGCGAACGTCCTTCCGACGGACACCACCAAGAACACGGTGTACGCCTTCGCCAAGGAGCACGGCATCGAGTCCGCCGAGCAGTTCGGCATCCACCTCGCCCGGCACTTCGTGACGAGCCAGGAGCCGATCAGGACGGCGCGGATCCGGATCGAGGAGTACTCCTGGGAGCGCATCGAGACCTCGGACGCCGACTCGAAGTTCATCGGCGCCGACGAGGTCAAGCACTCCTTCGTGCGCAAGGGCCAGGAGACCCGGGTCAGCCAGATCACGTATGACGGTTCGTCGTGGGAGATCATCTCGGGGCTGGAGGACCTCGTCGTGATGAACTCGACGAACTCCGAGTTCTGGGGTTACGTCAAGGACAAGTACACGACGCTGCCCGAGGCGTACGACCGCATCCTGGCCACCCAGGTCGCCGCCCGCTGGCGCTTCAACTGGTCGGCCGACGACCAGCAGATGCCCAACTGGGAGAAGTCCTACGACAAGGTCAGGAAGCACATGCTCCAGGCCTTCGCGGAGACCTACTCGCTCTCCCTTCAGCAGACCCTGTACCAAATGGGTTCGCGGATCATCGACAACCGCAGCGAGATCGACGAGGTCCGCTTCTCGCTCCCGAACAAGCATCACTTCCTGGTGGACCTGAAGCCGTTCGGCCTTGAGAACGACAATGAGGTCTACTTCGCGGCGGACCGCCCGTACGGGCTCATCGAGGCCACCGTCATCCGCGACGGCGTCGAGCCGCGGATCCCGGTGGACCTCACCAATCTCTGATCCCTGCCCGGTGTCCTCGTCCGGCCGGCCGGGGGCACCCCCTCCTTCGGCACCCGTGGCCTCCCCGCCGCGGTACTCAAACCTCCTAGGGTCCTGCCGTGCCCACCCCCGGATAGGAAGAAGGACGCACCATGGCAGCATCGGCGGAAGTCCAGCGGATCGTCATCGAGAACTGTGCGATCGCGACGGTGGACGCGGATGACACCGCGTACACGTCGGGCCACATCGTCGTCGCGGGCAACCTCATCGAGTCTCTCGGTGCGGGCAGGGCCCCGCAGGGCCTGGAGAACGTCGTGCGCCGCATCGACGGCACCGGGCACCTGGTGACCCCGGGCCTGGTCAACACCCACCACCACTTCTACCAGTGGATCACCCGGGGTCTGGCCACCGACCACAACCTCTTCAACTGGCTCGTCGCGCTCTACCCGACCTGGGCGCGCATCGACGAGCAGATGACGTACGCGGCAGCGCAGGGCTCCCTCGCCATGATGGCCCGCGGCGGCGTCACCACTGCCATGGACCACCACTACGTCTTCCCGAAGGGGTCCGGCGACCTGTCCGGCGCGATCATCCGGGCCGCGCGGGAGACGGGCGTCCGCTTCACCCTGGCCCGCGGCTCGATGGACCGCAGCGAGAAGGACGGCGGGCTGCCGCCGGACTTCGCCGTCGAGACACTGGAAGGGGCCCTCGCCGCGACCGAGGCGACGGTCGACGAGCACCACGACGCCTCCTTCGGCGCGATGACGCAGGTGGCCGTCGCGCCCTGCTCACCGTTCTCCGTGTCCACCGAACTGATGCGGCAGGGCGCCGAGTTGGCCCGCCGTAAGGGCGTACGGCTGCACACGCACGGCTCGGAGACCGTGGAGGAGGAGCAGTTCTGCAAGGAACTGTTCGGCATGGGCCCGACCGAGTACTTCGAGTCGACGGGCTGGCTCGGCGAGGACGTGTGGATGGCGCACTGCGTCCACATGAACGACTCCGACATCGCCGCCTTCGCCCGTACGAAGACGGGTGTCGCCCACTGCCCGTCCTCCAACGCCCGTCTGGCGGCCGGGATCGCGCGCGTCCCCGACATGCTCGCGGCCGGCGTCCCGGTCGGCCTCGGCGTCGACGGCACCGCGTCGAACGAGTCCGGCGAACTCCACACCGAACTGCGCAACGCGCTCCTCATCAACCGCCTCGGCGCACACCGCGAGGCCGCCCTCAACGCCCGTCAGGCGCTGCGTCTCGGCACCTTCGGTGGCGCCCAAGTCCTGGGCAGGGCTGCGGAGATCGGCTCCCTGGAGCCAGGCAAGCTCGCCGACCTCGTGCTGTGGAAGCTGGACACCCTGGCCCACGCCTCGATCGCCGACCCGGTGACCGCGCTGGTCTTCGGCGCGGCGGCCCCGGTCACCCTCTCCCTGGTCAACGGCCGGCCGGTCGTCGAGGACAGCCGGCTCCTGCACGTCGACGAGGACGCCATCGCCCGCTCCACACGGGACCAGGCACAGCGCCTCGCGCGCATCGCCGCGCGGGCCTGACGGTTCGGCTCGACGCACACCGCCGTACAGGCCCGAACAACCGAAGATCTCCGGCCGAGGGGGACGGCCCCCGGCCGGTAGCCGTGGACCCGAGCGGGGTCCATGGCGGCCGTGTCCGGGGCGTGCGTGGACGTGCGCGCCCCGGAGCGGTCTCCGTTCCCTCAGGCGGTCTCCGTTCCTCCCGAACGATGTCTGTTACCCCCGCCCGCGAACGGTCTCCGTCCCGGTCCCGCACGACCGCGCACCACCTCCCTGAACCCCGCGTCAACGCCGACGTGTAACCGACCGGAGGAGCCGCCGTGGCCGCCCAGCAGCCCGAGCCCAGCACCGACGCACAACCAACTGGCCAGCAGAAGCACCCGGTTGACGAGAAACTCCCGCCCCTGAAGATGGCGACCAGTGGCCTCCAGCACGTCGCCGCCATGTACGCCGGAGTCGTCGCGCCGCCCCTGATCGTCGGTGCCGCCGTCGGTCTGAGCGCCACCGAGCTGACCTTCCTCACCGGCGCCTGTCTGTTCACGGCGGGCCTCGCCACCTTCCTGCAGACGATCGGCTTCTGGAAGATCGGCGCCAGGCTGCCGTTCGTCAACGGCGTCACCTTCGCGGGTGTCGCCCCGATGACCGCGGTCGTCGCCTCCACCAAGGACAAGAGCGATGCACTGCCCGTCATCTTCGGCGCGGTCATCGTCGCGGGCGTCCTCGGCTTCATGGCCGCCCCGTTCTTCAGCAAGGCGGTCCGCTTCTTCCCGCCCGTCGTCACCGGCACCGTCATCACACTCATCGGCGTCTCGCTGCTGCCGGTCGCCTTCGGCTGGGCGCAGGGGCCCAACCCCGGGGCGGACGACTACGGTTCGACGACCTATCTGGGCCTGGCCGCCGCCACGCTCCTCATCGTGCTGCTGCTGCGCCGCTTCACCCGCGGCTTCGTCAAGCAGATCGCCGTACTGCTCGGCCTCGTCATCGGCACGCTCGTCGCGATCCCCTTCGGCGTCACGGACTTCGGACCGGTGGCTGACGCGGACGTCGTCGGCTTCCCGTCGCCGTTCCACTTCGGTGCACCACAGTTCCAGATCGCCGCGATCCTCTCGATGTGCGTGGTGATGGTGGTCTCGATGACCGAATCGACCGCGGACATGCTGGCGTTGGGGGAGATCGTCGAGCGCCCGGCCGACGAGCGGACCATCGCGGCCGGCCTGCGCGCCGACACCCTCGGCTCGGCGCTCAGCCCGCTCTTCAACGGCTTCATGTGCAGCGCCTTCGCGCAGAACATCGGCCTGGTCGCGATGACCAGGATCCGCAGCCGGTACGTCGTCGCCACCGGCGGCGGTTTCCTCGTGCTGATGGGCCTGTGCCCGATGGCCGCGTCGCTGATCGCCGTCGTACCGCGTCCCGTTCTCGGCGGCGCGGGCGTCGTCCTCTTCGGCTCGGTTGCGGCCAGCGGCATCCAGACCCTCGTACGGGCGGGCCTGGAGAAGGACAACAACGTTCTGATCGTCGCCGTGTCACTGGCCGTCGGCATCATCCCGATCACCGCGCCGGAGTTCTACCACGCCTTCCCGGAGACGGCGAAGATCGTCCTGGACTCGGGGATCTCGACGGGGTGCGTGGCCGCCGTCCTCCTCAACCTCGTCTTCAACCACCTCGGCAAGGGGCAGGACGCGGACGACGTGACCCATCCCATGGAGGCGGGCGACGATCTCAAGGCGGTCCCGGCCCACTGACGCCCCGGGCATACGGAGGGCGCGGCACCCCAGGGGTGTCGCGCCCTCCGCCGTACGTTCGGTCAGGCCGCCGTGCCTTCGGTCAGATCAGCCGATGTGGAAGCTGTCGCCGTACACCTTCCAGTCCAGCGGCGGATTCAGGCTCAGGTTCCGCTTCTGGAGGAAGACCCGCTGCGCGGTGTCGACCCGGCTGGTGTCCGAGTGCGCCTCTTCCTGTTTCATCGCCCAGACGCGCGCATCGAGGAACGCGTTCAGGTACGTCACCTCGTCGCCACCTTGGGCCGGCGGCTTGGCCTTCGCCAGGGCACGCCGCCGGATGCTGCCGAAGCTGGTGCTGTCGCCGCCGTTGCCGTGCATCACGATGGCGTCGTAGTAGGTGAACTGGCCCAGGACGCCGATCCCGTCGGCCTTGCCCTGCTGTACGGACGGGTTGAAGTAGACGCGGTCGCGCTCGTCGTTCTGGGCCTGCTGGAACGCCGAGTCCTGGGCCGCCCTGGCCCAGTCGCCGGGGAACCCGGGGTCCAGGCCCTGGTGCGAGTCGGTGCCGTCCACGGTGCGCAGGGCGGGCAGGTACTTGGCCAGTACGTTGCCGGGCTTGCGCTGTGCGTACAGCTCCACGAGGTCGAGCATGTCGCCGGTGCCGGAGCAGAAGCCGATGATCCCGGCCGTGTAGCCGCGCCCGTCGCCGATGTCCTCGATGTACTTGTACTGCGCCTTCCAGTCCAGCGAGGAGTTCTCCGCGCTGGACACCAGCTTCATGGCGATCTCCTTCTTCGCCGGGTCGTCCAGACCGACCGCCGCCGCGCTCGCGGACTGGGTCGCGATGACAGGACCTGCCACCAGTGAAGCTCCGATCAGGGCGAGCAGGGTGCGGCGTGACGTGTGTATGTGGGGGGTGTGCACGGTACCTCCGTTGGGGAGAGTGACGCTTCCACGTACTGTTAGGAAAGTTTCCTACCAGAGATCGCGGTTGTCGTATACCCGTCAGGAAGGGATGGGATGTTCCATGGCCGTACGGCGCCGGGTGGTCGTATCCGGGTTTCAGGCGCGGCGGTAGGCCTGGCAGGGCTGGGGCCCGGGGAGGCGGCCGGTGAAGAACGACGTGGGCGGAACGCCCATCAGCGTGCGGAAGTCGGCGGTCATGTGTGACTGGTCGTAGTAGCCGGTGGCGATGGCCAGTTGGGCCCAGGGGGTGTCCGGCGCGCTGCGCGCGTGCGTGAGGATGTGGCGTACGCGGGTGATGCGGGCGTAGTGCTTGGGGGAGACGCCGATGCCGTCCGCGAAGAGATTGCGCAGCTGGCGTTCGCTGACGGCGAGGCTTGTCGCCAATTCCCCCACGCCCACGGGTAGATGGCCCACGTCCGTCGACATCGCCGCGAGCGCCGCGCGCAGCAGTCGCGTACGCGACGGGTCGGCCGGGGCGAGCCGTTCGGGCAGCGCCTCCGCCAGATGGGGCACCACCTGCGCGGGCTCCAACGGAAAGAGTTCGTCGGCCAGTTGGCGAGCATGGTCGCCGGGGAAATCTCGCAGTGGTGTGACCCGGCCGACGAGATCGACCGCCGGTACGCCGAACAACTGGCGGGCCGCGCCAGGTCCGAGGCGCAGTTGCACACACGAGGCAAGCCGCTTGCTCGCATGGTAGGAGGCACGGGTGCGCGGTCCGACGACCAGGACATCGCGGCGGCCGTTTTCCTCGACCCGGACCACCATCTTCGTTGCGGCGTCCGGAACATGGGTGAACGGTTCGTGCAACTCGCCCTCGACGGACGTGAAAGCAGCGCCGACGAACCAGGGACGCAGCACCCCGGGCAGCGCCAGACGCTCCTCGGCGAGACCGCTCGCGCCCGGCCTTGTCTCATACGGGGTGGTCACCCCTCCACGGTAGACGCGCCGGGGCCTTCGCCGGGCCCGGGAACCGTGCCGGAATCTCCTAGCGGCCGACCGCACCGGCTCGACACGGTGGAGGACATGATTCTAGTGACCGGTGCCACGGGCACCATCGGCAGTGAACTTCTGCGGCAGCTCGCGGCGCGCGGCGAGAAGGCCCGCGCGCTGACCCGGGACCCCTCCCGCGCTCAGGTGCCCGCCGGCATCGAGGTGGTGCGCGGCGACTACCACGAGCCCGCGTCCGTCGAGGCCGCCATGTCCGGGGTGTCCGCCTTCTTCTCCGTGGGCGTCCTCGGCCCCGGCGACGCGGACGCCGACGCGGACTTGGTCGCGGCGGCGCGGGCGGCGGGCGTACGGCGGGTCGTGAAGCTCTCCTCCATCGGTACGGGCGACCCTGCCCTGGGCAACTGGCATGTCGGCGGTGAACAGGCTGTCCAGGCCAGCGAGTTGGAGTGGACCGTGCTGCGCCCTTCGTCGTTCGCCTCCAACACGCTGAGGTGGGCGGAGGCGATCCACTCCGGCAGCCCGGTGCCCAACATGACCGGGACGGGCGCGCAGGGTGTCATCGATCCGCGTGACGTGTCCGAGGTCGCGGCCGAGACCTTGCTCGCGCCGGGGCACTCAGGCCGCACGTACACCCTGACCGGACCCGAGCTCCTCACCACGTCCGACCAGGCCGCCACCCTCGCCGAGGTCCTCGGCAGCCCGGTCACCACCGTCGACGTACCCCCGGACGTGCTCCGCGCGCAGTTCCTCGAGGCCGGAATGCCCGAGACCCGCGCCGAAGGCGTCCTAGCGGGTACGGTGTACGTCCGCAAAGGCGGGAACGCGGTGCTGACCGAGGACGTACGCCGGGTACTGGGCCGTGATCCGCGTACCTACGACCGGTGGGCGCGCGATCACCGGGAGGCGTTCGCGCGGGGCTGAGGCTCGGCCTCGGGTGCCTCCTCCACCGTGCCCGCGGAGGAGGAGACACGCCCCGGCCTCAGCAGCACCGCCGCCAGTACCAGCGCGGTCGCGGTGATCCCCATGGCGACCGTGAACGCCAGCCGGTAGCCGTCCGCCGTCGCCGCGACCAGTTGCCCACCCTCGCCGAGCAGCCGTTCCGTGCGGCTCGCCGCCAGGGTCGTGAGGACCGCCAGACCCAGTGAACCGCCCACCACCTGGGTGGTGTTGAAGAGCCCGGAGGCGAGTCCCGCGTCCTCCTCGCGGGCGCCCGACATGGCGAGTCCCGTCACCGCGGGCATCGCGGCGGCGAAGCCGGCGGCGAGGAGGAGCAGCGGAGGCAGCACGTCGGCGAGGTACTTGCCGTCGGCCGGGGCCCGGCTGAGCAGCGCCATGCCCGCCGTGATGAGGACGAGCCCGACGAGCAGTACCCGGTACGGGCCGAAGCGGGCGATCGTGCGCGCCGACAGGCTCAGCATCAGCACCCCGATCGCGATCGGCGCGGGCAGGAACGCCGTGCCGGTGAGCAACTCGTTGTAGCCCAGGACGCGTTGAAGATAGAGCGCGCCAATGAACTGGAAGCCGAACATCCCCGCGATCATCAGGATCTGGACGCCGTTCGCACCCGTCAGGGCGCGGGAGCGGAAGAGCCGCAGCCGCAGCAGTGGGCGAGCGGCCCGTGTCTGCCGCAGGGTGAAGCCGGTGAAGAGGACCAGCGATACGGCGGCGAGGGCGAGGGTGGCGCCCAGCGTGCGGTCGCCGGCGCCGATGATCGCGTACACGGTCAGCATCAGTGCGCCCGTGACCAGTGCGGCTCCGGGATAGTCGGCGCCCTTGCCGAGGCCGACTCCCTGATCGGAGGCGAGGATGCGGAGCGCCGCGAGCAATGCCGCCGCCCCGATCGGCAGGTTGATCAGGAAGATCCAGTGCCAGCCGACCGCCTGCGTCAGCGCCCCGCCGAGGAAGGTGCCGAGTGCCCCGCCCCCCGCGCCGACAGCGCTGAACACCGCGATGGCGCGGGCCTGTTCGCGCGGCTCAGCGAACAGGGCGACCAGCATGCCGAGGACGACCGCCGAGGTCATCGCCCCGCCGACACCCTGCAAGGCGCGGGCGGCGACCAGCATGCCCTGGCTGGTGGCGACCCCGCACAGGACGGACGCCGCGGTGAACACGGCGAGCCCGGCGACGAACATCCGCTTGCGGCCCACCAGATCCCCGAGCCGCCCCACGAGCAGCAGCAGCCCGCCGAAGGGAATCAGATACGCGTTCACGACCCAGGCGAGGCCCGGGCCCGAGAAGCCGAGGTCGCTCTGGATCGCGGGCATCGCGACCGTGACGATGTTCCCGTCCAGGACGGTCATCAGCGTGCCCGCGCAGAGCACGACCAGGGAGGCCCAGCGGGAGTAGGTTCGTGGTGCCGGTGGCACGGTGTGGGACTGCATGGCGATGACCTCGACGTTCTCCATAGGTGCACGACTTGTAACGGGGTCCATCGTGAGTGACCATGGAGACCGGCATAAGGAGGCACTTCGATGTCCCAGGGGAACACCGGTGTTACCCCGCAGGCAGTGCACGCGCAGGCCTGCCCCGTCCGCGAGGTTCTTGACAGGGTCGCCGGAAAATGGAGCGTGCTGATCATCGTCGCCGCCGCGCACGGGCCGATCCGCTTCACCGAACTGGAGCGCAGCGTGGAGGGCATCAGCCGCCGCATGCTCTCCCTCACGCTGCGCAACCTGGAGCGCGACGGACTGGTCACGCGCACCGTCCATCCCACGGTGCCACCGAAGGTGGAGTACGAACTCACCCCGGTGGCCCATGAGTTGTACGAGACGCTGCTGTCCCTCACCGACTGGGCCGAGCGGCACCGCGGCACGATCGCCGAGTCGCGCGCGGCCTACGACGCCCAGCACCGGCCGGAGCTGCTGGACGTGTAGGCCGCGTTCTTGCGATGTCGCACGGTTCGGGTCTTGCGGTACCGCACGGTTCGGGTCTTGCGGTACTGCACGGGGTTCGGGTCTCACGGCGCCGCGAGGTTCGCGTCTCGCGGCGTCGGGAGGTCCGCGTTCTCACGGCGCCGCGAGGTCCGGGTTCCCTCGGCGTCGGGAGGTCCGCGTTCTCACGGCGTCGCGAGTGCCTCCGTCGGGGACAGGCGCGATGCCCGGATCGCCGGGTAGAGCCCGGCCAGGCCGCCGATCACCAGGGTCGCCGCGATGCCACCGGCCAGCGCCCAGGGCGGTACGACGGTCGGCCAGCCCTGGTAGAGGGCGTACCCGGCGGTGACGGTCAGGCCCAGCAGGGCACCCGCCGCACCGCCGAGGGCGGACAGCAGCAGGGACTCCGCCAGGAACTGCGTACGGATCTGCCGTCGCGTCGCGCCCAGTGAGCGGCGCAGTCCGATCTCCGCCCGGCGCTCAAGGACCGAGATGACCATCGTGTTCGCCACCCCCACCCCGCCGACGAGCAGGGCCACCGCGCCAAGGCCGAGCAGCAGCCCGGTGAACGCCTCGCCCGCGGCCTGCTTGGCGGCCAGCGCGTCCGAGGGCCGGGAGACCTGGACCTCGCTCGGTGCCTCGGGGTTGGCGGTGGCGCCCAGGACCTCGCGGACCGTCGTCACGGAGGTGTCGGCGGAGCGGGTGTAGACCGTGGTGGCATGCCCGTCGAACCCCAGCTCCGACTCGGCCACCGGCCAGCCGACCAGCGTCGCCGTGTTCAACTCCGGTGTCAGTTCGGATGGTTGGAGAATCCCGACCACCGTGAACCAGCTGCCGCCGACCCGCACCTGGGTGTCCGGACTCGCCTTCCCGATGCCGAGCCGCTGGGCGGCCGTCGCACCGAGCACCGCCGCCGGATAACTGCCCGTTCCCCCGTTCAGCCAGGTCCCGCTCGCCAACTCGGCGCCGATCGTGGCCCGTAGAGATGTGCGGGCCGCGTACACCGCGATGCCGTTCGTCTGTGCCTCGGGGATCCGGTCGCTGCGGTAGACCTTCGCGTCCTCCGCCCTGCCGACCGCCGACACGGACTCCACGCCGTCGATGCGGGACACCATGTCCTCCGCGGTGGAGGGGAGTTCGGCCTCCCCGCCGGTCAGGGTGGAGCCCGGTGACACCGTGAGCAGATTGGTGCCGAGGGCCGCGAGCGCACGGTCGAGATCGGCGCGGGACGAGGACGAGATGCCGACGACGGCAACCATCGCCGCGATACCGATCGCGATGCCGAGCGCCGAGAGGAAGGCCCGCAGCGGCCGGGTGCGCAGGCCGACGGCGCCGACTCTGACGACGTCGGCCGGGCCGAGATGGGCGGGGCGCAGGAGATCCGTGGTCATCGGACCACCTCCGGCGCCCGGTCCCGTACGCCGTGCTCCGTCGTGTCCTCGACCACCCGGCCGTCCCGCATCCGCACCCGCCGTGGCAGCGAGTCGGCGATCTCCCGGTCATGGGTGATGATCACGACCGTGGTGCCGGCGCCGTGCAGTTCGCGCAGCAGCCGCATCACACCCAGGCCCGACACGGAGTCCAGCGCCCCCGTCGGCTCGTCGGCGAGCAGCAGCGGAGGGTCCCCGGCGACCGCGCGGGCCACGGCGACCCGCTGACGCTCACCGCCGGACAACTCCTGCGGCTCGTGGTGCATACGGTGCCCCAGGCCCACCCGCCGCAGGGCCTGCGCCGCGCGACGGCGGCGCTCGGCCGACCGCAACCCGGAGTAGAGCAGACCGTCGGCCACGTTCTCCAACGCCGTTGTCCCGCCCGCCAGATGGAACCGCTGGAAGACGAAGCCGATCCGGCGCGCCCGCAGCGCCGAAAGCCGCGCGTCCGACAGTGCGCCCGCGTCGTACCCCTCGACCCGCACACTGCCCGACGAGGGCCGGTCGAGCGTGCCGAGCATGTGCAGCATGGTCGACTTCCCGGAGCCCGACGGGCCCACGATGGCGACGAGTTCACCGCGCGCGATCGTCAGGGACACCCCGGCCAGCGCGGTGACACCGCCGGGATAGACCTTGGTGACATCGGTCAGCGAGATCATGCGGGCATCCCCACCTTCGTACCCTCGGCGATGCCCTCGCCGGTGATCTCCACCCGCCCGTTCGCGAACAGCCCCGTCTCGACAGCCACGTACGCCGTGGTCGACCCCTGTACGACCTCGACGCCGAAACCGCCCTCCGGAAGCACCATGAGCGCGGCGACCGGAACGGTGAGGACGTTTTTGCGCTCGCCCGCGGTGAAGACGACGTCGACGGCGGCCAGTACGTAGGACGCGGCCGCTTTCTGCGCCTTGGTGCCGTCCAACGCGACGGTCACCTTCACCTTGGTCGTCGGGTCCTGCTGCCCGCCGTCGCCGGGATCGATCTCGGTGGCGACATCCTTGATCCGCCCCTCGACGCTCGTACCGTCCGGCAGCCCGACGGCGACCTTCGTGCCCTTCTCCGCCAACCGGCGGTCGGCGGTGTCGAGTTCGAGCGTGACGACCTGGGCGGTGCCGGTGTACGACAGCACCTTCTGGCCCGGACCCGTGGCGGCGCCCTCCTCGGCCTCCACGGCGTCCACCCGCACGGCCGCCGGCGCGAACACCACCCGGCCCAGCTCGACGGCCCCGGTCTCGTCCAGGCCACGGTCCTCCTGCCACTCCTTCACCGCGTCGGCGGTCGCGTCGGTGTACTCGTCGTCGACCGTGAAGCCCGAGTAGCCGAGCGCGTCGAGGTTCCGCTCCAACGCCTCGACGTCCGCGCCCTCGACGCCGGGCTTCAGATCGCGGTACGCGGGAGTTCCGCCGTACATGAGGGTTACGGGTTTGTCGTCGACCTCGTACAGGGTCCTGCCCCGGGTGATCTTCTCGCCGGCGTCCGGGAGTTCGGTGACGGTGCCAGGGACACGGCCGGTCGCGGTGGTCGCCGTCCCGTAGCCGAGTTCGCCGTCCTCGGACTGGCTGTCCTTGAGGGTCTGGCGGGTCACATCGGCGGTGGCCGGGGGGAGTTGCGTGGCGGACGCGGCACCGGACCCGTCGCGTCCGGCCAGACCGAGACCGGCGGCCGCCGCTCCGCCGACCGCGGCGATGACACCCACGGCGATGACGGCATTGCGGCGGCGGCGCTTGTGGCGCCGGCGACGATTCGGCTCGGCCGGTTCCGAGGGGGAGGACCGGGATTCGGGTTCTATGGTCTCGGACCGGGATTCGGGTTCTGCGATCTCGGGGAGGGGTTCGACATGCGCCTGCGTGGACCGGACTTCGGGCCGCGACCGGTCGCTCGGCGTTTCGGTTGGTGTGCGTTCGGGAGAGGTGTCGTCGGGCACAACTGCCGCCTCACTCATCGCCGGCCTTGTCGTTGGACGGACCTTCGCCGCCGTCAGGGGCGTACTTGTCGCACGTCTTCTGGGCCTTCGCGAAGTCGGGGTCCTCGGCGACGTTCTGCTCGATCCGAAGACCCGAACTGCCGGGTTCCGGGTCGGGGAAGTCCTCCACCCCGTTGTCGCGCATGCACTGGGCGAGCTTGCGCACCCGCTCCTCCGCCTCGGGGTCGGCACTCGCGTCCCCGTTCTGCACGGGGTCGTACTTGCGGCAGGCCTCCATCGCCGCATCGACCTCACCCTTGGGCAGCTGACCGGTGATCCGGAGTCCCTTGCCGGGCTCCGGGTCCTCCACGTCCACGCCGTGCTCACGCAGACACTGCGCGAACTTCACCCCTTGGTCCTCCTGCGCCTTCCTGCTCGCTGCCGCATCCGTCTCCACCGTGTTGCCGCCGGCGCCACATCCCGAAAGGGACAGGGCAAGCGCCAGGGCGAGTGCCGGCGGTAGGGCGGCGAGTGTGCCGCGGGTCCGTTTCCGCATCGCGTCGTCTCCTCGTGTCGGGACCGGAGGAGTTCTCCGGCCACTCGTCAGGAGGGAACAGGGCCGGCTGTTTCTCCAGCGTTTCCATGGCACTTGAGTGTTCTGGGGTGCGGCCTGTCGACGATCACTAACAGAAAGGAAACACAGCTCCCGGCACCCTTGCTGTGCGGAGCACTCCGCCCAGAGAGAGGTGTGACCGGATGCGGGTACTCGTGGTCGAGGACGAACCGATGCTCGCCGACGCGATCGCGGAGTGGCTGCGGGGCCATGCCCACGCGGTCGACACCGCGTACGACGGAGCGGCGGCGCTGGAACGTGCGACGGTCGTCGACTACGACGTGATCGTCCTCGACCGCGATCTGCCGCTCGTGCACGGCGACGACGTGTGCCGGGAACTGGTCGCCTCCGAGTCGAGCGCGCGGGTGCTGATGCTCACGGCGGCCGCCGAGGTCACCGACCGGGTCTTCGGCCTCGGCCTGGGCGCCGACGACTACCTCGTCAAACCCTTCGCCTTCCCCGAACTCACCGCCCGTGTACTGGCGTTGGGACGGCGATCGCGGCCCGCCGCGCCTCCTGTACTGCGTCGCGCGGGGCTCACCCTGGACCCGGCCCGGGGTGAGGTGTTCCGGGGCAGCCGTTACGTCCCCCTGTCGAAGAAGGAGTTCGCGGTGCTGGCCGAACTGCTGCGCGCCGAGGGGGCCGCGGTCTCCGCCGAGCAGCTCCTGGAGAAGGCGTGGGACGAGCACGCCGACCCGTTCACCGGGGCTGTTCGTCTCGCGGTGCTCAAGCTGCGCCGCAAGCTCGGGGACCCGGCCGTCGTGGAGACCGTCACCGGCGTCGGGTACCGGATCCTGTGAACGACTCCGTGAGACACCCGGTGAGCGGGGCCGAGCCGCAGCCGAAGATACGGTCCCGGTGGCCCCGCCGATTGCTTCCGCGCAGGATCACCCTGCGCGCCCGCCTCACCATGATCTACGGCGGCCTCTTCTTCGCGGGCGGTGTGGTCCTGCTCGGTGTCACCTACGCCCTGCTCACCCAGCAGCTCGACCGCTCGGGGCAGAAGGTCGTCTCCGAGTCGCGGGCGGGCGCGGGAACGCCTTCCGCACAGCCGTCCGGTGAACCGCACGGTGAGCGGACACTGATCTCCGGCGGGGGTACGACGCCTCCGCGGGACTTCGACGACCTCGAACGATGGATGGGCGCCGAGAGCGACCGGCTCCGGGACGTCGCCACCAACTCACTGCTCACCCAAGGAGGGTTCGCGCTGCTCGTCGTCGGCGGCGTCGCGGCCGGGTTCGGCTGGCTGATCGCGGGGCGCGTGCTGGCCCCGCTGTACCGGGTCACGGACACGGCGCACCGTATCGCCAGCTCGCCCGCCGCCGACCGGGGCCTGCATGAGCGCATCGCGCTGCGCGGCCCCGACGACGAGGTCAAGGATCTCGCCGACACCTTCGACACCATGGTCGAGCGGCTCGACCGCTCCTTCGACGGCCAACGTCGCTTCGTCGCCAACGCCTCCCACGAACTGCGCACCCCGCTGACGCTGGGCCGCGCGCTCGTCGAGGTGGCCATGCACCGCAAGACGGCCTCCGAGGACGTCCGGCAACTCGGCGAGAACCTGCTGGAGATCAACATCCGGCACGAGCGGCTGATCACCGGCCTGCTGCTGCTCGCCCGCTCGGAGAACGAGATCGCCGAACGGCTGCCCGTCGACCTCGCCGACGTGGTGACCCATGTGACGGACCAGATCATGGGGGAGGCGGGGCGCGCCGGAGTCACCGTTCAGGAGAAGGCGGGGGAGGCGCTCGTCCTCGGCGATGCGCTGCTCCTCGAACGCCTCGTCCACAACCTGGTCGAGAACGGCATCCGGCACAACACCGGCGACGGGGGCTGGGTTCAGGTGGTCAGCCGCACGAACGACGAGGGCCGGGTGGAGGTGGAGGTCACCAACTCCGGTCCCGCCGTGCCGCCGTACGAGCTCCCCGCCCTCTTCGAGCCGTTCCGCCGTCTCGGCGTCGACCGCGTGGTCACCTCCAAGGGCGCCGGCCTCGGCCTGTCCATCGTCCGCTCCATCGCCCGCGCCCACCTCGGAGAAGCCCTGGCCCGCCCGCGCGAGGACGGCGGGCTGACGGTGACGGTGACACTGCCGGAGTGCCCGCAGGACGCGCACCCGTGACACCGGCGCGGCGGCCTTCAGCGCAGGGCCGTGACGTCGGCGGCGGCGGGCTTCAGGGCAAGCCGTGACACCCGCGCGGCGGCCTTCAGCGCAGGGTCATGGCACCCGCGTGAGGGCTTCAGCGCAGGGCCGTGACGCCGGAGCGACGGCTTTGAGGGCAAGTGACCGCGCAGATGCGATGGCCGTCAGGCAAGGCCGGGCGGGTCAGAGGCCGAACCTCTCCGGGTCGGTTGTCAGCGCCCGGAAGTACTCCCGCGGGTCCGCGACCAGCCTGCGCTCCTTGAGGTCCAGCAGCCCGCCGACGCTGGTGAGTTCGGCGGACACCGTGCCGTCCGTCCTGCGTATCGTCTGCTCCAGCCGGAAGGTCTTCCCTTCGCCCCAGACGAAGCCGCACGTCACCTCGACCTCGTCGCCCGCGCGCAGCTCCCGCAGATAGCGGATGTTCGTCTCCAGGACCACCGGGCCCACGCCCTTGCCCATCAGTTCCGTCTGGCTGATCCCGGCCGCGTGCAGTATCGACCAGCGGGCGTGTTCGGCGTACTGCAGGTAGACGCTCTGGTTGAGGTGTCCCTGTACGTCGGTCTCGTATCCGCGGACGGTCACTGGGACGGAGAACTGCTCTGCCACGACTTCCCCTTCAACGACGGTCAGGTCTGATCCAATCGGTCCAACTCCCTTCTACAGCAAGCCATTCCACCTTCGTCACACACGCCGGGGCGAAGCCAGCACATACCGCACACCGGTGCGCGGCTCCGTGTGCTCGCCGACCTGCCACCCCGCCTTCTCCAGCGTGGCCGCGCAGGCACGCAACGCCCCGGGGTCCGGCTCGCGCACGGCAACCGCCTCCGGCTGCGGTGTCGCGCGCACCCGATAGCCGGCGCTCGCGGTGTCCGCGTCGCCGGGTCGGTGGCCCGCCGCCTCCAGGGCGAGCGCCGCGGCCTGCACCAGATGCGTCCGCTCCCACCCGCACGGACGGTCCGTGGATCCGTCCGGATTGGTCATCCGGCGCAACTCCAGCAGCCCCTGCCAGGCGCTGTGCACCTCACGTACGCGGGCGGGCCCGGTGTCGGCCGCCTGCTCGCCGCCGATCCGCGCGGCGAACACCCCCGAGCCGGTGGACGTGGGCGTCTCGGTGACCATGGCCGGTTCGGGCTCGGGAGCCTCACGTATGCGGTGCCCGGCAGGCGTCAGGAAGTGATCGCGCGGCGGCCTTGGATGCCGGAAGGCGAGCCCGCGCTTCACCAGTGCGGCGAGCTGCGTCTCCGTACCCCTCAGCCGCCCGGTCTCGGGGTCGGCGGCGTCGATGACACGCCGCTGTGCGGCGGTCGGCGGTCGTGTCACGGCGCGCTCCCTCCAGGGCCGGTCAGTGCTCCTCGGGCCCCCGTCCCGACGGGGAGAGCGGCTCATGAGAACAGTACGAGCCGGGTCTGACATTCCAGCCGGCCACCACATGCCGCCGGTGCTCCGTGCTCAACCGGCTCATCGTCCCGGTGCCGAGCTGGAACAGCGCGCCGTCCGCGGCGGGCAGCCCCAGCCGCCGCGCGGTCAGCACCCGCAGGAAGTGCCCGTGCGACACGACCACCACAGTGCCCTCCGCCTCGGCGAGCGCCGCGTCGATCTTTGCCAGCATCCGCTCCGCGCGCGCCCCGACCTCCTCCGGACTCTCTCCGGGGTGCTCGGGCGGTCCGGGCGTGACCCCGTCCGTGAACAGGAACCAGTCGGGTCTGCTCCGGTGGATCTCGACGGTCGTGACCCCCTCGTACCCGCCGTAGTCCCACTCGGACAGGTCCGCGTCCACCCGTGCCCCGCCGATCCCGGCCAGTCGTGCCGTCTCCTGCGCCCGCTGCATCGGGCTGACGAACGCCGCCGCGATGTGGTGGCGGGCGATCAGCGGAGCGAGCCTGCGCGCCTGCTCCCGCCCGTTCTCGGTGAGCGGGACATCGGTCGACCCCGTGTGCCGCCCGGACAACGACCACTCGGTCTCACCGTGCCGTACGAGGAGAAGGTCACCCATGGCCGAAACCCTTTCTGTCCCTTCGCACGCAACTGTCCTTCGTACGGTGACACCGGCCGGCGGCGCTCGCAGCACCGGCTGCGCCGGTCGGCCCTACGGCGGGTACCCGCTACTGCCGGTACCCGCTCAGGAACCGCCCGATCCGGCTGATCGCCGCGTCGAGGTCGTCGGCGTAGGGGAGGGTGAGGATGCGGAAGTGGTCGGGGCGGGGCCAGTTGAAGCCGGTGCCCTGGACGACCTGGATCTTCTCGCGGAGGAGGAGGTCCAGGACGAACCTCTCGTCGTCGTGGATCTTGTGGACCTTGGGATCGATGCGCGGGAAGGCGTACAGGGCGCCCTTCGGTTTCACGCACGAGACGCCGGGGATCTCGTTGAGCTTCTCCCAGGCGCGGTTGCGCTGTTCGTGCAGGCGGCCACCGGGGGCGGTGAGTTCGTGGATGGACTGGCGGCCGCCGAGCGCGGCCTGAATGGCGTACTGAGCAGGCGCGTTGGCGCACAGCCGCATGGAGGCGAGCATCGTCAGGCCCTCCAGATAGCTGCGCGCGTGCTGCTTGGGGCCCGTGACGACCAGCCAGCCGGAGCGGAACCCGGCGACGCGGTAGGTCTTCGACAGGCCGCAGAAGGTGAGAACGACCAGGTCGGGGGCGAGTGCGGCGGCGGTGTGGTGGACGGCGTCGTCGTACAGGATCTGGTCGTAGATCTCGTCGGCGAAGACCATCAGGCCGTGGCGGCGGGCGAGGTCGAGGATGCCCTCGATGATTTCCTTGGGATAGACCGCGCCCGTCGGGTTGTTGGGGTTGATGATGACCACGGCGCGGGTCCGGTCGGTGATCTTCGCGGCCATGTCGGCCAGGTCCGGATACCAGTCGGACTGTTCGTCGCAGAGGTAGTGCACGGCCTTGCCTCCGGCGAGCGTGGTCACCGCCGTCCAGAGGGGGAAGTCCGGGGCGGGGATGAGGACTTCGTCGCCGTCCTCGAGCAGTGCCTGTACGGCCATCGACACCAGCTCGGAGACACCGTTGCCGAGGAAGACGTCGTCGACGCCGACCTCCAGGCCGCGGTCCTGGTAGCGCTGGGCCACCGCGCGGCGGGCGGAGAGGATGCCCCGCGAGTCCGTGTAACCGTGTGCCTGCGGGAGCATCCGGATCATGTCCTGGAGGATCTCGTCCGGCGCCTCGAAACCGAAGAGCGCGGGGTTGCCGGTGTTGAGGCGCAGCACGCTGTGGCCCGCCTCCTCCAGCGCGTTGGCGTGCTCGATCACCGGGCCCCGGATCTCGTAACAGACCTCGCTGAGTTTGCTCGACTGCCGGAACTCCATGCGCTGTGCCCTCCGGTTCGTTGTGATGCTTGGTTTTACCAAGCAGGCACTTGGAAAGTCCAACAACATGTCTAGACTGCGTCGCATGTCACCTCGCCGAAGCTACGACCAGTACTGTTCCGCTGCCCGGGCGCTCGACGCCGTCGGTGACCGCTGGACCCTCCTGATCGTCCGCGAACTCCTCGGCGGGCCGCGCCGCTACACGGACCTGCACGCGGACCTGCCCGGCGTGAGCACGGACGTCCTCGCGTCGCGGCTCAAGGACATGGAGCGCGACGGGCTGACCACCCGGCGGCGACTTCCACCGCCCGGCGCGGCGTACGTCTACGAACTCACCTCGCGCGGACGGGAGTTGCTTCCGGTGCTGCAGGCACTCGGGGACTGGGGCGCCGCCGAACTCGGCGAGCGTCGGCCCACCGATGCCGTACGGGCGCATTGGTTCGCGTTGCCGCTGTTGCGGGGGCTGGAGGGCGAGGGGCTGGTGGAAGTCCGCCTGGACGAGGGGGAGTTCCATGTGTGGCTGGGAGCCGAGGAGGGGCCCGTGTACGGGGACGGGCCCGCCCGGGAGGAGCCTGACGTCCGGCTGCGCCTCGACACGGCGACGTGCGAGGCCGTGAGCCGGGGGGACTTGACCTTGCTGGACGCCGTGCGCGAGGGGCGGGTCGGGGTGGTGGGGGAGGGGACGTTGGCGAAGGGGCTGCGGGAGGGGTGACGAGAGGATGTTCTTTCGCCCCCGCCGCCCCTTCCCGTCCCATTTCTGGGGGCTGCCGCCCCCAGACCCCCGCTTTCGGCCTGGACGGCCTCGTCCTCGAACACCCGAGGGGCTAAAGATCTTTAGCCCCTCCGGCGTTCGAGGAGCGGGCTCTGGGGCGGAGCCCCAGGAACAGGGGACGGGTAGGGGCGGAGGGGGCGAAAAAGACTCCCCCGCCCCACTACAGGTCAGACGCCGCGCGGCACCCGCGACGGTCGCCCCGACCCGCGGGTCAGTGCGTATCCGCCGATGCCTGCCAGGGCGGCGAGCACGCCACCGAACGCGGTCCACACCCACCGGTCGGACCACCACCCGGAGGCCCACCCGTCATCGGGTTCCAGAGACGACAGCGTGGCCGTGGTCGACTCCTCGGAGTCGTCCGAGGTGTCCCCGGTCGTCGCAACCCCAGGAATCAGCGGCTGCGCGAGCGCCCCGTCCACCGCCGCCGCGCCGCCGATCTCCTTGGAGTCCACCTGGACCTCGGCGCTCAGCGGCAGGCCCAGATCGGAGGCCTGCAGACCGGTCGCGGTCAGCCGGATGTAGTACGTGCCCGGCAACGGGTCATCGGCCCAAGTCTCCGACCAGGCACGGACGTTGCGCAGAGTGCAGGACAGCTCCACGGACGCCGCGTCCTGCGCGGCCGTCCGCGTCTGCGCCCCGTACTGGCACGCCTGACGGCGCCGCAACCCGTCGTACACATCGAGCTGCCAGGTCTGCGCAGCGGTCCGTGTCGAGGCCGCCGGCAGCCGCACCGTCGCCTTCACGGTGGGCCGCTGACCGGCGTCCGCGGGGAACGACCAGTACAGGAAGTCGCTCGTGGACCCGCTCGCGGTGGCCTGCTGACCCTGCTCGATCTCGGTCGCCGTACGGAACGACGTACCGGCCTGGGTGGGTCCTGCGCTGTCGTCCGAGGGGCTCGCCGAGGGCGAGGAGTCGGCGACGGCGGGGGCCGCGGCCACCCCGAGGAGGAACAGGGTGGTGGTCAACACTCGTCGGATACGCATCAGTTGGTCCTCCATACGGCGACCCGCAGGCGCGAGATCCAGCCCCACAGCACCCCGGCGAGGAAGCCGGTGAGCACGAGGGCGCCGAGCAGCCACCAGCCGCGCCCGAGGCCGAACGAGGCCACGTCGGAGGCCTGGTCCGGCGCGTCGACGACATCGACCGTCAGCTCCAGTGGCAGTCCGGGTGTGGTCTTCACGCCCCCGGCGGCCGAGAAGGAGTTGGCGACCTGGATACACACCGTCTCGGCGGTGGCGTTCTCGTCGTCGCTCTCGGCCTTCGGATAGCGCAGCCCCGTCGAGATGACATCGGTTCGGCCGCTGCCGGCCGCCTCACCACGGACGATCTCCCGTCCGCTCAGGGTGACGGCCCGCAGCAACACCCCGTAGTCCGGGCTGACGTCGCGGTCCGCGGCGACGCTCACCGAGGCGCGCAGCTCCTGGCCCGGCTCGACGTCGACGCGGTACCAGCGGTGCTGCGCGAACTCCTCACGGTCGGTGAAGAGCCCCGACTCGATCGTGGGCGCCTTGGCGCACGACTCGGCGCCCTCGACCGCCTGCGGCACGACCACCGGATCGGCGGCGCGGTCCACCAACTGGTTGACCTTGTCGGTGAGTTCGTCGGTGTGTTCCACCGACGTGTATGTGCCGCCGGTGGCCTCGGCGATGCAGCTCAACTGCTCGCGCATCTTGGTGTTCGGCACCAGTCCGAGCGTGTCGATGGTGAGACCGATGCCCTTGGCCGCGATCTCCCGGGCCACCTCGCAGGGGTCGAGCGGGGCGCAGGTGTCCTCGCCGTCACTGATGAGGACGATGCGCTTGGAACCGTTGCCGCCGTCGAGGTCGTCGGCGGCCTTGAGCAGCGCGGGTCCGATCGGGGTCCAGCCGGTGGGGACGAGGGTGGCGACGGCGGTCTTCGCCTCGGTCCGGTCCAGCGGGCCGACCGGGTAGAGCTGTGCGGTGTCCTTGCATCCCGTCTTCTGGTCGTCGCCGGGGTAGTTGGCGCCGAGTGTGCGTATCCCGAGCTGGACTTCCTCGGGCGTTGCGTCGAGCACCTCGTTGAAGGCCTGCTTCGCCGCGGCCATACGTGACTTGCCGTCGATGTCCGTGGCCCGCATCGAACCGCTGACGTCCAGTACGAGGTCGACCTTGGGAGCGGCCTGCTCCGCCGTTTCGTCGGCGACCGCGCCGGCCGGGTAGGCGATTCCGGCCGTCAGGGCGGCGAGCAGAGCGCAAAGCCCTGTCGCCAGCCGTTGTCTTGTGATCATCGGCGGATCCTATTGACCAAAGGTGTCGTGCTTCAAAACGAGACCTCACAACGAGACCTCACAACGAGATTCACAACGAGATTGACAACGAGATTCACAACGAGGTTTTCACAAAGAGGAGTTGAGGAGCGGGTTGGGTAGCTGTGCCCAGGTGTCCCCGGGCGTCTCCGGAGACAGCCGCATCAAGGTCAGCGCCTTGGTGGGGAGCGGCTCGTTCCGGAAGGCCGCGAGGTCCGGGGAGTCCGGCAGATCGGGTACGACCGTCTCCAGCGCCTCGCGCAGAGCGGCCGTCGATCCCGCCGTCGCGCCCAGTGTGCCGCCGACGAGGGCGCCGAAGAGCTTACGGCGCAGGGTGGTCACGTCGTCGGTGACGATACGGCCCGCGAGGTCCGGCACCGGGATGCCGTGGCGGGCCAGGCGGGCCGGGCTGATCCTGATGTCGGCCAGGTCGCGATAGACGAGCCGGAGAGGGGTGCCCGTGGGGGAGAGGACCACGAGGAGGTTCTGGCCGTGCGCCTCCAGGGCCACGCCCAGGTCGAGCAGGCGCAGACCGGCGGTGAGGGCGAGGTGGGTGAACTCGGCCATCCAGGCCGGAGATTGGGGCAACCCGGTGGTGGCGAGGGCGGCCACCGGGACGACCCGCTCACCGGAGTTCGCGTACATGTCCGGGGACTCCCTCAACACCGCCGCGAGATCAGGGCTGTTGGCGGTGGCGGCGCCCAGGGTCCGGGTGATGTGCAGCGGCACGTCCGGACGTTCCGCCATCGCCTCCATGAACGCCGAGACCGTCGCGGCCGTCTCGATCGAGTACACCGAGATGTCCCGCACGGAGGAGGTCAGCCGGGCGCTCAGCGCCGTCTTCACATGCGGCCCGTCCGGCAGGGCGAGGGTGCGCAGGGACATCAACGGGTGCGCGACGAAACCCTCTTGACGCAAGCCGTCTTCGCCGGAGCCCCCCTTGCTGAACCCGCCTTCGCCGAAGCTCCCCTCGCCCGAGTCCCCCGCCGCGCCCGTCTTCTCCTGGCCCGGACCGCCCAGCACATGCGCCGTCTGCCAGGGGTGGACCGGAATCAGCACCCGCTCCCCGTCCCGCAGCCACTTCGGCCACTCTCCCGTCACGAGACAGTCGTCCGAGGCCACCAGTCCCAGCTCCACCAGCGGCCGGTGCTCCGGCCCGTACGCCAGCTGCTCGGCCACCGAGAAACCGGGCCGCGAACGGCAGTTGGGGTGGTAGGGGTGCCCGTCGACGACCCGCTGCTCCCACTCCCAGCCTGCGACCGGCCCCTGGTCGGCGGCAGGCTGACCTGCGCGGGACAGGGCCAACGAGGCGACGCTGTTGCCGAGTTCAGCGGCGAAGGAGGCGGCGTGCGGGACGGCGAGGGCTGTCAGGAGCCGGTCCGGACGGTCGTGCCAGGTGCCGTCGAGCCGTACCTCGGTGACGTACGCGGCGGTGGCGTACGGATCAGCGCGCGGGCCGTGCAGCCGGCGGCCGTCGGCCAGCCGCAAGGTGAGACCGTCACGCCCCGCCTCGCGGCGCGCGACCCAGGGCATCGGCTCGTACGCCAGCGCACGCCACAGCCGGGTCAGTACGGCCGCCCGCGCGCCGGGCAGCGCAGCCGCGTACGAGGCCGACAAGCTGGGCCGGACAACACTCAGTTCCTCCGCGAGCGTGACCTCGGCCTCGGGTGTGGGGGGACGGTGCACGGTGGAGCTCCTTGCGTACGGGGACGTTCGTCGAGTGATCGCTCGCGACGAGGGTCTGTCGCCGCGGTCGCCGACGCCCGACGTCGACACACATAATGATCACCAGAGCACCGTATGGAACGTATGGAACGAATGGATCGCGTGGCCCCCATGCCCCCCATGCTCCCCCCGCCCGGAAACGACCTGAACGACGGCCTTCCCGGGGACCGCACGGACGACAGAGAAGAAGCCGCCGACGAGTATGCCGCGGCGCCGTTGCTCAATTGTCTGCTGCGGGAGGTGGGAGAGCCCGCCGGGGCCCCCGGCACATACCGCCTCCGTGCCAGTGGCCGCCTGATCAGGGTCCGCGGCACGCGCCGACCCACCCGCCCCGAGGTGTACGCCGACGACACCTGGCACCGGCTCACCCACACCGAGCTGATCAAACTCACCGCGGAGGAACTGCGCGCCTACACCGGTCTGGCCAACTCCGAACTGCCCACCGAGATGACCGACAGCCGGGACGCGGTCGCCGCGATCCTCACCGCGCGCGCCGGTGCCACGCCACCCTCGGACCCGTATATGCGCTCCGAGCAGTCCCTGATCACCGGGCATCCGCACCATCCGGCCCCCAAGGCCCGCGGCGGCGGCCCGGTCACCGGCTGGCTGCCGTACGCACCCGAGGCGTACGCCCGTTTCCCGCTGGAACTGCTCGCGGTACGCGAGGACGCGGCCGTCGAGGAGGGCGACACGACAGCGCTCGACAGCCTCGGTGTCCCGCCGCCCGGCTACCGGATGCTCCCCGCCCACCCCTGGCAGCTCGACCTGGTCGCCGCCCGCCCGGCGATCCGGGACGCCTTCGCGGACGGCCGGCTCGTCCGCCTTGGCCGCACCGCGCACCCGCTCTGGCCCACCGCCGCGATCCGCACCTTGTACGCCCCCGCCCCCGACGCCGACCTCTTCCTCAAGTTCAGCCTCGATGTGCGCATCACCAACGACATCCGCCGGCTGTGGCGCCACGACCTGCTGAAACTGCGCCGCACGGACGAGGCGACCGCGACGGCGTTCGCGGCCCTCCCCGGCCCCGCGGCGTGGCTGAGCGACCGCGGCTACCGCACCGCCGACTTCGCCTTCGAGGAACTCGCCGTCATGGTCCGCGACGGACTGCGCGCCCATGTCGTCCCCGGTGCGACCCCGCTCCTCGCGGCCGCCCTGGTCGAAGGCTTCGACGGCAGCCCCCTCGACCGGCTCACCGACCCCGCCGCCTGGTGGGCGGCGTATCTGCGCCAGGTCGTGCCCCCGGCGCTGGAGGTGTTCGCGCGTCACGGCGTGGTGGTCGAGGCACACCTGCAGAACACGGTGGTGGCGGTGGACGCGGGCGGCATGCCCGTGCAGGCAATCTTCCGGGACGCGGAGGGGGTGAAGCTCCTGGCGGATGTGGACCGGGCCGCCGGGTGGGAGCGGCTGGTCTACTGCCTGGTCGTCAACAACATCACCGAGGTCGCCGCCCGGCTGGAGGAGGACCACCCGGGTTGGGATCCGTGGCCCGCCGTACGGACCGAGCTGGCCCGGCACGACCTTCCCGAGATCGCGGACCTGCTCTCCTCGCCCACCCTCCCCGGCAAGACGAACCTCCTGCTGCGATGGACGGGCGCGGACGGGGCGGACGCCCGCTATGTGCCGCTGTCGAATCCACTCGCGAATACACCGGCCGGTGAATAGTCTCGACGCCCCGGGTGACCGACCGTTTCAGCGTGGCCGGTTTCAGCCCATGCTGACGGCCTGCGACGGCCGCACCCTCCGCCCGAAGATCCTCGTCCGCGAGGAACCGGTGTCGGCACTCCACGTGTCCGCGCGGGCGCAGGCGGTCAACCCTCCTCAAGGAGCCGCAAGGAGCTTCGGACTCGGCTACGTCCTCGTCGCGCATGACCTGACCGTGGTCCGGCACGTTTCCGACGAGGTCGCCGTCAGGTATACGGGGCGGATCGTCGAGAATGGCGAACGAGACACCGTCAACTATCGCCCCGCGCCTCCCCGCCCACCCGGATCAGCGGATCAGCGGATCAATGGCCTGTTCCGGCCACGAAGCCGACGCTCGGACCACAACAGGTGGCGTGCCACTTCGCCGAGCACCGACGAGCCGTGCCACACCGAGCACCACCGAGCACCGACGAGCACCAACGAGAACGGAAACACAGCGCATGCTCCAGCACGAGATCTTCCGGGTCGACGACCTCGGATGGATTCGTGATCTCACGCGGGCCCACCCCTTCCTCGGCCACCTCGCCAGAACCGACGCGGAGGAGCACGAACTCGGCTCCCACGAGGTCGTCGTCGTGCTCCAGGGGCCGCACGGCTACATCTCGCCGCGCTGGTACGAGGAGACACCGCACGTTCCGACGTGGAACTTCACGGTCCTGCACGTCCACGGCCGTCCCGAAGTCCTCGACCCGGCGGACACCTACGACGTACTGTCTGCCACCGTCGACCACTTCGAGGACCATTTTCCGGAGCCGTGGCGGCTGGCCCGGGTGGAGACCTACGCCCACCGGATCGCCGCCGCCACCGGATTCCGGTTGTCCGCCACCAAGGTGACGGCCAAGGCGAAGCTCAGCCAGGACGAGTCCGAGGACATCGTGCTGCGCCTTGCCGACGCCCTCGATTCCGACTGGCCGTACGCCGGTCCCGAACTCGCCCGCGCCATGCGCGACACCCGGAGGAAGCCGTGACCAGCACGAACACCGCCAGCGCCGAGCCGATCACCCTGTGCCGCGTCCACCTCGGTGCGGGCGGACCGCTGAGCGATGTCCGTATCGAGTCCGGTCTCGTGGCGGCCGTCTTTCCGGCGGGCGAATCACCGCGCGCCGACGGGCGGAGCATCGATCTCGACGGCCGCACCCTGCTGCCGGGCCTGTGGGACTCGCACGTACACATGGTCCAGTGGGCGGGCCTGCGCCGTCGGCTCGATGTGTCCGGCGCCGGTTCGGCGCGGGAGGCCGCCGACGCGGCCGGCGAGCGAGCCGCCGTCCTGCCGCCCGGTGAGCCGGTGATCGGCCACGGCTTCCGCGACGGACTGTGGCCGGACGTGCCGCACAAGGACCTCCTCGACGCCCTTGTTCCGGACCGCCCCGCCCTGCTGATCAGCATGGATCTGCACTGCGCCTGGCTCAACTCGGCCGGCCTCGCCCTGCTGGACCGCGGTGACCACGCCACCGGCCTGCTGCTGGAGAACGAGTGCATGCAGGCCATGGCCGAACTCGCCACCGCTTCGGCGGAGTTGACCGACCAATGGGTCCAGGACGCCTGTGTGGCCGCCGCCGCGCGGGGGATCACCGGCATCATCGACTTCGAGTTCGCCGACAACATCACGGACTGGACCCGCCGAATGAACGGCGCCGCGGTGCCGCTCCGGGTGGCGGCCTCCATCTGGCCCCCGCACCTGGACGCGGCGATCAGCCGCGAGCTCCGCACCGGCCGGCCCCTGGACACCCCCGGCGGGCTGCTGGAGGTCGGACCGTTCAAGCTGTTCACCGACGGCTCGCTCAACACCCGCACCGCGCTGTGCCACGAGGCGTACCCGGGCGCGATCCCCGGCGCTCCCGGCTCCCACGGACTGGAGCAACTGTCCCCGCAGGAACTGGTGTCCCTGCTGCGTCGCGCCTCCTCCCACGGGATCGAACCCGCCGTACACGCGATCGGGGACCGCGCCAATGAGATGGCCCTCGACGCCTTCGAGGCGGTGCGCTGCCGCGGCCGGATCGAGCACGGCCAGCTACTCGCCGCCAAGGACATCCCGCGCTTCGCCGAACTGGGCGTCATCGCGAGCGTCCAGCCCACCCACGCGGTCGACGACCGGGATGTCGCCGACCGGCACTGGGCGGGCCGGACCCACCGGGCCTACGCCTTCGCCGACCTGCTTGAGGCCGGGGCCGTCCTGGAGCTGGGCTCCGACGCCCCCGTCGCGCCCCTCGACCCCTGGCTGACCATGGCGTCCGCGGTGACCCGGACCGGCGACGAGCGCCCCGCGTGGCACCCGGAGCAGCGGATTCCGGTGGCGGCCGCCCTCGCGACTTCGTCCCAGGGGCGGCGGCTGATCCGGGTCGGCGACCGGGCGGACCTGGTGGTCACCGACGCCGACCCGCTCACCGCGGACGCCCGGACACTGCGCGAGATGCCGGTGCACGCCACCATGCTCGCCGGTGCCTGGACCCACGGCCCCTCGCTCTGACATGTCGGCGGTCACCCTCGGTCACTATGCTGACTTCATGCCGGAGGCCGGAAGCAAAGGGCACACCGCCACTGACGGGCCGCTCGGAGGACAGGGGACGTGCATGCCGGTCGAATCCTCGCGGACGCTGCGAGAGGTCACCGCGACCCGCTACGTCGCGCCCCTGCACTCCGGTGGTTCCGTGCCCGGAGTCGTCGAGGCGGATGACCTGGGGACGTATGTCGTGAAGTTCACGGGTTCCGCGCAGGGCACGAAGGCCTTGGTCGCCGAGGTGATCGTCGGTGAGCTCGCGCGCGCCCTCGGGCTGCGGTTCCCCGAGCTGGTCCTGGTGCACTTCGATCCGGCGGTCGCCGCGCACGAGCCCCACCAGGAGGTCCAGGACCTGCTGCGCGCCAGCGCCGGGCTCAACCTCGGTATGGACTATCTGTCGGGCGCAAAGGACTTCACCCCGGAGATCGCCGAGACGTTCGCCGTCGACCCGCTGGAGGCGGGCAAGGTCATCTGGCTGGACGCCCTCACGGTCAACGTCGACCGCACGGTGCACAGTTCGAACCTGATGATCTGGCCCACGCTCGGTTTCGCGCCCGCGCGCCTGTGGCTCATCGACCACGGCGCCGCCCTCGTCTTCCACCACCGCTGGGACACCTCGGCGCCGGAGAAGTCGTACGACTTCAGACGCCACGCCCTCGGCGGCCACACCCCGGACACCCGCGCGGCGGACGCTGCACTCGCCCCCCTCGTGACCGAGGAGCTGCTGCGTGGGATCACGGCCGAGATCCCCGACGCGTGGCTCGCGGACGAGCCCGGTTTCGCGACCCCCGACGAGGCGCGTGAGGCGTACGTCCGTTATCTCGTCGCCCGTGTGCGGGCCTCCGCGCAGTGGCTTCCCACCGGCTTCCCCAAGGGGGAACAACTCGCCGCGGAGGACGCGGACCGCGCGGCAAAAACCCGGCGAGGGCGGCCGAACTGGCTCAAGCAGGTCCCTGACCTGCACGGCAAACCGGCAGCGGAACAAGATTGGTCGGTACACCTCGGATGACCACGGAGAAGACGGAGAACATGGCGGACGTCACGGACACGGAGCCCTCGGACACCCTTCACCGCGTCCAGATCGAGTACTGCACTCAGTGCCGCTGGCTACCCCGTGCGGCCTGGCTCGCCCAGGAACTCCTCACCACCTTCGAGACCGAGTTGACGGAACTCGCCCTCAAGCCCGGCACCGGCGGTGTCTTCGTCGTACGTGTCGACGACGAGATCGTCTGGGACCGCCGTGAGCAGGGCTTCCCCGAGCCGACGGCCGTCAAGCGCCTCGTACGCGACCGAGTGGCCCCGGAGAAGTCCCTGGGCCACTCGGAGAAGTGAGCGTCAGCCGACCAGTTGCTCGTACGCGGGCAGCGTGAGGAAGTCCGCGTAGTCCTCGTCGAGGGCGACCTTCAGCAACAGGTCGTGCGCCTGCTGCCAGTTGCCCGCGGCGAAGGCCTCGTCGCCGATCTCGGCGCGGATGGCGGCGAGTTCCTCGGCGGCGATCCTGCGCGCCAGCTCGGGCGTCGCGGTCAGGGCCTTGCCATCGTGCTCGAACACGACCCCCGCGTTGATCCACTGCCAGATCTGTGAGCGCGAGATCTCGGCGGTGGCCGCGTCCTCCATGAGGTTGAAGATGGCGACCGCGCCGAGCCCGCGCAGCCAGGCCTCGATGTAGCGGATGCCGACCTGGACGGCGTTGACCAGGCCGTCGTACGTCGGCTTGGCGTCGAGGGAGTCGACGGCGATCAGGTCACCGGCCGCCACCGAGACGTCCTCGCGCAGCCGGTCCTTCTGGTGGGGCCGGTCGCCGAGGACCGCGTCGAAGGAGGCCATGGCGATCGGGACGAGGTCCGGGTGGGCCACCCATGAGCCGTCGAAACCGTCGTTCGCCTCACGGTCCTTGTCGGCCTTGACCTTCTCGAAGGCGACCTTGTTGACCTCTTCGTCGCGGCGCGAGGGGATGAACGCCGCCATGCCGCCGAGCGCGTGGGCGCCGCGCTTGTGGCAGGTGCGGACGAGGAGTTCGGTGTACGCGCGCATGAACGGGGCTGTCATCGTCACCGCGTTGCGATCCGGCAGCACGAACTTCTCGCCGCCGTCACGGAAGTTCTTGACGATGGAGAAGAGGTAGTCCCAGCGGCCGGCGTTCAACCCGGAGGCGTGGTCGCGGAGTTCGTAGAGGATCTCGTCCATCTCGTACGCGGCGGTGATCGTCTCGATCAGGACGGTCGCGCGGACGGTGCCCTGCGGGATGCCGACGTAGTCCTGTGCGAAGACGAAGACCTCGTTCCACAGGCGCGCCTCCAGGTACGACTCCGTCTTCGGGAGGTAGAAGTACGGGCCCTTGCCGAGGTCGAGCAGGCGCTGCGCGTTGTGGAAGAAGTACAGGCCGAAGTCGACGAGCGCGCCGGGGACGGGCGTGCCGTCGGCGTCGACGAGGTGGCGCTCGTTCAGGTGCCAGCCGCGCGGCCGCATGACGACGGTCGCGAGTTCGTCGGCCGCCTTGAGCGCGTACGACTTGCCGGTGCGCTCGTCCGTGAAGTCGATGTTCCCGGTGTACGCGTCGGCCAGGTTGACCTGACCGAGGACCACGTTCTCCCAGGTGGGCGCCGAAGCGTCCTCGAAGTCCGCGAGCCAGATCTTTGCGCCGGAATTGAGGGCGTTGATGGTCATCTTGCGGTCGGTGGGGCCGGTGATCTCGACGCGGCGGTCGTTCAGGGCCGCCGGGGAGGGGGCCACCCTCCAGGAGTCGTCCGCGCGGATCGCGGCCGTCTCCGGGAGGAAGTCGAGCGTGGAGGTGCGGGCGATCTCGGCGCGGCGCTCCGCACGGTGGACGAGGAGCTCGTCACGCCGGGGCGTGAACAGCCGGTGCAGCTCGGCCACGAAGGCGAGGGCCGCGTCGGTGAGAACCTCTTCCTGCCGGGGCAGGGGCTCGGCGTCGACGATGGCCAGCGAGGACGGCGCTGGTGCGGACATGAGCTGTCACTTCCTTCAGCGAGCGTGGCACCGGGTGCCAGTCAATCTGAGTACGGCTGTGAGCGCCTGCGGAGCCGCCGGGCGCTTCTGAACAGTGGATACTAGTTTTCTCATGGTGGAAGTTCAATGGTTTCTTGATGTCGAGATTCTCTGAGTCGAGGGAAGCTGGCGCTCAGTGCCACCCCGTTTACTCAAGGTGGACCAGGTCTTCCGCCGTGTCGATGTCGTACGGCTGTGCGACGTCTCCGCACTCGACGAGAGTGATCGCCTCCGCGTACTCCTTCAGGTAGGCACGTGCCCCGCGATCCCCGGCGGCAGTCGCGGCGATACCCGCCCAGTGGGCGGCGCCGAAGAGAACGGGGTGACCGCGCACCCCCGCATAGGCGGCCGAAACCAGCGACGATTCGCCCTGATACGCGGCAAGGACCCGGCCCACCGCCTCGGGGCCGATACCGGGCTGGTCGACGAGCGACACCAGTGCGGCCCGCGCTCCCGTGCCCGCCAGCGAGTCGAGCCCCGCGCGCAGCGAGGAACCCATGCCCTCCTCCCACTCCGGGTTGTCGACGAGCACGCAGCCGGGCAGCGACGCCTGCTTCCGTACGGCGTCGGCCCCGGCCCCCAGGACCACGTGGATGCGCGTGCAGCCGCCCGCGCGCAACACCGCGGCCGCGTGTTCGACAAGGGGTCGCCCCCGGTGGGTCAGGAGCGCCTTGGGCCGCCCCCCGAGGCGCCGGCCGCCGCCGGCTGCCAGCAGCAGTCCGGCCACCTGGTCTTTGTTCACCGTCATGTCCCCTGCATACCGGACCCGGCCGGGACGCGCTCCGGGACCCCGGCGGACCGCACGAATTCCGAGGGCTGAATTTCGGTCAGGGGAGTGGCGCCCACCGCGCCGGGTGGCGTTTACTGGCCCGCGTCCCTCGGCGCCCGACCACCGCCATGGGGTGTCCGACGGACGTACGAAGGACTTGCGCACAAAGACGTGCGAGGGGGGAGAGCTGTGTTGCGGAGCTTGGGGCAGAGGCCAGTGACCGGCAGCGACGAGGACCCGAGAGTGGCGGAACTGCGTACCGCCGTCGCTCGGCTGCGCCGTCAACTCGCCGCACATCCCGCCGAGTTCCCCGACCGGGGCATCGCGGAGGACGAACTCGCGGCCCTCGCCGCGATGACCATCAGCGGCATCCCCGAAGTCCCGCGCCTACGCCGCTCTTTGCTGCTGGTCGCCGGCTCGATCGGTTCGGTCAGTGCACTGGCCACCAGCCTCGCCGATGTCCGCAGCGCGGTGGAACTGTTCGGGGAACCGCCGGGGCGGTAGGTCGGGTGGGCCCGCGGGGCGGCCGTGAGGGTGGGCCTGGTGGGCTCGGGGGACCGTCGTTACGGGTAGGGATCCGGTGGGCTTGCGGGGCGGCCGTGACGGTGGGTCCGGTGGATCCGGGGATGGCCTTGACGGTGGGTCTGGTCGGCCTGGGAATCGCTGTGACAGCGGGTCTGGTGGGCCTAAGGATGGCCTTGGCGGTCGGTCTGGTCGGCCCGGGAATCGCTGTGGCAGCGGGTCCGGTGAGCCTGGGAATCGCTGTGACGGTGGGGCTGGTGGGTCCGGGGAAACGCCGCGACGGACAAGGGCTGGCGGATCCGGCGAAGCGCCGGGACGGGTAGGCCCCGTGGAGGGGGTGAACCCTCGCGGTGGCGGTCACGCCACCCAGTGTGGGCGCCCCGCGTCCGTACCGGCCGCGTCGAGTCCGCTGTCCAAGGCGGTCGCCACACGGCGTACTGCGTCATCGAGGACGTCCGGCGACAGTGTGTACGGGAAGCGCAGGCGCTGTTCGTGTGTGCCGGGATCGGCGCCGAAGCGGGCGCCGCCCTCGACGCGTACCCCCTGCGCCAGCGCCGCACGGGCCAGCGCCGAGGCGATCGGACGGCCCAGGTCGATCCACAGGGTCAGCCCACCGGGCGGCAACTGCCAGCGCCAGTCCGGTAGATGACGGCCCAATGACTCGGCGAGGGCGTCCCGCTGGGCCCGCAGCCGTGGCAGCCGCTCGCGCAGTACGTCGTCGGTGCGCGCCAGCAGACCGAGCGCGACCAACTGGTCGAGGACCGGGCCGCCCATGTCGGTCGGCACCCGCGCCGTCGCCAGCTCCGTGATCAGCCGGGACCCCGCCCGCACCCAGCCGACCCGCAGCCCGCCCCAGTGCGTCTTGCTCAACGACCCCACGGTCACGATCTGTTCGGCCATCCCGCGCGGCGCACGTGACGCGAAGGGCGCGGGCGACGGAACGTCCAGCGCGATCTCCGACATCGTCTCGTCGATCAGCAGCCAGGTACCGGTCGCACGCGCCGACTCCATTACGGCCAGGCGCTGTTCGGACGGCATCAGCCGCCCCGTCGGATTGTGGAAGTCCGGGATCAGATAGGCGATCCGGGGCGCCGCCTGCCGCAGAGCGCAGTCGATCAGAGCCGAGTCCCAGCCCATCTCCGTGACCGGCACGGGAGTTGTCCGCAGCCCGGCGCGGCGGATCGCATCGAGGGCGTTCGGGTAGGAGGGGTTCTCCACCAGCACGCGGTCGCCGGGCCGCCCGAGCAGACCCAGCGTCAGGGACAGGGCTTGCTGCGCCCCGGCCGTGATGAGGATCTGGTCCGGCAGCGTCGGCAGCCCGCGCCGGGTGAACCGCTCGGCGACCGTGGCCCTCAACTCCGGGATTCCGTACGGGTGATAGCCCGGCGTCGACGCGTGACGGGCCAGCATCGTGCCCGCCGCGGCGACCGCCTCCGCGAGCTCCACCTCGGGCGCGCCGGGCGCCGCGAAGGCGAGGTCGATCACCCCGTCGTCGACAGGGAACGACGCCACGTTGGTCGGGCGGTGCCCCTCGGGGAGCTCCGTCCAGGTACCGGCACCCCGACGGCTGCGCGCGAACCCGCTCTCGCGCAGGAGGTCGTACGCCGCCGTCACCGTGGCCCGGCTGATCCCCAGGGCCGAGGCCAGCTCCCGCTCGGCGGGCAGCCGGATGTGCAGCGCGATCCGGCCGTCGAGGAGCAGCTTCCGTACGCCGTCCGCGAGCGCGCGATAGCCGGGACGGCCGTCGGTGTGGGGTGCGGCGGACAGCAGCCCCGCCAGCTGCCGGCTCCCCAGCGTCCTGTCCGCGGAGTGGACCACCGGTCCGTTCACCATGCCAAATCCCTCGTATTGGCCCTGTGGGGCAGGCCAATCAGCCTACAGACTTCCTGGAGACACGGATTCGGCTCGTCTGATTGGCCTGGGAAGGGGAGCAGTGAGATGAAAGCCGGGAAAACCAGCCTCCACGAGAAGGAGGCCGCCGACGTCACCGACCGCCTGGAGCGAGAGCTGCAACGGCGTCAGGAGGCGCGCATGCCAGGTGTGCCTCTGCGGGAGTGGGCGCGGGTGCTGCTCGTCAGGTCGCCGAGGCGAGGGGGCGGGCGCTGATGGCCGCCGGCGGAGGGCGCGTCGTCGTCGGGGTCAGCGGCTCGCTCGCGAGTCTCGGCGCGCTCCGGGTCGCCGCCCACGCCGCCCGCGAGAGCGGCCGTACGCTTGTCGCCGTCCTGGCCTGGGAGCCGCCCGAGGGTGAGGCCCTCTACGTCAGGAATCCCGAGAGCGCCTGGGCCGCCCAGTGCGAACGCGAGGCCCGAGCACGTCTGGACCGGGCCTTCGACGAGGTCTTCGGCGGTGCACCCCAGGGGGTCACCGTCCGCCGACGAGTGATCCGCGCCCGCCCGGACCGCGTCCTGTGCGCATGGGCCGCGGACCCGGGCGACCTGCTCGTCCTCGGCACCCGCACCGGCCCGCGTCGGGCGGCCGTCCGCCGACGGGTCCTGGCGCGGGCCCGTTGCCCGGTCCTGTTGGCCCCCGCCCCCGCGTTCCCGAGGTGGGAGCGCCGAGCGCTGCGGCGCGCGACGACGGGGGACTTCGAGATGCCGGCCTGAACGAGCCAGGGTCTGATCAGGCCGCCGGGCCCGAGCTCGCCAGCGCCGCGGAGAGTTCCACCGCGACCTGCTGCAGCACGGGCACGATCTTCTCGGTGGCCGCCTCGGTGACACGGCCCGCCGGGCCGGAGATCGAAATGGCGGCGGCGGTGGGGGAGTTGGGTACCGGGACGGCGAGGCAGCGGACCCCGATCTCCTGCTCGTTGTCGTCGATCGCGTAGCCGAGCCTGCGCACCTCTTCCAGTGCGGTCAGGAAACCGTCCGGCGTGGTGATCGTCTTTTCCGTCGCGGCGGGCATACCGGTCCGGGCAAGGAGTGAGCGCACCTCGTCGGCGGGAGTGTGTGCGAGCAGTGCTTTGCCCACGCCCGTGGAGTGCGGCAGCACACGGCGGCCCACCTCGGTGAACATGCGCATCGAGTGCTTGGACGGCACCTGGGCGACGTAGACGATCTCGTCGCCGTCGAGCAGCGCCATGTTCGCGGTCTCGCCGGTCTCCTCGACCAGACGGGCGAGGTAGGGGCGGGCCCAGGTGCCGAGGAGCCGGGCGGCCGATTCCCCGAGCCGGATCAGGCGGGGGCCCAGCGCGTACCGGCGGTTGGGCTGCTGACGTACGTAACCGCAGGACACCAGTGTGCGCATCAGGCGGTGGATGGTGGGCAGCGGCAGACCGCTGCTCACGGCGAGCTCACTCAGGCCGACCTCGCCCCCGGCGTCCGCCATCCGTTCGAGCAGATCGAAGGCGCGCTCGAGAGACTGGACACCACCGCTCGGCGAGGATGACTTGGCGGCGTCGGTGGTGCTGGCGCTGGACGACGGCACGGGCGCGGTCCTTTCACGGCTCAGAATCAGGAGGAGCGGCCCGCAGGGCCTCGAAGGGGGCGCTGGCGGGCGACAGGCGGGCAGTGGTGCAGCCTATCGGGGGAGCCGGCCGGCTCCCCTCTAGTGCATACCTACGTTCTGCTGGGCGGAATTGTAATTCCACTTTGTGGAAACGTCCAGAGTGGGCAAGTGGGGAGCAGAGTGGAGAAGTGTCCCCTTGACGGCGCGTGGGTCGAAGTGAAGACTCCTTCAACAGAACGTTGAATTTCGTTACGCGGAAGTAAACAGCCGCGTCGGGAGTCAACAGGGCAGAGAGAGGGGTCCGGGTGTCCGACGTCGAACTGGTGCTGCGCTCGACGCGCGTCATCACTCCCGAAGGTACGCGCGCCGCCTCGGTCGCGGTCGCCGGGGGAAAGATCACGGCCGTACTCGCGCATGACGCGGAGGTGCCGGCCGGTGCCCGCATCGAGGACTTCGGCGACGACGTCCTGCTGCCCGGCCTCGTCGACACCCACGTGCACGTCAACGATCCGGGGCGTACGGAGTGGGAGGGCTTCTGGACGGCCACGCGTGCGGCGGCCGCCGGCGGCATCACCACCCTGATCGACATGCCACTCAACTCCCTCCCGCCGACGACGACGGTCGACAACCTCCGTACGAAGAAGGACGTCGCCCGCTCCAAGGCGCACATCGACGTCGGTTTCTGGGGCGGCGCGCTGCCCGACAACGTCAAGGACCTGCGCCCGTTGCACGACGCGGGCGTCTTCGGTTTCAAGGCGTTCCTGTCGCCGTCGGGCGTGGAGGAGTTCCCGGAGCTCGACCAGGAGCAACTCGCCCGGTCACTGGCCGAGATCGCCGGCTTCGGCGGCCTCCTGATCGTGCACGCCGAGGACCCGCACCACCTCGCCGCCGCCCCGCAGAAGGGCGGCGGGAGGTACACCGACTTCCTCGCCTCGCGCCCGCGTGACGCCGAGGACACCGCCATCGAGAACCTCATCGCCCAGGCGAAGCGCCTCAACGCGCGCGTGCACGTGCTGCACCTGTCGTCGAGCGACGCGCTGCCGCTGATCGCCGCAGCGAAGGCGGAGGGCGTACGGCTCACGGTCGAGACGTGTCCCCACTACCTCACGCTCACCGCGGAGGAAGTCCCGGACGGCGCCAGCGAGTTCAAGTGCTGCCCGCCCATCCGTGAGGCCGCCAACCAGGACCTGCTGTGGCAGGCCCTGGCCGACGGCACCATCGACTGCGTGGTCACCGACCACTCGCCCTCTACGGCCGACCTGAAGACCGACGACTTCGCGACCGCCTGGGGCGGCATCTCCGGGCTCCAGCTGAGCCTGTCCGCGGTCTGGACGGAGGCCCGAGCGCGCGGGTACCGCCTGGAGGACGTGGTGCGCTGGATGTCCGCGCGCACGGCGGAACTCGTCGGCCTCGGTGACCGCAAGGGCGCCATCGAGGCGGGCCACGACGCCGACTTCGCGGTCCTCGCACCGGACGAGTCCTTCACCGTCGACCCGGCCGCGCTCCAGCACCGCAACCGCGTCACGGCGTACGCCGGCAAGACCCTCAGCGGGGTCGTCAAGTCCACCTGGCTGCGGGGCGAACGCATCGTGTCCGCAGGGGAGTTCGGCGAGCCGACGGGGATCCTGCTGAGTCGCCGACCCTAGTTGCACCACCCGCACCCGCAGCGGCCGACCTTCGAAAGGCAGACCTGATCATCGTGACGGCGCAGCAGCAATCCTCTCCGGACCGGTTCACCGGCGACGCGAACCCCTATGGAGGCGGCGACCCGTACGCGGACTACCGCACCGCCGACTTCCCCTTCACCCGGTACACCAACCTCGCCGACCGGCAACTCGGCGCCGGGGTCGTCGCCGCGAACGACGAGTTCTTCGCCGAACGCGAGAACCTTCTCGTGCCCGGGGACGCCGAGTTCGACCCGGAGCACTTCGGCCACAAGGGCAAGATCATGGACGGCTGGGAGACCCGCCGCCGGCGCGGTGCCTCGGCCGAGCACCCGTGGCCCACAGCCGAGGACCACGACTGGGCCCTCGTGCGCCTGGGCGCGCCCGGCGTCGTACGGGGCATCGTCGTCGACACGGCGCACTTCCGCGGGAACTACCCGCAGGCGGTGTCGGTCGAGGGCGCCTCCGTTCCTGGCTCTCCCTCGCCGCAGGAGTTGTTGGCGGACGACGTGAAGTGGACGACGCTCGTCCCGCGCACGGCGGTCGGCGGCCACGCGGCCAACGGCTTCGCGGTGTCGGTGGAGCAGCGCTTCACCCACCTGCGCGTCAACCAGCACCCCGACGGTGGCATCGCGCGCCTGCGCGTCCACGGCGAGGTCGTACCGGACCCCGAGTGGCTCGCCGCGCTCGGTACCTTCGATGTCGTCGCCCTGGAGAACGGCGGCCGCGCCGAGGACGCCTCGAACCTCTTCTACTCCCCCGCCTCGAACACCATCCAGCCCGGCCGCTCCCGCAAGATGGACGACGGCTGGGAGACCCGTCGCCGCCGCGACCAGGGCCACGACTGGATCCGCTACCAGCTGGTCGCCCGGTCGGAGATCCGCGCGATCGAGATCGACACGGCGTATCTGAAGGGCAACAGCGCGGGCTGGGCCTCGGTGTCGGTGAAGGACGGCGACGGCGGCGGGGGAGACGGTGACTGGACGGAGATCCTGCCCCGTACCCGTCTCCAGCCCGACACCAACCACCGCTTCGTCCTCGACACCCCCGCCGCGGGCACCCACGCGCGCGTGGACATCTTCCCCGACGGCGGGATCTCACGACTGCGCCTGTTCGGCTCGCTGACGGAGGAGGGGACGGCGCGACTGACGGCCCGCCATCAGGAACTGGGCGGCTGAGGAGATCTTTCAGCCCGTCCGGCGTTTGAGGACGAGGCGGCTCAGGCCGAAGCGGGGGTCTGGGGGCGGTAGCCCCCAGCTACGGGACGGGTAGGGGCGAAGGGAGCGAAGAAAACCCGCCCCTACGCCGCATGCCCCCCGTCCACCGAGAACTCCGCCCCCGTGACATATCCCGCCTCGCCCCCGGCGAGATACGCGACCATCGACGCCACCTCGTCAGCCGAACCGAACCGCCCCAGCGCGGTCATCGCCGCCTGTCCAGGCCCGTACGGCCCACCAGCCGGGTTCATGTCCGTGTCCACGGGCCCGGGGTGGACGATATTGGCCGTGATCCCCCGCTCGCCCAGCTCACGGGCAAGCGCCTTCGTGAGCCCGACCAGGGCCGACTTGCTCGTCGCGTAGAGCGTGCCGCCCGGCCCGGGCACACGTTGCGTCATACACGTACCGATCGTGATGATCCGCCCGCCACGGCCGAGGTGGAGCGCCGCCGTCTGGGAGGCCAGGAAGACCCCGCGTACGTTGACGGAGAGGACCCGGTCGATGTCGGCGAGGGACAGCGAGTCCAGTGGACCGAGCAGCCCGACGCCCACGTTGTTGACCAGCACGTCGAGCCGTCCGAACGCCTCGGCCGCCCTCCGTACCGACTCGACGGCCTCCGCCGCTTCCGCGGAGTCCGCCCGCAGGGCCAGCCCACGTCTGCCGAGCGCCTCGATCCGCCGTACGACGTCCTCGGCGGCGTCCTTGTCCCGCACATAGGTGATGGCCACATCGGCGCCCTCCTGGGCAAGCCGCAGGGCTGTGGCGGCCCCGATCCCCCGGCTGCCGCCGGTCACCAGGGCCGCCGCGCCGCTCATGTTCTCCCGTGAAGTCATGAGTCCATTCCACCGGCCGCGCTGCCCGGATGCTGGCGGTAAACGGACGATGAGCTAGCTGCGGCAGCAGGCCCCGCGGATGGCCGGAACGCTTCGCTCCGCCTCCCGCGTTTCCCTTTTGTAACCCTTCAGGAGGAGATCGTCGGCGACAGGCAGGGACCGACGGGCGGATTGTTCTCGACGAACGCCGGACGAAGCGATGAGTTTCGGGTGCGGGTGGGGTCTGAACTGATGACAACAGACCCCACCCGAAAGCGCAGGCACCCGTCATGGGCAAGCTCGTCTCCCAGATCTTCGTCAGCCTCGACGGCGTCTACCAGGGGCCGGGCGGCCCCCAGGAGGACCCCAGGGGCGGTTTCGAGCAGGGCGGCTGGACCGTCCCGTTCAGCGACGAGGACTTCGGCCGGTTCGTCACCGAGGTCTTCGGCGGCGTCGACGCGTTCCTCCTCGGCCGTCGTACGTACGACATCTTCGCCGGGTACTGGCCGAAGGTGACCGACCCGGCCGACCCCGTCGCCTCGAAGCTCAACGCCCTGCCGAAATACGTCGCCTCGTCGACCCTGACCGACCCCGCCTGGACCGGCACGACCGTGATCGGCGGAGACCTCGCCAAGGAGGTCGCCGCCCTGAAGGAGCGCACCGAAGGTGAGATCCAGGTGCATGGCAGCGGCGCCCTCCTGCAGTCCCTGCTGGCCCTTGACCTCGTCGACACCGTCCACCTGCTGACCTTCCCGGTCGTGCTGGGCGCCGGCCTTCGCCTCTTCCCGGAGGGCTCCGTGCCGACCGCCTTCCGGCGCACCGGCGGACGCGTCACCTCGACGGGCGTCTCCATCCAGTCGTACGACTTCGCGGGCCGCCCGGAATACGGCTCCTTCGAACTCCCGGAAAACGCCTAGCCGCAGGTCAACTGCCCCGGGACAGTGATCGATCCAGGCGCGGGCCGCCGACGTCTCCACCCTCTCGACGGAGGTCGGGAGAACCGTGGGGACGTCGGGCGGCGGGTTAACTCCCGGAAAATTCATCGGACTTGGCGGAAGAAAACGCTTGACGTGTTCTTGACATGCCATGGTCTACGCGCGTCATCCTAGGTCCATGAGATTCCCCCCACGCACCACTCGCACGGGCGCCGTGGTCGCCCTCATGTCCGCCCTGCTCATCGGCGGCACCGCCGCGGTACCGGCCAACGCGGCGGCGACCGCCGTGGGCAGCGTCTGCTACGGCGCGCTGCCGTCGCAGGCGTACACCACGCTCCGCCTGATCGACTCGGGAGGACCCTTCCCGTACTCCCAGGACGGAATCGTCTTCCAGAACCGGGAAGGCGTCCTGCCCGCGCAGTCCACCGGCTACTACCACGAGTACACGGTCGTCACGCCCGGCGACTCGACGCGTGGCGCCCGGCGCATCGTCACCGGCAACAAGACCAACGAGGACTACTACACCGCGGACCACTACGTCACGTTCAGGCTGATCAACTACGGCTGCTGAACCGAGGGTGATCGGGTCCGTCGTGCGTCCGGAGTCCGGTCCGTGTTCAGCCGGGCTTTCGGCTCTCGGCCGCGGCGAACAGCGCGAATGACAGTACGAGCAGGGCTACGCTCACGTAGATCTCGTAGCCGTCGAAAACACCGAACCGCTGCACGAGGCCCCACCCCTGCGGCCAGCCGGTGATCGTGTGCAACAGGCCCAGAGCGCCCTGGACCAGGGCGAGGAAGCCGAGAATCTCCAGAAACTGCTTCATGAAGAAAATCCTCGCCCCGCGGACCTCCCCATTCATCGGCCGCGGGGCGAGGCATGCCCGACCTAGGTGCAGACCGCGGCGTGCGGGTCGGTACCAAAGTCTGAAGAGGTACGACTTTGGTCGGTGATCCCGGCTGTGTACGGGGCGCGGTTCAGGGAGGATCCGCATCCCGTGTATGCCGAGTTGCGCGCGCTCGGGCCGGTGCACCGGGTGCGGTTACCGGCCCCCGATGCCCACCACGAGACCTGGCTCGTCGTCGGATACGAGGAGGCGCGGGCGGCGCTCGCCGATCCGCGGCTGGCCAAGGACGGGGAGAAGATCGGGGTCAGGTTCCTCGACGAGGAGCTGATCGGCAAGTATCTGCTGGTCGCGGACCCGCCGCAGCACACGCGACTGCGGGCGCTCATCGCGCGCGAGTTCACCATGCGCCGCGTGGAGACACTGCGGCCGCGCGTCCAGGAGATCACCGACGAGCTGCTCGACGCGATGCTGCCGCTCGGGCGCGCCGGCCTCGTGGAGTCGCTCGCGTATCCGCTGCCGCTCACCGTCATCTGTGAGCTGCTCGGCGTGCCCGAGATCGACCGGGACGCGTTCCGCACGCTGTCGAACGAGGCCGTCGCGCCCAGCAGTACGGCGCGCGAGCACGACGCCTTCGTCCAACTCGCCGCGTATCTGACCGACTTGATCGAGGACAAGAGATGTTCCGCTCCGGCCGACGACCTGCTCAGCAGTCTCATCCGCACGACCGCGGAGGACGGCGACCGGCTCTCGCCCCAGGAACTGCGCGGCATGGCCTTCGTGTTGCTCATCGCCGGACACGAGACGACCGTCAACCTCATATCGAGCGGCTTCCACGCGCTGCTCACCCACCCCGTCCAACTCGCCGACCTGCGCGCCGACAGGACGCTTCTGGGCGGCGCCGTGGAGGAGACGCTCCGCTATGAGGGTCCGGTGGAGAACGCGACGTTCCGGTACGCCGCCGAACCCCTCGACATCGGTGGCAGGGCCATCGATGCGGGCGACGCGGTGATGATCGGCCTCACCGCCGCCGACCGCGACGGGGTGCGGTATCCGGCGCGCGACCGCTTCGACATCCGGCGTGATGCCCGCGGTCACCTCGCCTTCGGGCACGGCCTCCGCTACTGCCTGGGCGCGCCCCTCGCCCGCCTTGAAGCCCGCGTCGCCCTTCGCTCCCTGCTGGACCGCTGCCCGGACCTCGCCCTCGACGGCCCGCCCGGCGACTGGCTGCCCGGCATGCTGATGCGGGGCGTGCGCAGCCTGCCCGTGCGGTGGTGAGTGAGCAGCCTGCGGGGTTTCGATCCCGAGAGCCGGGGCCGGGGTGCCGAGCGAAGGAGCCCGGCCCTGAAGCCTCGCGCCCGGCCGTCAGTTCCGTACGCCCGAAGTGTCCGCGGTCAGTCCCGGCCGCCGGGAATCTCCGCCAGTCGGACCATGCGCCGCTCGTGTCGTGACAGTTCGCACGCCTCCGCGATGCGCAGGGCGTGCAGGGCCTCGCGGCCGTCGCACGGGTTGGTGCGTTCGCCGCGCACGAGGTCGACGAAGGCGGCGAGCTCGGCCTCGTACGCGGGGGCGAAGCGCTCCAGGAAACCCGTCCACGGCTTGTCGGCGGCCGGCGGCCCGGCAGGCTCCGTGGACGCGATCGGCGTACGGTCGTCGAGGCCGACGGCGATCTGGTCCAGCTCGCCGGCGAGCTCCATGCGGACGTCGTAGCCCGCGCCGTTCAGGCGGGTCGCCGTCGCCGTGGCGAGGGTGCCGTCGTCGAGGGTGAGGACGGCGGCGGCTGTGTCGATGTCCCGCGCGTCGCGGAACATCGCGGGTCCGGCGTCCGACCCGGTCGCGTACACCTCGACGACCTCTCGGCCCGTGACCCAGCGCAGCATGTCGAAGTCGTGGATCAGGCAGTCCCGGTAGAGGCCGCCCGAGAGCGGGAGGTAGCCGGCCGGGGGCGGTGACTGGTCGGACGTCATCGCCCGGACCGTGTGCAGTCGCCCCAGCCGTCCGGAGCGCACCGCCTCGCGCGCGGCCGTGTAGCCCGCGTCGAAGCGGCGCTGGAAGCCGAGCTGGAGCACGGTTCCGGCCGCGTCGACCTCGGCGAGGGCGGCGAGTGTGCCGGGCAGGTCGAGAGCGATGGGCTTCTCGCAGAAGACCGGGAGTCCGGACCGCGCCGCGCGGCCGATCAGTTCGGCGTGGGCGGAGGTCGCCGCGGTGATGACCACGGCGTCCACGCCCCAGGTGAAGATCTCGTCCACGCTGGGCGCTGCCGTGGCACCGAGGCGGTCCGCGAGCTCCTGAGCCCGTGCGGTGTCCGCGTCCGTGACGATGAGAGAGCCGCCGACCTCGCGGTGGCGGCTCAGAGTGGTCGCGTGGAATGTCCCGATACGACCCGCTCCGATGAGTCCGATGCGCATGGCTACAAAGTGAGGGTGGACCCGGCACCCTGTCAATGGTTTGTCCGGACAATCGAACTTCACAACTTCCCGTCAACATCTCCCGGAGCTACGCTCGGGGCCGTGCCCAAACCAGATGTGGACCCGACCGTGTCGCTCCAGCTCAGCGTCGACCGCAGCAGCCCGGTCCCGCTCTACTTCCAGCTGTCCCAGCAGTTGGAGGCCGCGATCGAGCACGGAACGCTGACCCCGGGCTCCCTCCTGGGTAATGAGATCGAGCTCGCCGGACGGCTCGGGCTGTCCCGGCCCACCGTCCGCCAGGCCATCCAGTCCCTCGTCGACAAGGGCCTGCTCGTGCGGCGCCGGGGCGTCGGCACCCAGGTCGTGCACAGCCAGGTCAAGCGCCCGCTGGAGCTCAGCAGCCTGTACGACGACCTGGAGGCGGCCGGGCAGCGGCCCGCGACCCGGGTGCTCGTCAACACCGTCGAGCCGGCGTCCGCCGAGGTCGCGGCCGCTCTGTCGGTGGCCGAGGGCAGCGACGTACACCGCGTCGAGCGGCTACGGCTCGCCCACGGGGAGCCGATGGCGTACCTCTGCAACCACCTGCCACCGGGGCTGCTGAAGTTCGACTCCGCCCAGCTGGAGGCCACCGGCCTGTACCGGCTGATGCGTGCCACGGGTATCACCCTGCACAGCGCCCGCCAGTCCATCGGCGCCCGCGCGGCCACCGCGGAGGAGGCCGAGCGGCTCGGCGAGCCCACCGGAGCACCCCTGCTCACCATGCAGCGCACCACCTTCGACGACACCGGCCGCACGGTCGAGTTCGGGTCCCACACCTACCGGGCCTCCCGCTACTCCTTCGAGTTCCAGCTCCTCGTACGGCCCTGACGCGCGGCGGCTCCGCCGACAGTCCCTGCCTGAAGATCGTCACCGAGAAGGGCGTACGGCAGCGGCAGAAGTACGCCGCGCGCGGGACCCGCTGGTGGGGTGCATGATCCCCGTGACTGATACTTGGGCGTTTGGGCCGGTGAGATGCCGGCCCCCGGGATCCATGGGACGGCCCTCCGGGCCGGTCCGCGGGGCCCCGCGGACCAAGCAGCACGGCAAGAAGGGCACGGCCTCGTGGCACGGACTCGGACCTGGGTAAGCATCGCGCTCGCAGGGGCGCTGGGGATGTCCCTCGCGGGATGCAGCGCCACCGGCGGGAAGCGGGCCGAGGACGCCCGGCAGGCGGCGGCAGCCCAGGGCCGGGCCGCGGTGAACACTCCCGAGTGGACCTTCGCGATGATCACCCACTCGGGCGATGGCGACACCTTCTGGGACATCGTCCAGAGCGGCGCGAAGCAGGCCGCGATCAAGGACAACATCAACTTCCTGTACTCGCACGACGACGAGGCACAACAGCAGGCGCAGCTCGTGGACGCCGCGGTCGACAAGCAGGTCGACGGCATCATCGTCACGCTCGCCAAGCCCGACGCCATGAAGGCGGCGGTCGCCCGCGCCGAGAAGGCCGGCATCCCGGTGATCACCGTGAACTCGGGTTCCGAGGAGTCCAAGGCGTTCGGCGCGCTCACGCACATCGGCCAGGACGAGACGATCGCCGGTGAGGCCGTGGGCGACGAGCTGAACAAGCGGGGCAGGAAAAAGGCCCTGTGCATCCTGCACGAGCAGGGCAACGTCGGCCACGAGCAGCGCTGCGCGGGCATCAAGAAGACCTTCGACGGCACCGTGGAGAACCTCTACGTCACGGGCACGAGCATGCCCGACGTGCAGTCCTCCATCGGCGCCAAGCTCCAGGCCGACAGTTCCATCGACACGGTCGTCACGCTCGGCGCCCCGTACGCGGACACCGCGGTCAAGGCCAAGGCGGACGCGGGCAGCAAGGCCGAGATCGACACCTTCGACCTGAACGCGAAGGTCGCGATGGAGCTCAAGGACGGCACGCTCGGCTTCGCCGTCGACCAGCAGCCCTACCTCCAGGGGTACGAGGCCGTGGACCTGCTCTGGCTCTACAGGTACAACGCCGACGTGCTCGGTGGCGGCGAGCCGGTCCTCACCGGACCGCAGATCATCACCAAGGACATGGCCGCCGCACTGGAGAAGTACACCGAGCGGGGCACCCGGTGACCGCCACAGCACCTGCGCCTTCGCCCGGTGCCAAGTCCGATGAGCGCCTCCTCAAGACCTCGCCGCTGCGCAAGCTCCTGGGCCGGCCGGAACTCGGCTCGGTGGTCGGCGCGATCGCGGTCTTCCTCTTCTTCGCGATCTTCGCGGACAGCTTCGTACGGGCCGCCAGCCTCAGCACGGTCCTGTACGCCTCCTCGACCATCGGCATCATGGCCGTACCCGTCGCGCTGCTGATGATCGGCGGCGAGTTCGACCTGTCCGCCGGCGTCATGGTGACGTCCTCCGCGCTGATCTCCTCGATGTTCAGCTACCAGATGACCGCCAACGTCTGGGTCGGCGTCCTGGTCTCGCTGGTCGTCACACTGGCGATCGGCGTCTTCAACGGCGTCATGCTGACCCGCACCGACCCGCCCAGCTTCATCATCACGCTCGGCACCTTCCTGATGCTGACCGGCATGAACCTCGGCTTCACCAAGCTGATCAGCGGCACGGTCTCGACCAAGTCGATCTCCGACATGCAGGGTTTCTCCTCCGCCAGGGACGTCTTCGCCTCGACGCTCACCATCGGCGACGTCGACTTCAAGATCACCATCCTGTGGTGGCTGGGCCTGATCGTCGTCGCCACCTGGATCCTGCTGCGCACCCGCATCGGCAACTGGATCTTCGCCGTCGGCGGTGGCGAGGAAGCGGCCCGCGCGGTCGGCGTACCGGTCGACAAAACAAAAATCGGCCTCTACATGGGCGTCGCCTTCGGCGCCTGGATCTCCGGCCAGCACCTGCTGTTCTCGTTCGACGTAGTGCAGTCCGGCGAGGGCGTCGGCAACGAACTGACGTACATCATCGCGGCCGTCATCGGCGGCTGTCTGATCACCGGCGGCTACGGCTCCGCGGTCGGCGCGGCGGTCGGTGCCCTGATCTTCGGCATGGTCAGCAAGGGCATCGTGTTCGCCGAGTGGAACCCGGACTGGTTCAAGTTCTTCCTGGGAGTGATGTTGCTCCTGGCGACCCTGCTCAACCACTGGGTCCGCAAGCGCGCGGAGGCGACGAAATGACGACGGACGCGAAGATGACGAAGGACGCGGCCGCCCCGGAAGGTGCGGCACTCGTCGAGCTCGACGACGTCAGTAAGTACTACGGCAACATCCGCGCCCTCGAAGGCGTCTCACTGGAAGTCCACGCAGGCGAGATCTCCTGCGTCCTCGGCGACAACGGCGCGGGCAAGTCGACCCTCATCAAGATCATCGCGGGTCTGCACCAGCACGACGCGGGCACCCTGCGCATCGAGGGCGAGGAGACCCGCCTGTTGTCCCCGCGCGATGCCCTGGACCGCGGTATCGCCACGGTCTACCAGGACCTCGCCGTCGTCCCCCTGATGCCGGTCTGGCGGAACTTCTTCCTCGGCTCCGAGCCGTCCAAGGGCGTCGCCCCCTTCAAGCGCATGGACATCGAGTTCATGCGCCGGACCACCCACGCGGAACTCCTGCGTATGGGTATCGACCTCCGCGACGTCGACCAGCCCATCGGCACCCTCTCCGGCGGTGAACGCCAGTGCGTGGCGATCGCCCGCGCCGTCCACTTCGGCGCCAAGGTCCTCGTCCTCGACGAGCCCACCGCCGCCCTCGGCGTCAAGCAGTCCGGTGTGGTCCTCAAATATGTGGCCGCAGCACGGGATGCCGGGTTGGGCGTTGTCTTGATCACCCACAACCCGCATCACGCATACCTGGTGGGCGACCGCTTCGTGCTGTTGAAGAGGGGCACGATGTCCGGCAGCCATCTGCGCGACGAGATCACCCTGGACGAGCTGACCCGCCAGATGGCGGGCGGGAGTGAGCTGGACGACCTGCGTCACGAGCTGGAACGGGCGACGTGAGGAGGGCGCCCCGTAGGGGCGCGGGGCTGTGACATGTGCGGCCCCGCCGCGGGGCGCGACCAGCCACAGCGAGCCCGCGGTGTCCGCACCGGCCCGAAGCCCCTGCGGATTCCCCAAGCCCCTGCGTATTACGGATCGGCCCGGCGCACCGCCGGTCTCCCACCGTGCAGGCCAGCGCGTGCGTAGGGCACAATCGGCGCGATGAGCACCTACCGCGACCTCGCACACCGCGGCTCCGCGCGGGCCACCGTCCTGCGGACCGTGGGCACACGCGAGCGCCGTTCCCACCTGACTGCCCCGCGCGTCCCCACCGTCGGTATCGACATCGGCGGCACGAAGGTGATGGCGGGTGTCGTCGACGCCGACGGCAACATCCTGGAGAAGATCCGCGCCGAGACGCCGGACAAGTCCAAGAGCCCCAGGGTCGTCGAGGACACCATCGTCGAACTGGTCCTGGACCTCTCCGACCGGCACGACGTCCACGCGGTCGGCATCGGCGCGGCCGGCTGGGTCGACGCCGACCGCAACCGCATCCTGTTCGCCCCGCATCTGTCGTGGCGCAACGAGCCCCTTCGGGACCGCATCTCCAGCCGCCTCGCCGTCCCCGTCCTGGTCGACAACGACGCCAACGCCGCCGCCTGGGCCGAGTGGCGCTTCGGTGCGGGCCGCGGCGAGGACCACCTCGTCATGATCACGCTGGGCACCGGCATCGGCGGCTCGATACTGGAGGACGGCCAGGTCAAGCGCGGCAAGTTCGGCGTGGCGGGCGAGTTCGGCCATATGCAGGTCGTGCCCGGCGGCCATCGCTGCCCGTGCGGCAACCGCGGCTGCTGGGAGCAGTACAGCTCCGGCAACGCGCTGGTCCGCGAGGCCCGCGAACTCGCCGCCGCCGACTCCCCGGTGGCGTACGGCCTCATCGAGCGGGTCAAGGGCAGCATCCCCGACATCACCGGGCCGCTGATCACCGAACTGGCCCGCGAGGGCGACGCCATGTGTGTCGAGCTGCTCCAGGACATCGGACAGTGGCTGGGCGTCGGCATCGCCAACCTGGCGGCAGCCCTGGACCCCTCCTGCTTCGTGATCGGCGGCGGTGTCAGCGCGGCCGACGACCTGCTGATCGTCCCCGCGCGCGACGCGTTCCGCAGGCACCTCACCGGCCGCGGCTACCGCCCCGAGGCCCGCATCGCCCGCGCCCAGCTCGGTCCCGAGGCCGGCATGGTCGGCGCCGCCGACCTCGCCCGGCTCGTCGCCCGCCGCTTCCGCCGCGCCAACCGCCGCCGAGTGGAGCGCTACGAGCGGTACGAGCGCTTTGTGGAGTCCCGCCGTACGTCCCAGGAGTCGCTGTGACGGCCTCGCTGCCGCGCCAGGCGTCCCCGCCGGACGAGCCCGAACGGCCGCCCGAGAACCCGCGCCGCAAGTTCCGCCGCCGCGCCATCACCCTGCTGATCATCGGGCTGCTCATCGGCGTCCCGGCCGGCTATCTGGTGATCTCCGCCAACCAGAGCCGCGACGCCGGTAAGGAGAAGGAGGACAAGTACTCGGCGACCGGCCTCACCGCGGGCTGGCCGTCGCGCGTCCAGCGCCGCGTCTACCAGGTGACCATCCCGGGGGGCGCGACCGACATCGCCTACTACGAGACGAACAACTGGAAGACGAGCCGCCTGTACGTCCAGTTCGGCACCGACAGCGCGGGCCTGGACAGGTTCCTGGGCTACGTCGGCACCAGCCGCGCCGCCCTGCAGAAGGACGACTTCACCATCAGCGCCCACGACCAGGAGGTCGTCGGCTGGAAGTTCACCGGCGCCGGCCCGTGGTCGGGCCTCGTCCACACGCAGAAGGACCCGGCACCCACCCAGGACATCGTCGTGAACCTGTCCAACCCCGAGCGCCCCATGGTGTACCTGGTCTCGCGCACCACTCCCTGACCGGTGCCGCTGCCTGCCGGCGTCGCCGCCGAGGCCGATTGTCAGAGCCCGCCCGTACAGTCGAAGACAACTGATCGGACTGACGGGCTGGAGGTGACCGGGCGTATGGGGGACAGGATGGATGCGGTGGCCGAGAGGGTGGTCCCGGTGCGCCTCGCCGCGGTCTTCCTGCCCGCGCCGCTGCCGCGTGAGGGGCGGATCGCCTTCTGGGATCCGGACGCCGAGCCGCAGCCGCCCGAGGGACCCGCCGACGAACGGGGACCGTCTTCCGGCGAGAGCGTCGAGCGAGGCCCGTCCTTCGGTGAGCGTGTTGAGCGGGGACCGTCCGCGGAGCCGACCGAGCTGACGGTGGTACGGCGGCATGGTTCCGGAGTCCGCAGAGGCACCGTCCCCGCCGTGTGCCTGCCGATCGACGAGGCCCTGCCGCTGCTGGCCGGGGCGCGTCGCGACCCCGCCGCGCATCCCGCCACGGCCTGCTGGGGCGCGGCCGCGCTGCACGCGCTGCGGCTCGTCGCACGCGGGAGGCTGCTGCCGGGCCTGACCGCAGACGGCTTCGACGCCTGGCGCGCGGGCCCACTGGACCCGGACGACATCGCGCACCTGAGGGCGGTCGCCGCGGCCCTGCCGTACGAAGGACACGCCGTCCCCCTCCCCGGCAAGGGCCCGCTCCGGCTGCCGGAACCGGAAGCGCTGATGCGGTCCTTCCTGGACGCTGTCGCCGACACACTGCCGCGCACCCCGGCCGCGCGGTTCACCTCAGGCAAACCCTTCGCCGCGATCGCGCCGCAGCGGCTGCCCCGCGCCCATGACTGGGCCGCGGAGGTCGCCGCGGGCATGGACGCGGGCGTGCGGATCTCGCTCCGCCTGGACCTGTCGGCTTACCAGCTCTTCGACGACGGCGAGGGAGCGCGCCGCGCGGGTGCGGCCGTCGTGCAGGTGCACAGCCTCGCCGACCCCACCCTTGTCGTCGACGCCGCCGCGCTGTGGTCGGGCGACGCCGACGCGACGTTCGGTCCCCGCGCGCGCGTGGACGCCGCCCTGGCCGTCCGTCGCGCGGCCCGTGTCTGGCCGCCCCTGGATCGGCTGTCCGAGCAGGACGTGCCCGACGTACTCGCGCTCTCCGAAGAGGAGTTGTCCGACCTGCTCGGCATCGCGGCGAACCGGCTCGGTGCGGCCGGAGTTGCCGTGCACTGGCCCCGGGACCTCGCCCACGACCTGAGCGCGGCGGCGGTGGTGCGCCCGGCGCCCGGGTCGGCCACGGACGGCACCGGGTTCTTCGAGAGCGAGGAACTGCTCCAGTTCCGCTGGCAGTTGGCGCTCGGCGGTGACCCGCTCACCGAGGCCGAGATGGACACCCTGGCCGAGGCCCACCGTCCCGTCGTACGGCTGCGTGACCAGTGGGTGCTCGTCGACCCGGCCCTCGTCCGCAAGGCCCGCAAACGCGAACTGGGCCTGCTCGACCCGGTCGACGCGCTCTCCGTCGCGCTCAGCGGCAGCGCCGACGTCGACGGCGAGACCGTCGAGGCGGTGCCGGTCGGTGCACTGGCCGCGCTGCGCGACCGGCTGACGGCGGGCGTGACCCCCGTCGAGCCACCACCCGGTCTCCAGGCCAAGCTCCGGGACTACCAACTCCGCGGGCTCGCCTGGCTGGACCTCATGACCTCCCTCGGTCTCGGCGGCTGCCTTGCCGACGACATGGGGCTCGGAAAGACCGTCACCCTCATCGCACTGCACCTGCGCCGGGCCCGCCCCGAGCCGACCCTGGTCGTCTGCCCGGCCTCGCTGCTGGGCAACTGGCAGCGGGAGATCACCCGTTTTGCGCCCGGTGTCCCCGTCCGCCGCTTCCACGGACCCGACCGCACCCTGGAAGACCTCGACGGCGGCTTCGTCCTCACCACCTACGGCACGATGCGGTCGGCCGCGGCGCACCTCGCCCAGCAGACCTGGGGCATGGTCGTCGCCGACGAGGCACAGCACGTCAAGAACCCTTACTCGGCGACGGCGAAGGCGCTCCGGACGATCCCGGCCCCCGCGCGCGTGGCGCTGACCGGCACCCCCGTGGAGAACAACCTCTCCGAACTCTGGGCCCTGCTCGACTGGACCACCCCCGGTCTGCTCGGCCCCCTCAAGTCCTTCCGCGCCCGGCACGCGCGCGCCGTGGAGAACGGCGAGGACGAGGAGGCGGTGCACCGCCTGGCCCGGCTGATCCGCCCGTTCCTGCTCCGCCGCAAGAAGTCGGACCCCGGAATCGTCCCCGAACTCCCGCCCAAGACGGAGACGGACCACCCGGTCCCGCTGACCCGCGAACAGGCCTCCCTGTACGAGGCGGTGGTCCGCGAGTCCCTGCTCGCCATCGAGACCGCCGACGGCATCGCCCGACGAGGCCTGGTCCTGAAACTCCTCACCTCCCTCAAGCAGATCTGCAACCACCCGGCGCTCTACCTGAAGGAGGACGCTCGGGCGGCCGGCCACGGACCCTCCGCCCGGTCCGGCAAACTCGCCCTGCTCGACGAGCTGTTGGACACGCTGCTCGCCGAGGACGGCTCGGCACTCGTCTTCACGCAGTACGTCGGCATGGCTCGTCTCATCACCGCACACCTCGCCGCGCGCGCGGTCCCCGTGGAGCTCCTCCACGGCGGAACCGCGATCCCCGAGCGCGAGCACATGGTGGACCGTTTCCAGAGCGGTTCGACCCCGGTCCTGGTGCTCTCCCTCAAGGCCGCCGGTACCGGCCTGAACCTCACCCGGGCGGGCCACGTCGTCCACTTCGACCGTTGGTGGAACCCGGCCGTCGAGGAACAGGCCACCGACCGCGCCTACCGCATCGGTCAGACCCAGCCCGTCCAGGTCCACCGTCTCATCACCGAGGGCACCGTGGAGGACCGCATCGCCGAGATGCTCGAAGCGAAGCGGGCCCTCGCGGACGCGATCCTCGGATCCGGCGAGGCGTCCCTCACCGAGCTGACCGACCGCGAGCTGTCGGACCTGGTGTCCCTTCGGAGGTCCGCGTGAACGACGGCGTGGAGGAGACCCCTCCGGTGACCGAGGGTTCGGGCCCCGACCAGTCATGCCCTGCATCGGGGACGCGCCCCGCTGACGTGGCCCGTCGGGCGCTACGGGCCGCGCGGGAGCGCGAGGCCAGGGGAGACGAGGGGGCTGACGACTCAGCCCAGTCAGCTCATTCGGATCAGTCCGATCAGTCGGCTGAGCAGGTCGCTGCCGACGCGCCTCCCCAGAGGGCGTCCTCCCCGGGAGCGCGACCGGGCGACGTGGCACGTGAGGCGCTGCGACGGGCGGCCGCGGAGAGGTCCGCCTCCGGTACCGGAGCGGTTCAGGGTGCCCGCGCCGGTGCGGCTGAGGTGTTCGACGCTGCCGTGGACCCCAGCCAGGCACAGTCTCCTGCCGAGACCGGGACACCGGCCGAGATGTCGGCCGGGACACCGGTCGAGACGGAGGCGGAGACGTCGGGCATCCCGACGGGCAGTCCCGCCGCAGGGGGCTCGCGCCCGGGGGACATCGCGCGCGAGGCGTTGCGCGCCGCGCGGGGTGAGGCGAGGCAGGCGCGCACGGACGCCGGAACCAAGCGGGGAACGGACCCTGGAAACAGGGGGGTTGAGGCGGGGCGCCGGTCCACCGACCCGACGCGCGCCGCTTCCGGGGCCCGGCGGAACACCCGGAGCCAGAACCGGCCCACCCAGCCTCAAGACGTACGCGATCTGCTCGCCGCAGCCTTCCACCTGCCCTCCGACACAGCACCACGCGACGCGGCCGACCCCTCCGCCCCCGCTGACGCCGGGGCTGTGGGACGTCGGCCTGCACTCACGGACGACTGGCTCGACGGGGCCTCAAGTGCGGGCCCGGCGCGGCGCGGAGGCGGTGGTGAGGCAGTTCCTGGCTCGGGCTCGGTGCAGGCCGGGGACGCGCCCGAGGCGTCCAGGGATGCGTATTCCGCGCGAGCTGCTGCCGCGGGTGAGTCGATCCAGGACTTGCGGGCGCCACGGTCTGAAGACCCGCGCGACCCGACCTCGGATTCGCCTTGGGCGCCGCCCGAGGGGGTGGCGGTGGTGGTCCGGGGCGCGCACCCCGGGCCCGCACGCGAGGCGACCCCGGACTCGCACCCCGCCGCCCAGCCGGATTCCGCAGCCGTCGCCTCCCCGGAGGCCACGCCCCGGCGCGGAGCGCCCCAGACCCAGCGCCCCGCGCACCCCATGCCCGCAGAGCCACCTGCGACCATGGCCGCCCGGCTCCCGCGTTCCATGGGATCCCCTGGGCGCGACGGTGAGTTGCGCCGTACCTTCGAGGCCTTTCCGGCGCGGGCGTCAGGGGATGACGGCTTCGCGGAGACGTGGTGGGGAAACGCGTGGGTGAGGGCGTTGGAGGAGGGGGCGCTCGATGCGGCGCGGCTCGCTCGGGGGCGGGCGTATGCCGGGCGCGGGCACGTGGACGCGGTCACCGTCACACCGGGGCTGGTGCTCGCCTACGTGCACGGGAGCCGTCCGCGGCCCTATCGCGTACAGGTCGCCCTGGGGACACTGTCCGACGCCGACTGGGACAGATTCCTCGACACGGTCGCCGAGCGGCCCGGGGACATCGCCGCGCTGCTCGACAAGGAGATGCCCAAGTCGCTCGCCGAGTGCGGGGTCGCCCTGCTTCCCGGCCCCGGCGAGCTCGAACCGCACTGCAGCTGCCCCGACTTCGGGCACCCCTGCAAGCACGCGGCTGCCCTCTGCTACCAAACCGCACGGCTGCTGGACGAAGACCCCTTCGTGCTCCTCCTCCTGCGCGGCCGAGGCGAACGCGAACTGCTCGACGCGCTGTCCCGCCGCAACGCGACCCGGATCGCCCGCGCCGCCCAGGACCAGGAACCGGCCCCCGTCCCCGGCATCCGCGCCCGCGACGCCCTCGCGCGGCGTGTACTGCCACCCCTCCCGGCGCCGCTCCCACCGCCCACGCACCCCGAGCAGCCACCGACCTATCCGGACGCGCCGGGCGGCCCGGACCCGTTCGCGCTGGACCAGTTGGCCACCGACGCGGCCGCCCGCGCGCACGCGCTGCTCACCGCGGGCCGCGATCCGGTCGCGGGGCTGACGCTCTGGCAGGACGCGGTGCGCCTCGCCGCCGCCCGGCCCGGTTCCGGCCTCACCGCCGCGACCCGCACCCTGTACGCCTCGCTCGCCGCTGCCGCGGGACGCACCCGGGCCGACCTCGCCCGTGCGGTCGCCGCCTGGCGGCAGGGCGGTTTCGAAGGGCTCGCCGTCCTCGAAGAGCCCTGGGACCCACCGGCGGGCCGCTTCGACCGGGCCCGCCCGCTGCTCCTCGCCGCCGACCTCCCCGCCTTCCGCCCCTGGCGCAACCACCTCACCCACCCGCGAGGCCACGCCCAACTCCGCCTCGGCCACAGCGGCCTCTGGTACGCCTACGAATCCGAACCGGGCCAGGACGACTGGTGGCCCCGTGGCACCCCCGACCTCGACCCGGTGGGCGCGCTCACTGGCCTCGGCGCATCGGGCGACCTCTGACACGGGCGTCGGCGCTCGCCCGCCGTCCGCTGCCGACCAGTTGATGCTCCGGAACACCGACTGCCCGGAATTCTCGACGAGTTGGGCCACCGGCTCGTACCCTGGCGCTCATGTGCCTCAGTGACCACCGCCCCGCCCCGCGGTCCTGCGCGTGTTCCTCGCGCGGTTGTTGTTGCTGATCCTCACCACGGACACGGTCCGTGCCTTGGCCGTCGCGTCCCCGCTGCCGACGCCGCAACCCCTCTTGTAGTTAAGGCACCCCCTGGAGTGCCGCTCCCTCGCACGCTCACGGCGCGGCGCACCTCACCGTGCCCCGCGCCTTCGCCTCCCGCCCGAACGGCCCGAAAGGCAGGCCCCTCCATGCCCCAGTCGTCTCCCACGCCCGACTCCGAATCCGCCTACGACCGCCGCAGACTCCGTCAGTGGCTGGCGGGAGACGCGCGGGCCGACGGGGTGGCCCGTCGCGACATGCTCAGGCTGCTCGCCGCGGCCGGGCTCACCACGGCCGTGTCCACGGCCTTCGGCGCACCCGCAGCGGCCGCCACGGCTGCCAACGCGACATCGGTGTCTCCCTCCGCGACGGTTCCCGGGATCGTGAAACCCCTCCCGGACGAGTGGTTCACGGCCCGCGGCACGAACGCCGAGACCAGGTTCGCGTCCCTCGCCGGCACCGGCTACCACACCCCCAACGACCACTTCTTCGTACGCAATCACACCTCCACCCCCGTCCTGGACGCCAAGGCATGGAGCCTCACCCTCTGGGGAGACGGGCTCGCGCGCGAGCCCGTCGAGTTCACCCTCGCCGACCTCAAGCGGCTCCCCGCCACCACCCGTACCGCGTTCGTGGAGTGCGCGGGCAACGGCCGCAGCTTCTTCACGACGCAGCAGGGGCAGCCGGTCAGCGGCACCGCGTGGACGCTCGGCGCGATCGGCACGGCGCGCTGGAAAGGCGTACGGCTGGCCGAGGTACTGCGCAGGGCCGGACTCACGGACCGCGCCGTGGACGTCCTGCCCCGGGGCCTGGACGCCGAGTACGTCACCGCGGACGGCACGAACCTGGGTCATGTCCGCCGTCCGCTGCCGCTGTCGAAGGCACTGGACGACGTACTGCTCGCGTACGAGATGAACGGCGAACCGCTGCCGGTCGACCACGGTCACCCGGTGCGCGTCCTTGTGCCCTCCTGGGTGGGCATCGCCTCGATCAAGTGGGTCGGCGACATCGAGGTGTCCGCCCAGCCGCTCTACTCGCCGTGGAACACCGACTTCTACCGGCTGTTCGGCGCCGCGTACCCCGAGGGCGGCAGCGTGCCCCTCACCCGCCAGACCCTCAAGAGCGCCTTCGAGCTCGCCTGGAACGCGAGCCTCCCGGCCGGCACGGACCATCGGCTCACCGGCCGTTCCTGGTCGGGTGCCGGTGGCGTCCGCCGTGTCGACGTGAGCACCGACGGCGGGACGAACTGGCGACGTGCCCGGCTGTACGACGCCCCGAGCCGCGCGGGCTGGGTCCGCTGGTCCACCGACTGGCGTCCGAAGACTCCAGGGACGTACACCCTGCTGGCCCGGGCGACCGACACCACGGGCCGCACCCAGCCGGAGACGACCGTCCTCAACACCCAGGGTTACCTCTTCGACGCGGTGGTCCGACACCCCGTCCAGGTGTCCTGAGTGCATGTCCCGCATGTGGCGGACCCGTGTGGGCGGCGCGCACAGCCAGGGGCCTGTGTCCGCCCCCACAGGGACGGAAGTTGGCGTGGAACGGTGAGTGAGACGACGAGCCCTGCCCTCTCGTTTGTACAGGTGAGGGCTTCTTGGTCCCGGTGCATCGATAGTGTTCGTGATCGGAGTGTGGCAGAAGAGCACGATGCAGAACCCCCGTTGGCTCGCCCCGGCCGGGGGTTCGGTCGCGTGCTGAGTCGGGCCCGGCCGCATCTACGTCCCCCCGGAATTGGCACTGTTGTTGCCCTCATGTGCTGCCGCGGCGCGGCGAGGTGTTCCACCGGGCGGCGTGACGGGGCCTGGGCGTGGACGCATCCGCATCAACCGGATCCGACCGGTCGCGGTGGCGACCAGTGCGGCGCGGCGCTGACCGTCGGGGACTACGACGCCGTCGGCGACTACGACGCCGACGGCAAGGTCGTCGTCTTCGCCTTCTGCCCTGGCAGCTACGCCATGGGGGTCGTCGACGGCGCCACCTGCACCGTCAAGAACACCGCCCCGCAGGAGCTCACCGGCGCCGTTTCACAGCCCCTGTGAGCGGGGTCCTGGCGTGACCGCGCAGATCAACCGGCCGGTGAAGGCGACCGCGGGCCTGAACAGCGTTGCTTCCCTCACGACCGAGGGCCATGACCAGGGCGACCCCGAATATCCCAAAGTCGCTCTCGGTGATCCCGTGCTGCACGGCCTCTGACGGGCGGGGCCGCTCCGCCGTCGGGGTTCTTGTGGGGCGCATGTGATGCCCCATAAGGTGAATTGCTCTATGTGGCACGTGAGTTCGAGGTCGTCGGCCAGGGGAGAGTCGTGGAGATCAAAAAGGTAGTGATCCGCGAAGAGGAGCGCACGAACCGCAAGCCCGCCGTCATGGAGAAGCGCCCGCCGACCCGCTGACCGGGCGGGAACGTGAGCGTGAGGTGGATATCAAGGGGACGGTGACGGGGGAGAGTGGTGTGCGCGTACATCTGGTGACCATGCCGTGGCACCCGATCGATCTGCCCTCTCTCCAAGTGGGCTTGCTGCACCAGCTGTTGCGGCAGGTCCGCCCGGACGACGATGTGCGTGAGTTCCACGGCTCGCTGCGCTGGGCGGAGTTCCTCCTCGAGCGGTCCGGCGGGCGGCTGCGCCCCGGTGACTACGAGACGATCGGCAGCGATTCGATCTTCGACGGCCTCGGTGACTGGGTCTTCTCGGGTGTGCTGTACGAGGATGAGAACTGGGGCGTCGCCAGGCTGAAGGAGTACGCCGCACGTCGCGGTCTCTGCATCGACACCGCCGCCGACATGCGGGTCCACGCGGCCGAGTTCATCGACGAGTGCGCGAGAGAGGTGCTCGCCCAGGAACCGGACGTCGTCGGGTTCACCACCACGTTCATGCAGAACGTACCCTCGCTCGCGCTGGCCAGGGAGCTCAAGCGCCACCGTCCCGGGCTCACCGTGGTCTTCGGCGGCAGCAACTGCGACGGCCCGATGGGGCACGCCCTGCACCGCAACCATCCCTTCGTCGACCACGTGGTGCGCGGCGAGGGCGAGTACGCCTTCCCGGCGCTCCTGCGCCACCTGGACGCCGACACGCCACCTGCCGACGTACCGGGTCTGTGCTGGTGGGAAGGGCAGACGGACGGCCGGGTCTCGCGGGCGAACACCGAGTCCCGGCGCACCGTGGCGCCCTCCGACATCCCCGCGCCCGACTACGATCAGTGGCAGGCAGCCCTCGACGCCTCCCCCGTCCTCGAATACGTCTACCCGAAGCTGGTGGTCGAGGGGGCACGCGGCTGCTGGTGGGGCGAGAAACACCACTGCACCTTCTGCGGGCTCAACGGCTCCTCCATGGCGTTCCGCGCCAAGTCGGGCGAGCAGCTGTGGAGCGAGATCGACCACCTCGTACGGCGGCACCGCATCCTCGACGTCGTCACTGTCGACAACATCATCGACATGGCGTATTTCAAGGACTTCCTGCCTCTCGCCGCCGAGAGCGGCTGGGACCTGCGGATGCACTACGAGGTCAAGTCCAACCTCAATCGTGAACAGATCGCCCTCCTCGGGCGGGCCGGAGCCGTGCTCATCCAGCCCGGCATCGAAAGCCTGAGCAACCGGGTCCTCGACCTCATGGACAAGGGCGTCAGCGGCGCCCGCAACGTCCGCACACTCCGTGAGTGCGAGAACCACGCGCTGACCGTCACCTGGAACTACCTGTACGGCTTCCCGGGCGAGACCGCCGAGGACTACGCCCCGGTCGTCGACCAACTGCCCGCGCTCGTCCACCTGCAGCCCCCGGGCGGCGCCCACCGCATCCAACTGGAGCGGTTCAGCCCGAACTTCACGGACCCGGGGTTCGGCTTCGGCAACCGGCGCCCAGCCGAGATGTATCACCATGTCTACGAGCTGCCCGAGTCCGAACTCACCGACCTTGTCTACCTGTTCGCGACGGACGACGCGGGCATCGGCGGAGAGACCGAGAGCCGGCTCAAGCGGGCCGTCGCGGCATGGCGCGACGGCCATCACGGATCGAGCCTGGTGATGGAGGAAGCGGAACCGGAGGACGGCATGGACGTACTGCTCGTACACGACCGGCGCCACGGCTGGCCCCGCCGCACCCACCGGCTGACCGGCTGGCAGGCGCAAGCGCTGCGCCGCCTCGAGGACGGGCGGACGGAGCCCGCGCTGCGCCGGCTGCTCACCGGCGACGGACACGACATCCCGGCCGAGGAGCTGAACGGGTGGATCCAGCAGGCTCAGGCGACGGGGCTGGTGTTCCGCGACGGGCGGACGTACGTGTCCCTGCCTACGTGGGACGTACCGGACCGCATCGACCCCGACCCGGCTCCGCAGTTCACGGGCCGTCAGGAGGCGGCCGGATGACCGGGCTTCCCGAGACCGTCCCCCACCGCTTGATCGGCCGACAGGTCCACGTGGACGTGCCGCTGCGCCTGGGCGGGGCGGGACGCGAGACGGTGGTGGCGGTCCAGTTCCTGCGCGAGTGCCAGAGCCAACAGCTCCGTCCGCACTGGGAGATCGCCTACGAAGACCGGCCGCGAGGCGACGACGCGCCCGACACGCATGACACCCCGTACTTACGGATGCTGCACCACCTCCCGCCGCCCGTCGAACGGCCCGACGAACCAGGTGAGTTGAGCGCCTGGCGCGCCTCGCACGCCGCCTTCCCCGCCGGTATGCTCTACCACCGCCGCGGCCCGGACTTCATCACCGTCATGGACCGCAGAGAGCGGCCCGCCTCGGCGAGGTTCACCCTCGACCACCCGGATCTGGTCGCCACCTTCGCCAGGGTCCAGGAGCCCACGCCGCTAGGTGAACTCGACGCCGTGCAACGGGAGGCCGTCGACCTGCTCGCGGCCGAGCGGCTCGCTCTCGTCGCCGACGGTTGGGCGGTGGCCCTGCCGCCGCGGCTGCGCCGTTGGCCCGTTCCCTGCACGGGGATCTGAGGGGTGGGCGCGTCACGGGCCGACGGGACGGTCCTCCTGCGTCGCCACCGTCCCTTCGTGCTGCTGTGCGGCGAGCAGGTCGCCAGCTCTGTCGGGCGGCAGATCACCGCTCTCGCACTGACCCTGCTGGCAGTGACCGACCTCGGCGCGGGGCCGTTCGGGGCGGCCGCGCTGCTGGCGCTGACCTATCTGCCCGGCGCCGTGCTGAGCCCGCTGGCCGGAGCGATCGTCGACCGGATCAGGCTGCGCCGCCTCCTCGTGTGGGTGACCAGCCTGCAGACCCTGGTCGTCGGCTCGATCCCGTTGGCCGGCGCGGTGGGGCATGTCACCCTGGCGCACCTGTACGTGGTCGCAGGCGTCTCGGGCACCCTGACCTTCACGCTCACGGTCGCGCTCCAGGCAGCGCTGCCGCGCGTCGTCGGCGCGGAGCGGCTCCTCGCCGCCAACTCGGCGCTGACCGCGGCCCGTACGAGCGGACAGGTCGGCGGCCCTGCGCTCGGCGGTGTCATGGTCGGGCTCCTCGGAGCCGACGCGGCGCTCCTCGCGGGCAGTGTGGCCTACGCGATCGAGGCGCTCCTCCTGTTCGCGCTTCCCGTCGCGCTGAACGCCCTGACAGGCTCGCGGGAGCCCGCCCACGCGAAGTCCCTGGCCGGCTCACTGCGTACGGGACTCGCGGTGGTGCGTGCCGAGCGCCGGCTGCGCCGCATGGTCCTGGCGGGCGCCGGACTCAACCTCGGCAGCGGCGCGGCGGCCGCCCTCTACGTCTTCTACGCGACCCGTGATCTCGCCCTGCCTGCCTGGCAGTTGGGCGCGACGTACGCGGCCTACAGCGCGGCCACCCTGGCGGGCGCCCTGCTCGCAGGACGCTTCGCCAGGACCTCGGGGCTGTGGCGGGCCACGCAGATCTTCGGGCTCGCGGCAGGCACTGCCGTGTTCCTGATCCCAGCCGCGTCGCTGGGCCTCGCCTTCCCCGTGCTGCTCGCGTACCAGGTCTGCTACGGCCTCTCCGGCACCGTATGGATGATCTCCATGACGACCACGCAGCAACTGGTCACCCCTGACGGCATGCAGGGCCGCGTCGCGGGACTCGTGCAGGCGGTGCTGCTCACGACAGTGCCGGTCGGAGCCCTTGCGGGCGGTGCGCTGGCCGCCTGGCTCGGCAACGTGCCCATGCTCATGGGTGCGGCGGCCATAACCCTGCTCTCCGCGACGACCCTTTGGGCACCCATGGGGGCGGGCGGCACGGTGCCGGAGCGGGCCCTGGACGCGGAGGCGCAGAGCCGCCGCTAGTCACTCACGACGGCCTCCCGTTCGACCCTGTCCGGTACGCCGCCTGCTCCGAAGACCTGTCGTCGCCCTGCGGGGGAGGTGGTGCTGGGGGATGCGCGACCGGGCCAGGAACTGGGAAGTCGTGAGACGGCCCGGGAGGTCTTCCACCTGGTCAAACTGCTACAGCCAGGACCCCGCTCACAGGGATTGTGGAGCTGTAGAACCCCCGCTGGCCCGCCTCCGTCCGGCGGGGCTCCGTGATGTGAGGGGGCATGGTCCGTTAGCTGACTGGAAGGGAACGGCTGGCCCCGGGTGCTCGCTGAAGGCCCGGCCGACGCCGGGACGGCGAAAATCTTGGTGTGCGGGGCCGACGGGACCGGGTACCGTCTTGGTCATGTTCTTTCAGACGCCGATTTACGAGTGAGCGGGTGACGGGCCCCTGCTGACGTCCTTCGATGTCGCCGCGCCCGTCCCTCACCGATGAATCCGTAGATCACTTCATATCTTTGCCGGGAGAACCCGTGACCGTGAGCAAGAACATCAACAACCCCGTGGGCATGGGCGGCGGCAAGCGCAAGAAGCTGTCCCGCGCCGAACGGCAGAACCACGGTCCGCACCGCAACCTCGACCGCCAGGGTGCTGCCGACCAGAAGGCAGAGCTGGTGCGCAAGATGCGCGAGAAGGTCGGCGCAGCCGAGGACGCTGGGCAGACGAGCGACGACGCCGCACAGAGCTGACGCACCGCCGTCGCAGGGCGGCACCGCATGGGGTAGGGCCCGGACCGCGACGCGCGGTCCGGGCCCTCCTGCCGTACTGGGCGCCACCGGTCCCGCTCAGCTCTCGGCCGAGCACCCGCCGAACCCGACCCTTCGGGAGGAACTGGCCGGGCTGCAACCCGACACACTTCCGTACCTGCGCACGGTTCGCCGACGACAGCAAGAACGACGAGGACGCAGCAGGGACGGAGCTGCAGGCCACCCGCATCACCCTGTGTCTGCCGGCCCCACCGAATAGGACAGCTCACCGCGCAATCCAGGATTTGGACGGCCGCCTGCCCCGGCTCGTCGAACGCTGCGCCCCGCACCTGCTGACTGTGGTGGGCATCGGCACGGACATGGCCGTCACCTTGCTGATCACGGTGGGGGCCAACCCGGAACGCTTGGACAGTGCGGCGTCCTTCGCTGTGCTGTGCGGGGTCGGTCCCGCCGAGTGTTCCTCCGGACGCCGGCAGTACCGTCGCCTCAACCGCGGCGGCGACCGGCAGGCCAACGCTGCGCTCCATCGCATCGTGTTCACGCGTCTGCGGGTCGACCCGCAGACGCAGGACTCCTGGACGCGCTGCCCGGGGGAGCGGCGGCGGTGTGGCCACGGGTTGTACGGGTTGGCAGGGTGACAATGCCGAATACGACGACCGCCGCTTCGCCCGGGTGGCCGAGGCCGTGGGCGCGGCTCCGTGGTGGCGTCGCCTCAGGGGCGACGCCGTACGAAGCCCAGGTAGGCGAAGCCTTCGCCCTCACGGGGCGCCCGGGTCCAGGACCGGGTGGTGAACATGGGGAGGCTGCCCTGGGACAGGGCGAAACAGGGAAGCGAAATGCCCAGTTCGGCGTGCAGGGTCTCCAACAGGCATGTCTCTCGGTCAAGATGGGTGTCCGGTGAGCCGACAAAACGCGCGGGATCCAGGGTGTTGGGTATCGCACCCGAGCGCCGGATGTCGTTGCCCCGCACCGTGAACGCATAGAGTTCCACGCCGCGTTCGGCCACCGAGACATGGAATGCGGCCGGGTGATCAGCCGAGTGCCGCTGCGGCTCACGCCACACCACCACGGCGCGACCCGACGCGGAGGCGGCCGCGGCGGGGGACTGGAACAGGTGGTTGATGCCCTGGTGGGACTGGCCGTCGAAGGCGAAGGCCCACCCCTCGCTGCAGCGGCCGGCCATGACCGCGGCCCGGTCCTCCCAGAGCTCGACGCCCTCCCGCTCGTGGTTCTGCCTCAACGGCCGGTACGCCCTGGCTGCGTGCACGGGCGCACTCAGTTCGGCACCCTCGTCGCCTATCAGAGCGGGTAGGTCGGCGGGGTCGGCGCCCTCGACCCAGACGCAGCGGTACGCGTCGAACGGTCGCCCATGTATCCCGGTCGTCACCAGCCAGGTGAGACCCGGCGGGTCGAGATCGGGCGCCGGCTCGGGAGCGGGCCCGGACTCGCCTGCGCGCGGGGTCGCGAGGATCTCTCGCCCGCGCTGCGGGGTGATCAGCGACCCCAGAACCGGATCGGCGAGCAGGCCAAGGGGCGCGAGCAGCAAAGGCCCAGGTGGTGTCCACTGGGTAAGCGCGACACGCAGCATTCGCCACGCGGCATCGGTCGCTCCCCATCGGGCCGACTCCCGGGCCTCGTTGACGGCCCGGCCCCAATCACCCGGCGGCTCATAGCGATGGGTGCCGTCGCGCAGCGCGCTCAACAGGGCCTCGGCGATTTCCCGGTCGACCCCACGGGCGGCCATCATCCCCAGCCAGTGGTCGTCTCCGCCCAGTCGCCGTGCGCCGGAGGCCGGTTCGATGGCCGACACCGTAAGGAGCTCGGGTAGATAGCGGGGGTCAGCCACAAAGGAGCCGTAGTCCCGCTGAGCGCGGGGAGCCGCCAGATGCTGCAACTGGTTCAGCAGAATGGCGCTGTTCGGTCGTCCGAAGGACCGCGCCTCCTCGAGCAAGGGCAGGGCCTCCTCATGCTGTCCGCGCAGGGCGAGGAGGCGGGCCTCCTCGACCCGGGCGTCCTGGGCGCGCGTGGTGGCGTTCTCGAAGTCCGGCCGCCCCGCCCGGTCGCCGTGGAAGCTCCGGTACATGGCCTCCATGTAGGCACGGAACGACGGGTAGCGGTTCGGGTATTCACCGCTCCAGCCCTTGTAGATGTAGAGCGGCCACTCGCCGTGCTCGTCGCGGTCGCCCGGGTCGAGCAGAGCTAGCGTCATATCGGAGTCCGTCTCCAGGCGCAGCGATCGCTGCCACATGCCGGCGAGCAGGACTTCCTGCTCGCCCGGGTCGTCGCCCAGATTCTCTTCGTACATCTCGGTCAACCCGTACGGGTCCCGGGACCAGTCGATGTCCGCGATCCCACCGAGCTGATAGACCCCGGCCGTCTGCTCCACGCGCCATCCGTCGCTCGCGGCCAGGAACTGGCGGTAGGAGGGCGGCAGTCGCTTCCCCAGCCGCTTCTCGACCGTGGTGATCGCGGTCTCGTCCGCCCCGGGCCTGCCCAGCCTGACGGGACCCGGACCGGCGTCCCCGTCCTCCTGGTGCTCGGCGCGGGGAACCCACTCCTCCTGCCAACGGCCGAGGAAGTCATGCCAGTTGAAAGACTCGTCACTCATGACCGAGATCGTGCACCCCACCACTGACATTGATACTCGTAGCCGGGTTCCGGTGGTCGTGGCTCCACCACTGACTGACGCCCTGCTGGGCTGTCCTCGCGTTGTTCTGTCCGGCTGCCGGGACCCGTTCTTCATGGCTCCGGCCAGGTGGAACATGACCTGATAGGAGCTTGGTCAGAAGCCCCCTCAATGTCCTGTCCGCCCCACCCGGCCGGGCGCCACCTCCGGCTAGGAAGGCACCTTCAGCATGACAGCAGCGGGCACGACGGACACAGCGCACGAGACCGTGTACGGCGGAGTGGACTCCCACAAGGACACGATCCACGTGGCGGTCGTCACCGACCAGGGCAGCCACGTCACCGACACCGAGTTCCCCACCACGACCGCCGGCTTCGCCGCGGCCGTCGCTTTCCTGAACGCCCACGGCATCGTGGCCGCTGTCGGATTGGAGGGAACCTCCTCCTACGGCCTCGGGTTCACCCGCGCCGCCCGCCACGCGGGCCTGACGGTGGTGGAGGTCAACCGGCCCGACAGGGCAGAACGCCGCCGGATCGGCAAGTCCGACCCGATCGACGCCTACGCGGCCGCCCGCGCCGTCCTGTCCGGACGGGCGGCAGCCGCGCCGAAGGACGACACCGTCAGCGGCATACGCGCCCTCCACAACGCGGCCCGGTCCGCGATCAAGGCCCGCACCGCCACGCTGAACCAGATCGGGCACATCCTCATCACCGCCCCGGACAGCATCCGCGCCAAATACCGTGCCCTGCACGGAAAGGCACAGACCGACGCCCTCGCCCGCCTGCGTCCCACAGGCGACCAGCTGCATACCGCCGTGCTGACCGCGCTGAAGAGCCTCGCCCGGCGCGTCCAGGCCCTCACCACCGAGCACAATGCACTCACCGCGGCACTGGACGCAGCCGTCACCCAGGAGAATCCGGGCCTGCGCGCCGCCTACGGTGTCGGCCCCGACACAGGCGCCCAGCTCCTGATCACCGCCGGCGGCAACCCCGACCGCCTGCGCACCGAGGCATCCCTGGCAGCCCTGTGCGGCGCCGCCCCCGTCCCCGCCTCCAGCGGCAAAACCAACCGCCACCGTCTCTCCCGGGGCGGCGACCGCGCCGCCAACGCCGCTCTCTACCGGATAACCCTCGTACGGATGGCGAGCGATGGCCGCACCCGCGACTACGTGGCCCGGCAGACCGAAGCCGGACGGACCAAGAAGGAGATCATCCGACTCCTCAAACGCGCCATCGCCCGGGAAGTCTTCCGCTGTCTCACCACAGCGGTGGCCGTCCCCGCCATCGCCGACCTGCGACCCGCGCGCCAGGCCAAGAACATCACCCTCACCGCCGCCGCCCACCACTTCAACGTCTGGCCCGCAGTCATCTCCTGCATCGAACGCGGCACCCGCCGCGACGACACCCTCGCCAATGCCTACCGCGACTGGCTAACCGCCGCTTGACAGCCAATAGGAGCATCAACGAGTCACTCAGAAGACATACGCCGTCCGTTCTTGACGGCGGTCGGTCGGGGACGGTGCGTTGTCGGTGCCGGGCTGGCGGGGCGTGCCCGATAGGGGCCCGCCGATCGTTGTGGCGTCCTCACGATTCTGACCACCCGGTTGGCCCGGTACCGGCAACGCGACGCGCCGTCGGACCGGAAGGGGAACGGGCATGTCCAGTTCGACCATGTCCAGTACGCCACCTGTGCCGCAGACCCGTCGTCGTCGCCCGGCGGGGGAGGTGGTCCTGGGAGCGGATACGCAATCGGGCCAGGAAATGGGGAGCCGGCAGGTCTTCCACCTGCTCGGACAGCTGCAGCCAGGACCCCGCTCAAAGGGGCCGTGGAAGGAAGTGATCGGCGTGTCCGAACCGATGAGGATCGCCGGAGACATCGGGCGGCGGTTGGCAGCGCGGTGCGAGGAGTTGGGGGTCAGCAGGGAGCAGGTGGCCGCGCTTGCGGGTACAGCTCCGGATTACCTGAGGTACGTGGAGGAGCAGCCGACCGCGGCCCCGAGTACGGGCTTGCTGATCCGGCTGGCCGACGCACTGGCGACCACTGTTGCCCAACTGCGCGGCAGTAATGTCGACTTGCCGCCCGACATCGGGCAGGCGGCCTACCACCCAGAGTTGACGGAGCAGGGTCCCGGGGAGTGCTGGATCCGGCTGTCCACGCACGGTGTGGGACGCGTCTCGGTGTCCACACCCGGCGGACCCGCCATCGTCCCGGTCAACTACACGGTCGTGGACGGCGCGGTCGCCTTCAGGATCGCGCCCGGTGCCACGCCCGCCCTGGCTGCCGGAACCGAGGCCGCGTTGGTGGACCACATCGACGAGGCGCTGAGCCAGGGCTGGAGCGTTCTCGTCCTCGGCCGTGCCGAGTACGGGTCTGACCCCGCCGCCCGGCACCTCGTCGACACGGCCCGCTCCGCGCCGTGGGCGGGCGGCGATCGCGAACTGTGGGTGCGCATCGCCCCGGAGCGGGTCAGCGGACGCCGTATCAGCGTCCGCTGACCCGCTCCGGGGTCGTGGGTCCGTGGTGCCTGGGTCAGTCGTGCGGGACGACGGCGACCGGGGCGGCAGCGTGGTGCATCACCGCGTGGGCCACCGGGCCGAGGTGCGTACCGATCTCCGAGTCCCGGTTGCGGCGGCCGATGACCAGTAGACCGGCGCCGGAAGCGGCCTCCACCAGGTGGTGAGCGACTCCGCCGGTCAAAGACTTCTCCGTCACCTCGACTTCGGGGAACTTCTCCCGCCACGGGCGCAGCACGTCGGTCAGACCGATCACCTCCTGTGCGGCCAGTTCGCCGCCCAGGCCCGGAGTGACGGCGCCGGAGGTGTAGCCGAAGCCGGTGTCCATGCCGTAGTAGGCCGGCGGGGACCAGCCGTGAATGACACGAAGCGCCGATGCTCGACGGGCGGCGGCGTCGAAGGCGAACTCGATCAGCGCGTCGGCGGGCCGCCGCAGGTCCAGGCCGAGCACGACTTCGCCGAACGGGGGCTCCGCAGGGCGAGGGACGGAGGCGTTCGGCTCCTCGGCCCGTACCAGGACCACCGGGTGGCTTGCGCGGGCAACCACCGAGAGCGCCACCGAGCCGACCAGGAAACCGCCGATGCCGCTCAGCCCCCGCGATCCTATGACCAGCAGTTCGGCGTCGTCGTCGGCCGCCAGCAGCACCGGAACCGGCTGCCCGTTGACCTGGTCGGCGCTGACCCGCAGGTCGAGGTAGCGGTGACGCAGATCCTCCTCGGCCTCGCGCGGCACGCGCTCCGCCCAGTGGCGCTGCAGCCCCGGCCCAACCGACTGCGCGTAGGCAGTGGGGTAGTTGTACGACTGCATTTCCCATGCGTATACGAGGCGGCAGGGCAGATCACGGAGCAGGGACTCACGGGCCGCCCAGTCCGCCGCGGCCAGGCTTTCGCGCGAGCCGTCCAAGCCTACGGTGATGATGCGGGACATGCTGCCAACTTCCTTGTGGAGTGGGTGTGTTGCGGTTGGCAGCGAGGGAGGCCGAGCTGTCCGGCCCGGCCCCGGTGCGACCGCGCGGTGCCGTTGCTCTCTGCCAGAGGTGTGTCCGGGGGACCGGATTACCGGTCCCCCGTGTACGGGCGGCCGGGGTCAGCGGAGCCAGGAGTGGTCGCGGACCACAGGGAGGCTCGCCCAGGTCCTGCCGAGTCCCCAGGTAACGCCGGCGCCCGCGACCGCGAGGGCGATCAATACGACGGCGTACAGGACGTGGTAGTCGATGAGCGGGTTGCTGGACATGCTGGGCGAGCCGTCGGCGAGGTACTTGGCAGGCGGCCATTCGGCGATCCACATGAACGCCATCAGGGCTGTGCCGGCGACCGCGGCGAGCCGCAGTGCGATGCCGCTGACCAGCGCGACGCCGACGGCGAGCAGGCCGAGCATGAACAGCCAGTTCGCCCAGCCCGCTCCGGCCCAGGAGCGGAAGGTGGATTGCATGGGTCCGACGGCGACGCCGCTGAGGAAGCCCTGGGTGGGTGAGCCGCCGTCAATCCAGCTCTTGCCGGATGCGGTGGCGTAGCCGAGGCCGAAGGTCTTGTCGAGGAAGGCCCACAGGAAGACGAACCCGGTCACGATCCGCAGCCCCGCGAAGACCCGGGTGAAGGTCGCCGTGGCCGTCGTGTCGGTCGCGGTCTCGCCGGACCTCTGGGCCGTCCCGGCCCTGCGTCGCGACGGGAGGTGGAACCCCGTGTGCCGGCCGGAAGTTTCGTGTACAGCCATGATGTTCATCCCTGTCTGGGGTCTGGTAGGCGTAGCAGGTGTCGGTCCGCGTGCCGTCGTCGTCCTGCGCTCAATGTCCTGCCCGGACCGGTCGGACCGCAGGGGCCCACAGGTACCGTCACAGGGGCCGAACGTCCCTACCCCTCCCCACTCCGGAGCCGCACGGGTGCCGGAGAGGGTCCTGCCGTCCTGTGCCGCCGCCTACCCGTTCCGGGCGGACCCACTGCCTGGGCGGGAGGTGGGGGCCGTTCGGCCCCTGCCGTGGGCGGGGACACCGAGCGATGCTGGATCAACGGCAGGGCGGTTCGTCGCGTCGAGGTCACACCAGGCCACAGCGACAGCCCTGCGGACGGGCCCGGGCCGATCCCCTGCTCCGCCGACGTACTCCGGGACCTCGCGTGGATACGACGCGGTCCTCATTCTGAGGAGCAGCACCATGGAAGTTCTGATCTTCCTTCTGGCCATCGTGATCTTTCTGGTCCTGGTGGTACTCGCCATGGCCGTCAAGGTCGTCAAGCAGTACGAGCAAGGGGTGCTGTTCAGGTTCGGCCGGCTCGTCGGATCACGGGAACCGGGGCTGCGGGTCATCGTCCCGGTCGTGGATGTTCTGCACCGGGTGTCGCTGCGGATCGTGACGATGCCGATCCAGTCCCAGGGCATCATCACCAGGGACAACGTGAGCGTCGATGTGTCGGCGGTCGCCTACTTCCGGGTCGTGGACGCGGTGAAATCGGTCATCGCGATAGAGAACGTCCACACGGCGATCGACCAGATCGCGCAGACCACCCTGCGCAAGGTCGTCGGCCAGCACACTCTCGACGAGACACTCTCGGAGACCGACCGCATCAACCTCGACATTCGCGAGATCCTCGACGTCACGACCGCCGAGTGGGGCGTAGAGGTCACCCTGGTGGAGCTCAAGGACATCCAGCTCCCCGACAGCATGAAGCGGGCGATGGCCCGGCAGGCCGAGGCCGAGCGCGAGAAGCGCGCCAAAATCATCAACGCCGAGGGCGAGTCACTGGCCGCCGCGGCACTCGGCGACGCCTCGGACATCATGATGGACCACCCGCTCGCACTCCAACTCCGTAACCTCCAGAGCCTGGTGGAGATCGGCGTGGACAAGAACACCACCGTTGTCTTCCCCGCCCCCCTCATGAGCACGATCGGCGAACTCGGCTCCTTCCTCGCCCGCGAGACAGCAGCAGCCGCCACGCCCACCGCGCTGCCGTCGGCCGACGACACCAGGACCGCCACGCCCATCGCGCCGCCGTCTGCCGACGACACCGGGACCGATCCCGCCCCGGTACTGAACGGGGCAGCCAAGACCGTCTGATCAACCGCGTCGCCGTGGCGGTGACCTGCCAGGCCCGGTCATGGCAGGTCACCGCCACGGCGGCGCAGGGCGGTGGTCCCCTTGTGCCTGGTCCGGACGGGGCTACGTCGGCGCTCAGACGTCCTGGACCCTGGCGCTTACTGCCAGTTGACACGGATGCACCCGGGCGGCCCCTGTGCGGTCGCCCGATGCCTCCCCGCGGCCGCCGGTCCGATCCCGAACTCTCCCGCCGTACGGCCACATCCAGAGACACACGGCGCCGCGCCCGGAGTCCATGAACGAACTGGCCCGTATGCCTTTCCTGGTCGAATCCATGGGCCTCAAGCCTGCGGCCTGCCACCGCTCCACCGCGGGCCGCACCCACCGTACGGATGCCCGGCGTGATCCCGGACCGGTGAGCGAGTCCGTGCAGGCCACCGCGATGGAACAGGAACGCAGTTGACCCAGCAAACAGCCTCCGCCCCCGCCACCGGTGCGCCCGGTGCTGATCCTCCCGCTCCCGATCCCCGCGAACCGTTGGCCGACCTGTTCGCGGACCTGAACAGCTCCCCTGACGGGCTGTCGAGCCGCGAGGCGGCCCGCCGACTCATCGTCCACGGACCGAACGCTTTGGTACGGCGCGGCGGACGACGCTGGCCGGGCGAGCTGGCCCGGCAGTTCACCCACCCGCTGGCCTTGGTCCTGGCACTGGCCGCACTGCTGGCGGGGGTCACCGGATCGCTGAGCCTGGCGGTGGCGATCATCGTGGTCATCGTCCTCAACGCGGTGTTCGCGTTCGTTCAGGAGGCGCAGGCGGAGAAGGCCGTGGAAGCTCTGGCGGCGTTCTTGCCCGACCGCGCCCGGGTGATCCGCGACGGCAAGCAGCAGGAGGTGGCCGCCGGGGACCTGGTCCCCGGCGACCTGCTGGTATTGGAGGAGGGCGAACGTGTCTGCGCGGACGCGCGCCTGTCCACCGGCAGCCTGGAAGTCGACCTGTCGGCCCTGACCGGCGAGTCGGTACCGGTCTACCGGGCAGCCGATCTCCTGGACACCGATGGGCCGTTGCTCTACTGCCGTGACGTCGTCTTCAGCGGCACGGTCTGCACCGGCGGCCAGGCACACGCGGTGGTCACCGCCACCGGCATGCTCACCGAACTGGGAAAGGTCGCGGCGCTCAGCCAGCGCGTCCAGCAGGACGAGAGCCCGTTGGAGCATCAGGTCAAACGGGTCGCCTGGCTGATCGCCGCGGTGGGCCTTGGCGTGGCGGTCGCGTTCGTGCCGCTGGGTCTGGTCGCCGGACTGTCGATCGCGGCGGCGATCAGCTTCGCCATCGGCTTGCTGGTCGCCAACGTCCCGGAGGGACTGCTGCCCACGATCACGCTGGCGCTGGCCGTCGGCGTGCGCGACCTCGCCAAGCGCGGCGCGGTGGTCAAACGCCTCTCGGCGGTGGAGGCCCTGGGATCGACCACGGTGATCTGCACCGACAAGACCGGCACGCTGACCGAGAACCGGATGAAGATCACCCGGCTGTGGATCCTGACGGCAACCGTCGAACCGGACACCGCCACACCCGATGCCGGCGGGCCTGATACGGGTCAACTGCCGCCGTCCATGGAGGCGTTGATCCGCTCGGCCGCACTGTGCACCACTGCCACGCTCTCTCCGGACCCGGCCCTGCCCGCGCACGGCGACCCCACCGAGATCGCACTGCTCGAAATGGCCTCCGTCCTCGGCCGGGCGCTCGATCCGGCCGAACGGGATCGCCGTCGGCACACCCTGTTTCCCTTCGACCCGCGACTCAAGCTGATGTCCACCATCGACCGGGCCGGTGAGGATCAGGAAAGCTGGACCGCCCACGTCAAAGGTGCTCCCGAGGAGGTCCTGGCCCGATCCCGGTCCGTCCTGGACGGGGACGGAGACGAGGACCGGCCGCTGACCGCACGGGACCGTACCGCCATTGGCAAGGTGGTCGAGGAGTACGCCGGCCAGGGCCTGCGGGTCCTGGCCATCGCCCGCCGAGAATCCACCGCCGGTGAACCCGTGGCGACCGACCGCGCCACTATCGAGGACGGCCTGTGCCTGCTGGGCCTGGTGGCCATGCTCGACCCGCCCCGCCCGCACGTCGCCGCCGCGATCGAGCAGGCCCACCGGGCCGGCATCCGCGTCCACGTGGTCACCGGGGACAACGGCCTGACCGCCGCCGCGATCGCCCGCCGGGTCGGCATCGGCACAGGTCCCGAGGGCACCCGCGTGATCACTGACGCGGCGCTCGACACCCTCAGTGAAGCGGACCTGGACGCGCTGCTGAACTCTGGCCAGGAGCTGGTCTTCGCCCGGAGCGCACCGGAGGTGAAACTGCGGATCGCCGACGCCCTGCGCGCCCAGGGGCAGGTCATTGCCATGACCGGCGACGGGGTCAACGACGCACCCGCACTGCGCCGCGCGGACATCGGCATCGCCATGGGACGCTCCGGTACCGACGTGGCCCGGGAAGCCGCCACCATGGTGCTGACCGACGACGACTTCGCCACCATCATCGCCGCGATCGAAGCCGGACGCCGCGTCTATGACAACGTCCGCAAGTTCATCCTCTACATCTTCTCCCACCTGCTGCCCGAGATCGTCCCGTTCCTGGTGTTCGCCCTGTGCGGCGGCCTCGTACCGCTGCCGCTGACCGTGATGCAGATCCTTGCCATCGACCTGGGTACCGACACCCTGCCCGCACTCGCGCTGTCCCGCGAACCGGCCGAACCCGGCCTCATGGACCGCCCGCCCCGCAAGCGCACCGACGGTGTGATCGACCGGGCCCTGCTGGTCCGGGCCTGGGCCTTCCTCGGAATGATCTCGGCGACGCTCATGATGGCCGGCTACTTCCTCACACTCACCAGAGCCGGCTGGCACCCCGGCGACCCGGTCGGCGCGAACTCCCCGCTGCACCACGACTATCTCCAGGCCTCCACCACCGCCTGGCTGGGCATTGTCGCCTGCCAGATCGGCACCGCCTTCGCCGCCCGCACCGACCACGCCTCACTGCGCTCGGTCGGCTTCTTCACCAACCGCGCCCTGCTGGCCGGAATCGGCTTCACTCTGCTGTTCGCCGCAGCCGTGATCTATCTGCCGCTGGTCCAGTCGCTGTTCGGCACAGCCGCCCTGGGACCGGCCGAACTGGCCACGGTCGCACCGTTCCCCTTCATCGTGTGGGGCGCCGACGAACTCCGCCGCGCCCGACGCCGACGTCGTAAGGCGGTTCCCCGGCCCACGATGCGGAGCGAGTAGAAGCCCCGGACCGCTGCCGCAACAGAGGGCATACGGTCCCTGCCCACGGGTCGTGGGGACGCATGGGTTCCCGGCGGAGAGCGCCTGTGCCCTGGGCTGACGGCTGGGCCTCGCACCTCCCGGACGGACTCCGTCCCCGCCCACAGAGAGCCGATTGGCCCCGTCCGGGGACCTACGGCCCCTGCAGCGCGTCCGCTTCGGCCACGACGCTGGAGGCGGACCGTCCGACGCATCCGCACCGTCCCCGGGAACCTCGACGTACTGCGCACCCCGCCTGCCCGGACTCCGACGTCGGGAACTCGTCGAGCACACCGGCCTCGACTCCGGCGAAACCGGCACGCTCGTCGCCACACTGGAGGACTGACCCATGCGTATCGTCGTCGCCCTCGGCGGCAACGCCCTGCTGCACCGCGGCGAACGCCCCGACGCGGCCGTCCAGCAGGCGAACATCGACCGGGTGACCACCGCGCTCGCGGCCCTCGCCCACGATCACGAGATCGTCATCACGCACGGCAACGGGCCGCAGATCGGCCTGCTCGCCTTCGAGAGCGCGGCCGATCCCGCCCTGAGCGCCCCCTATCCGCTGGACATGCTCGGCGCCCAGACCCAGGGCCTGATCGGTTCCCTGCTGGCCCGCACGCTGCACAACGCCCTGCCCGGGCGCAGGATCGCCGCGCTGGTCACCCACACCCTGGTGCGGGCCGACGACCCCGCATTCGACCGGCCCACCAAGTTCGTCGGCCCGGTGTATCCGCGCGAGTCGGCGGTGTCTCTCGCCCGGGAACGGGGCTGGCACGTCGCGGCGGACGGCACGGGCCTGCGTCGCGTCGTCGCCTCTCCGGCGCCCGAGCGGATCCTGGAGGCCGAGATCGTCCACGAACTGCTGAACAGCGGCACGCTCGTCATCTGCGGGGGCGGCGGAGGAGTCCCCGTTACCGCCGACCCCGTCACCGGCGCGGTGACCGGCGTGGAAGCCGTCGTCGACAAGGACCTCACTGCGGCGCTGCTCGCCGAGGACCTGAAGGCCGACTTCCTGCTCATCCTCACGGACGTTCCCTGCGTCTATTCCGGTTACGGCACCCCGGCCCAGCGGCCCGTTCTCCACGCCACCCCTGCCGAGCTGCGCCGGGGCGGCTTCCCCGACGGTTCGATGGGGCCCAAGGCCGAGGCCGCCGCACGGTTCGTCGAGCGGACCGGCGGGCCGGCCGCGATCGGTGCCCTGGATGCGGCGTACGAGATCGTCCACGGCCGGTCGGGCACGCTCGTCCGGCCGGATCCGCCCGTCGGATGAGAAGCCGTGACGGGAGGACGGGCCGAACGGTCCCCACTTGGGGACGGACGGTGGAGTCCTGTGCACTGCCCGGCCCTCCCCGCGGGCCGCCGCGCGTCGCGAGGATCGAAGCGGAGACATTCCAGTACGAGGCAAGGAAGAACCGGCGATGACAGTGACAGTGACGGCCGGAACGCGGGCGCCCAGGGCATGGCGTGGCTTCGCTGGGACACGGTGGCGCGACGGTATCGACGTACGCGACTTCATCCAGGCCAACTACACGCCGTACGAGGGCGATTCGGCCTTCCTGGCAGGCCCGACAGACCGCACCCGAGCCGTGTGGGAGAAGGTCAGTGCACTGTTCCCGGAGGAGCGGCGCAGGGGCATCCTCGACGTCGACACCGCGACCCCGTCGACGATCACCTCGCACGCGCCCGGGTACATCGAACGGGAGCGGGAGCTGATCGTCGGCCTGCAGACCGATGCCCCGCTGAAGCGCGCGATCATGCCGAACGGCGGCCTGCGGATGGTCGAGAACAGTCTCAAGGCATATGGCTACGAGTCCGACCCCTTCGTCACGCGGGTCTTCGGGACGTACCGCAAGACCCACAACGACGGCGTCTTCGACGCCTATACCCCTGAGATGCGGGCCGCCCGCAAGGCGGGGATCATCACCGGGCTGCCGGACTCCTACGGCCGCGGCCGGATCATCGGCGACTACCGGCGCGTCGCGCTGTACGGCACCGCCTTCCTCGCGCACGCCAAGCGTGCAGAGCGCGCGCTCCTCGACGCCCGTCCTTCGACGGCGGACACCATCCGGGACCGTGAGGAACTCGCCGAGCAGATGCGGGCGTTGGGTGAGCTGACGCGGATGGCGGCCACGTACGGCTGTGACGTCTCGCGGCCCGCGACGACCGCCCACGAGGCTGTGCAGTGGCTCTACCTCGGCTACCTGGCCGCCGTGAAGGAGCAGAACGGCGCCGCGATGTCGCTGGGCCGCACTTCCACCTTCCTGGACGTCTACCTCCAGCGGGACCTGGACGATGGGGTCCTCGACGAGACCCGTGGCCAGGAGCTGATCGACGACTTCGTGATCAAGCTGCGGATCGTACGGTTCCTGCGCACCCCCGAGTACGACGCGCTGTTCTCCGGCGACCCGACCTGGGTGACCGAGTCCATCGGCGGCGTAGGCGAGGACGGCCGATCGCTGGTCACCCGCACTTCCTTCCGCTTCCTCCAGACGCTCTACAACCTCGGCCCCGCGCCGGAGCCCAACCTGACCGTGCTGTGGTCGCCCCGACTGCCGTCGGGATTCAAGGAGTTCTGTGCCCAGGTGTCGATCGACACCAGCGCCGTCCAGTACGAGTCCGACGACCTGATACGTCCGAACACCGGCGACGACACCGCGATCGCGTGCTGTGTGTCGGCGATGGCGGTGGGTAAGCAGATGCAGTTCTTCGGGGCCCGGGTCAACCTCGCCAAGGCGCTGCTTTACGCGATCAACGGTGGCCGGGACGAGATGAGCGGTGAGCAGGTAGCGCCCAACACGCCCGCATTGACCGGCGAGTACCTGGAGTACGCGGAACTGACAGCGGCGTACGACCGGATGCTGGACTGGCTTGCGGCGACGTACGTCAACACGCTCAACGTCATCCACTTCATGCACGACAAGTACGCCTACGAGCGCGTCGAGATGGCGCTGCACGACCACCCCGTCCACCGCTTCATGGCCTGCGGCATCGCCGGTCTGTCCGTCGCCGCCGACAGCCTTTCCGCGGTCAAGTACGCACGGGTGAAGGTGATCCGGGACGACACCGGGCTGGCCGTGGACTACGAGATCGAGGGCGACTGGCCGGCGTACGGCAACAACGACGACAGTGTCGACGCCATCGCGGTCGGGCTGGTCGAGTCGTTCATGGCCAAGGTGCGCGAGCACCCGACCTATCGGGACGCCGAGCACACCCAGTCGGTGCTGACGATCACCTCCAACGTCGTCTACGGCAAGCACACCGGCAACACCCCCGACGGCCGCCGCGCCGGACAGTCCTTCGCGCCCGGCGCCAACCCCATGAACGGCCGCGACCGGCACGGAGTGGCCGCCTCCGCGCTCTCGGTCGCCAAGCTGCCGTACGGGCAGGCCCGTGACGGCATCTCGCTGACCACGACGATCACCCCGGAAGGGCTGGGGCACGCGCCCGCCGAGCGCGCGGGCAACCTGGTCGGGATCCTCGACGCCTACACGGCCTCCGGCGGCTTCCACATGAACGTCAACGTCCTGGACCGGGCCACGCTGGAGGATGCGATGGAACACCCGGAGAAATACCCGGAGTTGACCATCCGGGTCTCCGGCTACGCCGTCAACTTCGTCCGGCTGACCCGCGAGCAGCAGCTCGACGTGATCAGCCGCACCTTCCACGGATCGCTGTGAAGACCACGCCGGCGGGCCGGATCCACTCCTGGGACCTGTCCACCGGCGTGGACGGTCCCGGGACCCGGTTCGTCCTCTTCGTCAGCGGTTGCCCGCTGCGCTGCCTGTACTGCGCCAACCCCGACACCTGGCACATGCGGGACGGGCGGGAGGTCACGGTCGACGAGGTGATGGCGGAGATCGAGAAGTACCGGGACTTCATCACCACGGCCGGCGGCGGGGTAACCATCACGGGCGGCGAGCCACTGCTCCAACCCGCCTTCACCGCCGCGATCCTGCGCCGCTGCAAGGAGGCGGGACTGCACACGGCCATCGACACCTCCGGCGTCCTCGGCGCCCGCGCCACCGACGAACTGCTCGCCGACACCGACCTGGTGCTGCTGGACATCAAGTCCTTCGACATCCGTACGTACCGGAAGCTGACCGGCGGAGAGCTCGCGCCCACTCTCAACTTCGCCACGCGTCTGGACCGCCTGGGGATCCCCGTGTGGATCCGCTATGTCCTGGTGCCCGGCTGGACCGATGACCAGCAGGCCGTCGCCGGGCTCGCCCGCTTCGTCGCCGGCCTCGGCAATGTCGGCCGGGTGGACGTTCTGCCGTTCCACAAGCTGGGCGCCTCGAAGTACGACGCTCTCGCGATCCCCTTCCCGCTGCGTGACAACCCGGCTCCCGAACCAGCGCTGACCGAGCGGGTGCGCGAGCAGTTCAGGGAGCAGGGGCTCACGGCCTTCTGAAGCCGGGGCCACTGGTGACCGGCGGCATAGCATGGACGGTGGTTGCGCCGGGCCCGCCGGAGCGGTACGAGGCGCTTGCAGGTCTGCTCCACCGACCGCCCTCGGGCGGTCGGTGGTTCTCGCTGCATCGCGTCTACACGGCCGCGGTGGGGACGATCACGACCGGGCAGTGGGAGTGGTTCAGCAAGGCGTGGGTGACCGGGCCCAGTTGTCGGCCGAGCCGGTGGGGTCCGCGGCGGGCGCTGACGATCACGACCGCGGCCCCGTGGGTCGCTTCCAGCAGTGCGGGTGCCGGACCGGTCCGGACCGTGCGGGTCCCTGCCTCGGCATGGGGGTACCACTGTCTTGGCCCGGCCACCGCGAGGCGGGGCGCGGTCTGTCCGGTTCGAACCTGTCGGATGCCGTCGTTCTCCATCTGACGCGAGTGCACCAGGGGCGGGAGTTCGGGCGCCAGGTAGCGACGTGGCCGGGCGTTCAGTACGCGCAGTCGGGCTCCGTGGCGCGCCGCCTCCGCGAAGGCGAACACGGCGGCATCCGCATCGGTGTTGCTCTCCAGGCCGAGCAACACCTCGCCACGACTCGCGGGCCCGCGATCCCCTCGTACGACGAGCAGCGGGCCGTACGTGTGCGCGGCCAGCCGCAGACTCACCGAGCCGAGCAGCAGACCGGCCACGCCGCCGAGCCCGCGGGTGCCGACCACGGTGAGCTCGGCGCCCCGGCCGTGACGCACCAGCGCCTGGACCGGTCCGCCCTCGACGGCACAGGCCGTGAACGGCAGGCCGGGGTGACGGTCACGCACCCGAGAGGCGGCGGAAGCCAGTATCGGACCGGCCTCGTCGAGGTCGGGCACGGCGTACACGATGTCCAGCACGGCGCCGCGCAGTACAGCCTCTTCACAGGCCCGGTCAAGGGCCCGTACGGCGACGAGCGAACCGTCCACGCCTACTGTCACATGACGGGTGGTCATGTCTGTCCCTCCCCTTGGCTGGTGCTGGCTAGGCGGCGGCCGACGCGCCGTCGGCCCGGTTCGCGAGGGCGGCTCGGCCCGCTTCGAGGCGGGCGGCCGGCACGCGGAACGGCGAGCAGGAGACGTAGTCGAGGCCGGTGTCGTGGAAGAAGCGGATGGAGTCGGGGTCGCCGCCGTGTTCTCCGCAGACGCCGATCTTCAGGCCGGGCTTCGTGGCGCGGCCCTCCTCGACGGCGATGCGGACCAGTCGGCCGACGCCCTCGCGGTCGAGGGTCTCGAAGGGGGAGGCGGCGAAGATGCCCTGGGACAGGTAGGCGGGGAAGAAGGACGCTTCGGCGTCGTCGCGGGACAGGCCCCAGGCGGTCTGGGTCAGGTCGTTGGTGCCGAAGGAGAAGAAGTCGGCGGCTTCGGCGATACGGCCGGCGGTCAGCGCGGCACGGGGCAGTTCGATCATCGTGCCGATGGGGCAGTGGACCGTGAGCTCGGAGGTGTCCGACACTTCGGCCAGCACGCGCTGCGCCGTGTCCCGCACGATCCGCAGTTCCTCGACCGTGCCGACCAGCGGCACCATGATCTCGGCCTGGGGGTCCCCGCCGGCCCGCAGCCGTTCCACGACGGCCTCGGCGATCGCCCGTACCTGCATCTCGACCAGACCCGGGACGACGAGTCCCAGGCGCACGCCGCGCAGCCCCAGCATGGGGTTGCTCTCGTGCATCCGCTCGACGGCTGTCAGCAGATGTCGGTCGCGGATGGTCGGGTGGGTGGCGACGCGTACGGCGAGTTCGGTGCGGTCGGGCAGGAACTCGTTCAGCGGCGGGTCGATGAGGCGGATCGTCACCGGCAGCCCGTCCATGGCGGCCAGGATTCCGGTGAAGTCGGCCCGTTGGAGCGGCAGGAGGGCGTCCAGGGCAGCGCGCCGACCGGTCTCGTCCTCGGCCAGGATCATCGCCTCGACGAGGCCACGCCGTTCACCGAGGAACATGTGCTCGGTGCGGCACAGGCCGATGCCCTCGGCTCCGTAGCGGCGGGCGCGGGCCGCGTCCTCGGGGGTGTCGGCGTTGGCATGCACTCCCAATCGCCTTACGGAGTCGGCGTGTTCGAGAGCGCGGGCCACGGCGTCGGTCAGAGCGCCGTCCCGCTCCCCGGTGTCCAGGAAGTGGCCGACGGGCGAGTCGGCCCGCGGCAGCGCGCCGAGGTGGACCGTGCCCGCGGTGCCGTCCACGGAGATCACCGTGCCTTCGGCGAGTACGGCCTGGTCGGGTGCGGTGAGCGTCCGTGCCCCGATGTCCACCGTCAGCTCGTCGGCGCCGCACACACAGACCTTGCCCATGCCGCGCGCCACGACGGCCGCGTGGCTGGTCTTGCCGCCGCGGCTGGTCAGTACGGCCTCGGCGGCGACCATTCCGGGCAGATCGTCGGGGGTGGTCTCACAGCGTACGAGGATCACCTTGTCCCCCGTCGCGGCACGGCGTACGGCCTCCGCCGAGTCGAAGACGATCGCGCCGACGGCCGCGCCGGGAGAGGCGGGGACGCCGTGCGCCAGCGGTTTCGTGTCCGCGTGGGCTTCGAAACGAGGGAACATCAGCCGGGCGAGCCGCGCCCCGCCGACGCGGGTCAGCGCCTCGTCCTCGTCGATCACCTTTTCGTCGACGAGTGCCTCGGCGATGCGGAACGCAGCCTCGGCGGTGCGCTTGCCGACCCGGGTCTGGAGCATCCAGAGCGTGCCGCGCTCGACCGTGAACTCGATGTCGCACAGGTCGCGGTACTGGTGCTCAAGGGTTCCCATGTGAGCGACGAGTTGCCGGTACGAGCTCGGGTCGAGGCGGTCCAGTTCGGCGAGCGGTACGGCGTTGCGGATACCGGCGACGACGTCCTCGCCCTGGGCGTTGGGCAGGTAGTCGCCGTAGACACCGCGGGCCCCGGTCGCCGGGTCGCGGGTGAAGGCGACGCCGGTGCCGGAGTCCGGGCCGAGGTTGCCGAAGACCATGACCTGGATGTTGACGGCGGTGCCCAGGTCGTCGGGGATGTTCTCGCGCCGCCGGTAGAGGCGGGCACGCTCGCTGTTCCAGGAGCGGAAGACCGCCCGGATCGCGCGGTACAGCTGCTCGGCCGGGTCCTGCGGGAACTCCTCACCGGTCGCGTCCCGGATCACCTTCTTGAAGTCCTCGACGAGCTGGGCGGGGTCGTCGGTGGGTCCGTGTCGGTCGAACAGTTCCGGAGCGATGCCGAGGACGGTACGGCCGTACATCTGGAGGAGCCGGCGGTAGGAGTCCCACGCGGAGCGCTCCCGGCCGGTGGCCTTGGCCAGGGCGAGGACGGACTCGTCGCCGAGGCCGATGTCGAGGATCGTCTCCATCATCCCGGGCATCGAGAACTTGCTGCCCGAGCGCACGGACAGCAGCAGCGGGTTGTCCCGCCCGCCCAGCCCGCGGCCCACCCGGCGCTCCAACTCGGCCAGGGCATCGGCGACCTGGGCGCCCAGCTCCTCGGGTTCCGCGCCGGTGGCCAGGTACTCCCGGCAGGCGCGCGTGGTGACGGTGAAGCCAGGGGGCACGGGCAGTCCCAGGCGGGTCATCTCCGCGAGGTTCGCCCCCTTGCCGCCGAGCACGTCGGCCATGTCACGGCCGCCCTCGGCGAAGGCGTACACGTACCTGGTCATCTCTCTCACCCTCCGGGCTTGTTCAGGCGTGCGGGACGACGGCGACGGGGCAGGGCGCGTGATGCAGCGCCGCGTGTGCGACGGGGCCGATGTGGGTGCCGAGACGGGTTTCGCGCCTGCGGCGTCCCACCACGAGGAGGGCCGCGCCGGCCGAGGCGCTGATCAGCTCGTCGGCCGCACGTCCTTCGGTGACGCTCTCGACGACGGCGACCTCGGAGAACTTCTCGCACCAGGGGCGAAGTACGGCGGTCACCGCGTGCTGGTGCTCGGCGAGCAGCTCCGGGCCCCTCACCGGGACGAGCGCGTCCATCGCCTCGAAGTCCGGCGGACGGCTGAAGGTGTGGATCACCTGCAGTGAGGAGTCCCGGCGCCCGGCGGCGTCGAAGGCGAACTCGATCAGTTCCTCGCAGGGCCGGCCGGTGTCGAGACCGAGTACGACATCGCGGTACGGGATCCCGGGTATCTCGTCCGGGGAAATGCCGTCCGGTGCCGAGAAGTGCTCATCGGCGGTGCTCCCGCCCACCCTCACCAACACCACGGGACGGGGTGCCCTGGCGGCGACTCGCTGTGACACCGACCCCATCAGGAACCCCGCGACGCCGCCGAATCCACGGGAACCGAGGACCAGTAGTTCGGACTCCTCGGCCGCCCTGAGAAGGACAGCGACCGGGGAGTCCGCCACCGCCTGGCCGGTGACCTGCAGACCTGGGTGCGCGGCGCGCATGCTGTCCGCCACCCGTTCCGGCAGGCCCTCGGCCCAGGCCCGTTGGGACATGTCCGCGGGCACGGACGGTGCCGGACGCGGATGCCACTCCCAGGCATGCACCAGACGCAGCGCGGTGCCCCGGCGCGCAGCTTCCCGGGCCGCCCAGTGCGCGGCGGCCAGGCTTTCGGGAGAGCCGTCGATCCCCGCGGTGACGTGTCGAAGCATGATCCGTACCTCCAGCGTTGCTGCCCGTGGGTTCCTCTTCCTCCATCGAGCCTGCTACCGGGGCGAGCACTGGCGCAGAGGCCGGGCAGGCCCTTGCGGTGGGCCCTTCGGCCCTGATGCTGTCCCGCCCCGTGCACGCCCCCAAGGACGGCCATGCCGATCGCCCTGGCCGATCGCCAAGCGGCCCGGCCCGGGGGGCCGGGTGGCCCATGGCGGAGGAGGGGGGACGGGCAGAGATTTGGAGTAGGCAGCGTCGCGCTCCGGGAAGAGGCAGGACCATGAACGCATCCCCTACATCCACCATGCTGCGGGCGTTGCCCGCCGAGCCCCGTGAACAGCTGATGCGCCTCGCCCGCGAGGTGTCGTTCCCGCAGGGCACCCGCCTCTTCAAGGAGGGCGGACGCGCCGACCGGTTCTGGATCATCCGCACCGGCACCATCGCCCTCGACATGCACGTGCCCGGTCGCCAAGCGGCCGTCATCGAGACACTCGGGCACAACGAACTCGTCGGCTGGTCCTGGCTGTTCGGACCGCACGCCTGGTGTCTGGGCGCCGAGACGCAGAGTCCGGTGCGTGCCTACGAGTTCGACGCCGAGGCGGTACGGGCCATGGGGCGGGCTGATCCCGCGCTGGGAATGGCCCTGACCCAGTGGGTGGGAGATGTCGTCGCCCGCCGGCTGCGGTCGGCGAGGACCCGCTTGCTGGACGTGTACGCGCCCTACGGCAGCGGCAACTCTCGCTGACCCGACCACGATGGAATCGTCGGAACCGACCAAGGAGTCACCGTGTGCGGCACCCCGCACATGGTGAGCGACGTGATGACCCATACCGTCGCCTCCATCGGCCGCAGCGCCGACTTCAAGGAGATCGTGCAGCTGATGGAACAGTGGAAGGTCAGCGCCCTTCCCGTTCTGGAGGGCAAGGGTGATGGCGAGGGCCGGGTGGTCGGAGTCGTCTCCGAAGCCGACCTGCTGTACAAGGAGGAGTTCCACGACGCGGACCCCGACGGCTACACACAGCTGCGGCGTTTCTCCGATCTGGCCAAGGCCGGCGCCGTGACCGCCGAGGAGCTGACGACGTCCCCGGCCCTGACCGTCCACACGACCGCGACCCTTGCGCAGGCCGCCCGCACCATGGCGCACGCCAAGGTCAAGCGGCTCCCTGTCGTCGATGACACAGGCCGGCTGGAAGGCGTTGTCAGCCGCGGAGATCTCCTGAAGGTGTTCCTGCGGGACGACGAGGAAGTCGCCGAGGAGGTCCGCAGGGAAGTCGTGTCGTATCGGTTCCCCGCGTCGTACTCGCTCGTCCGTGTGCAGGTGAAGGACGGGGTCGTCACCCTTGCCGGACGCGTCAGGGACACCTCTCTGGTGCCGGTGGCCACACGCCTGGTGCGGGCCGTCGAAGGTGTGGTGGACGTGAAGTGCGAGCTCACGCGCCCGGCGCGCCGCCCGGAGCAGTGACCGGCGGCCGAACCGAGGACCGCCGTCGGGTTGGACCGGTCGGCCCTAGTGCATCCGGACCGGAAGGGTGAGGATCGTTGTCACAGTCGGCATGTGGTCCGTACTCCGTAGTCCATCAGTGAGCGAGGGTCGTCATGGCCGAGGCGCGTACCTTCACGGCACAGAACCCGATCCGGGTCTTCCTGTTGGATGACCACGAAGTCGTACGACGCGGTCTCACCGACTTGCTGGACTCCGAGCCGGACATCTCGGTGGTCGGCGACGCGGACAGCGCCGAGCACGCGCTGGTGCGCGGGCCGGCACTGCGCCCGGACGTGGCCGTCCTCGACGTACGCCTGCCGGACGGTGACGGGATCAGTGTCTGCCGCGAGCTGCGCAGCCGGATGCCGGAGCTGGCCTGTCTGATGCTGACGTCGTTCGACGACGAGGAGGCCCTGCTCGACGCGATTATGGCCGGGGCGGCTGGCTATGTGCTCAAGCAGATCAAGGGGTCCGATCTCGTCTCGGCGGTCCGCACCGTCGCCTCCGGCCAGTCGATGCTGGATCCCACGACGACCGCCCGCCTGATGCGTTCCCTGCGCGCGGACCCCGCCGAGGGACCGGCGCTCGCACCCGAACTCGCCAGTCTGTCACCCCGTGAGCGGGACATCCTCGCGCTGATCGGGGACGGGCTCACCAACCGCGAGATCGGCAAGAAGCTCTATCTGTCGGAGAAGACGGTGAAGAACCACATCTCCCGTCTGCTGGCCAAACTCGGCGTCCAGCGCCGTGTCCAGGCGGCGGTCATGGCCAGCCATCTCGAACAGCCCGGCCCCACCGACCACCCGACGCGCTGAGTCCGGCTCCACCGGCCACCCCGGCGCGCTGAGTCCGCCCCGCCCCGACGTCCGGGCCTGCCATGGCGCATGACGCCGCGCCCTTCTGCGGTCAGCCTCTGCCCGCGGCACCGTCCGCGGTCACGGGAACCCGCCACACCAGCTGCGTACCGCCGCCCTCCGGCCGTTCGCCGAGCGTCAGCGCTCCGCCGAGGGTGACGGCCCGCTCCTCGATGTTCTTCAGCCCGCTGCGCCCGGCGTCCCCCGGCACCCCACAGCCGTCGTCCGTCACCGTGAGCGTCAACTCGCCCCTGGCGAACTGAAGACGGACGTCCACCGCCTGTGCCCCGGAGTGCCGGGCCGCATTGCTGAGCGCCTCGCCGAGCACCGCGACCGCATGGTCGGCGATGTCGCCGGGGACATCGGTCTCGACGAGCCCCTCGATGCGCAGCGCGGGCGGGAATCCGAGTGACGTGGTCGAGGACCTCACCGCCTCGGCCACCCGGCCGCGCAGGCCGTCGCTCTCCCGCCCGCCCCCGCCGTGGGTGCGGAGTCCGAAGATCGTGGACCTGATGATCTTGATGGTGTCGTCGAGGTCGTCGACGGTCCGTGTCAGCCGCTCCATGCCCTCGGGGTGCTCCATGAAGCGCTGGCTGCTCTGCAGGGTCATGCCGGCCGCGAAGAGCCGCTGGATGGCGAGGTCATGGAGGTCACGGGCGATGCGGTCCCGGTCCTGGAGCAGGATGATCTGTTCCGCGTCCCGCCGCCGCTCGGCCAGCTCCAGGGCCAGCGCCGCCTGGTCGGCGAACCCGAGCAGCGGCCCGGTGTCCACGTCGCCGAACGGCGTACCGCCCGGCACGCGCCCCAGCAGCAGCACGCCCCGCGGCTTCCCGCCGGCGCCCAGCGGCACCGCGACCACGGGTCCGAGCCCGGCCCACTGGGCTTCGCCTTCGCCGGTGCGGGAGTCGTGCTCGATGTCGGCGCTGACCACCGGCTCCGCCGCGCCGAGTGCCGCTCCGACGAAACCGTCCCGTGCGGACAACACCAGACCGCTGCGTTCCTCCCTGCCCAGGCCGACCGCCAGGGCCGGCCGCAGTGTCTCCTCGCCCGGTATGCGCTCCGCGATCAGCCCCATGTCGGCGGAGACGATCTTTCGGGCCTCGTCGACGATCAGTTCCATCACGTCCGGACTCGGCGCACCGGTCAGGAGCATGCTGGTGACCTTGCCGCTGGCCCGCTGCCAGCGCTCGCGCAGCCTGGTCTCCTCGTACAGCCGCGCGTTCTCGATGGCTACTCCGGCGGCCACTGCCAGCGTCGACAGGACGGACTCATCCTCCGCGTCGAACTCCCTGGCGCTGCGCTTCTCGGTGAGGTAGAGGTTTCCGAACACCTCCTCGCGCACCCGGATCGGTACGCCGAGGAAGGAATGCATCGGCGGATGGTTGGCCGGGAAGCCGTACGACGCCGGGTGCTCCGACAGCTCCGGCAGTCGCAGTGGCACCGGGTGCCGGATCAGCTCGCCGAGGAGCCCGTGCCCGCTGGGCAGCGCCCCGATCTCCGACCGCCCCTCTTCGCCGATGCCGACGGTCAGGAACTCGGACAGCTTCTGGTCCCCGCCGATCACGCCCAGCGCTCCGTACTCGGCGTCCACCAGCACCACCGCGGCCTCGACGATGCTGCGCAGCACCTGCGCCAGGTCGAGTTCCCGTCCGACCGAGAGGACGGCCTCCAGCAGGCTGTGCAGGCGGTCCCGGGTGCCGCGTACCGCGTCGATGCGCACCTGCAGCTCGCCCAGCAGTTCATCGAGCCGCAGCTTGGGCACATGCTCCTCGGAACCGCCGCGTCCATCCCCGCTCATTGCTTCCTCCGACCGGTACAGCAGACAAGGCGGGCTCGAACCACTTCCCCTGCCTTCACCGTACTGTCCGGAGGGCCTCGAAAGCGCCGTCGGACGGGTCGAAGACCGGTTGGCATCTCGGTGGCGCGGATCGTGTTGAGCGGCCTCGGGGAAGTGCGGGTGCGTTCCCGAGGCCGTTGCCCCTCAAACTGGCGTATGGGGACGGGGGGGAGGCCCGCATGGTTCAGCTCCTTTGCGGCTCGGCCGCGAACTCAGTGCCGATCCGCGTGGCCCACGCCTCGATCTGTCCGAAGTCGCGGAAGTCCCCGCCCTTTCCGGAGGAGACGATCTTCCGGGCGATGAATCCTGTCGCTCCCTCTTCGAGACAGCCTCCGAAGGTGACGTGTTCCTTGGCGTCGAGCCGGAGCATGGCCCGCTGGACACCGGGCACGGGCGGGATGTCCCGTGCCGAGGCCGTGGCGTCGAGCGGGCCGCTGCTGAAGAACCACAGCGGGCGCCCGGCCAGCGCGCGGCCGTGACGGCGGACGAAGCGGCGGGCGTCCTTGTGCCAGCGCCCCGCGTACAACCCACCACCCACCACCACGGCGTCGTACGACTCCACGTTCGTCACGGACCGGGCAGGAACCGCCTCGGCCGACACTCCCTCCTTGCGCAGGACTTCGGCGATGGTCTCGGCGATCCGTGCGGTCGAACCGTTCGTCGTTCCGTGGGCAACCAGCACTTTGCTCAGCATGACGGTGCGCCTTCCTTTCACGGCCTTCGCAGCCATTCCCCGGTCACACCGTGCATGGCCGGCTCGTCCGGCCTCAGGTGCGCGTCGTCCAGCCGGTACGTGAGCTTGTCGACCACCGCGACGACACCGTCGATGCGGTTGGTCATGGCGAGGGCGATCCCCGCCTCGCTCTTGCGCTCCACATGGCCCGTGAGCGTCACGACTCCTTCGTCCACACCGACCTCGACGCTCGACGGCGCCAGCCACAGCGAGCCGACCAGCACCTCGTCGATCACCACGCGGCGGATCTCGGCGTCGGGCTGCAGGAAGACCTGGATCAGGTCGCGGCGGGTGACGATGCCGACGACCCGGTCCTCCTCGTCCACCACCGGCAGTCGCTCCACACGGTGCCGTGCCATGGTCCGGGCGGCCTCGGCGATGGTGTTGTCGGCGTACACCGTGACCGGCGGCACGGACATCAGCTGTCCGGCGGTACGGGCATGCGCCTTCGCGGCCTGCCTGCGAGCGCCGCGGGTCAGCTCGGCGAGCCGGAAGCGGCGCTTGTGCCTGCCCGGGTCGGGTGTCTCCGCCTGCCGGACCATGAGGTCGGTCTCGGAGATCACCCCGATGACCTTCTCGTTCTCGTCGACCACCGGCAGTCCGCTGATGCGGTGCTTGGCGAGGAGCCCTGCCACCTCCTTGAACGGGGTGCCGTACAGCGCCCGGACGACCTCCGTCGCCATCACGGATCCGACCTGCTTGTGCTTCATGTCTGTTCCTCCTCAGCGCAGTCGGCGCAGATACGGGTCCTGAGCCCTGCGCGGCAGCAGGCGGACTCGTGCGTCCAGCACGGTGACCGCGTCAGGCGTCGCGAGGACGGGGTTGAAGTCGGCCTCGGCGAGTTGCGGCAACTCGCTCGACATACGGGACAGCCGCAGGAGCAGCTGTTCGAGGCTCTGGAGGTCGACGGGTCCGCTGCCGTGCGCGCCGAACAGGAGCGGTGCGCAGCGCGGGGCGGTGATCAGGTCGTGTACGTCGAGGTCGGTCAGCGGGGCGAGGCGGGCGATGGGGGTCCCCCCGGTCGAGCGAAGTCGAGACTGGGGGAGGTCGGCCAGGACCTCGGTCGCGGTGCCGCCGAGTCCGAAGAGCACGAGCGGGCCGAAGACCTCGTCCTGCACGACTCCCGCGAATAGTTCGGTGCCGCGCGCGGCCAGCGGCTGGACGACCACCCCGGTCATCAGGCCGGCGAACCGGTTCTCGAAGTCCCTGAAGGAGGCGCGCACTTGGGCGTCCCCTTCGAGGTCGAGGTGCACGGCGTGCTGTTCGCTCTTGTGGAGCTGGCCGGGCCAGTGGGCCTTCATGACCACCCGGCCGTCGGGGCCGCGCAGCCGTTCGGCTGCGATGACGGCGTCGTCCTCCGTCTCCGCCCAGGACCACGGGAGCTGGGGAATGCCGTAGCAGGCGAGGAGTTCGGCGCAGGTGCGCGGGTCGAGCCAGCCGCCGTCCGGGTGGGCGGCGAGATAGGTCTCGGCGACCGTGCGGGCCCGGGCAGTGTCGACCTCTGCGAGTTCCGGGACGGTGCCCGCGGGTCGGCTCAGCCAGGCCGCACGGCGGGAGGCGTGTGCCAACGCCCGCGCCGCCGAGCCCGGTTCGGCGTACGACGGGATGGCGCCGCCGTCCTGCGTCGGCAGCAGTCTGACCGGCAGGTCCTGCTCCAGGCGTACGACGGCGACCGGATGGGCGCGGCGTGCGGGGCCGCTGGTGAGGGCCCGCACGAGGTCGTCGCCGGTCGCGGCCGCGACGGCCGTGGGGACGAGGGCCAGCAGGACGGCGTCGATACCCGGGTGCCGCATGATCCGGTCCACGCAGTCGCCGAGCTCCTCCTCCGTGACGGCCGCGGTGACGTCGAGGGGGTTGCCCACGGTCGCGCCGTCGGGCAGTACGGCATGCAGGCTCTCGATCACCGAGGGTGTGAGCGGGGGAAGCGACAACCCCGCTTCCGCGCAGGCGTCCGCGGCCAGGACACCCACGCCGCCCGCATTGGTGACGATGGCCACGCGGGTCCCGGCCGGTAGCGGCTGGGAGTGCAACAGCGCCGCGGTTTCCAGGAGTTCGCCCACCGAGCGGGTGGCGGTGATGCCGGCCTGGGTGAACAGCGCCTGCCGGGTCATGGTCGGGGTCGCGGCCGCGGCGGTGTGCGAGGCGGCGGCGCGGCGGCCGGCGTCGGTGCGGCCCGCGTCGACCGTGAGTACCGGCATACGGCGCGTTACGCGCCGGGCGGTACGGGAGAACGCCCGCGGGTTGCCGAAGGACTCCAGGTGCAGCAGGGCGAGTTCGGTGCGGTTGTCGCTCTCCCACCACTGGAGCATGTCGTTGCCGCTGACGTCGTACTTGTCGCCGAGCGAGGCGAAGGACGAGACACCGATGCCGAGCCGGGACAGCCCGTCGAGCAGGGCGATGCCGACGCCGCCGGACTGCACGGCGACGCCCGCCGTGCCGGGGCGCGGATGATCCGCTGCGAAGGTGGCGTCGAGGGAGAGTGCCGGGTCGGTGTTGGTGATGCCGAGGCAGTTGGGTCCGACGAGCCGCATGCCGTACGTGCGGCACGTGGCCATGAGGGCTTCCGCCTGCCAGCTGTCGAGGCCGGCCGAGACGACGAGCAGTGCCCGTACTCCGGCCTTGCCGCACTCCTCCGCGGCATCGGGGAGGGCTGCCGCGGGCACCGCGAGGACCGCGAGATCCGGGACCTTGGGCAGTGCACTGACCGAGGGGTAGGACGGCACGCCGAGGATCGAGGTGGCCCGGGGGTTCACCGCGAAGAGGCGCCGGGTGAAGCCGCCCGCGTGCAGATGGTGGAGGAGAGCCCGCCCCACCGATCCGGGCCTGCGCCCGGCGCCCACCACGGCGATCGCGTTCGGCCGCAGCAGCGGTTCCAGACTGGCCACGTCGGCGGCCCCGCCGCGGGCCTCGACGGCGGAGAGATAGGTGTCGTCCTCGTCCAGTTCGATGGCGCAGCGCACCTCCGGGCCCTCGAAACGGCGTGTGGTGTGCAGGCCCAGGTCGGCGAAGAGCTGAAGCACTTCGTGGTTCTCGGAGAGCGCGTCCGCCGTGAACGTGGTGATGCCGTCCGCCCGGGCGGCGGAGACCAGGTGCTCGACGAGGAGCGTGCCGACGCCGTGGTGGTGCAGCGTGTCGTTGACGGCGATGGATATCTCGGCCGAGGTCGCGTCGTCGCCGACCTCGTACTCGGCCAGGCCGATCACCTGGTCCTTCGACTCGGCCATCAGCGCCCGGTATCCGGGGTGCGGCGGCGCGGAGGCCCGGTCGGCGGCCATCGCGGCGGAACGCCGGCTCGCCGCGAAGAACCGCAGCCGCAGATTCTCCGCGGACATCTCGTCGTAGAGCCCCTGCAGTTGCTCGTGATCGCCTTGCTGCACAGGACGTATGCACACGGTGGTGCCGTCCGAGAGCAGGGCATGGACCGTGGGTCGGCTGTGCGTGTCATCCGTCATCGTGGGTCTCCTTCAAAGCCTTTTGACCCTTCGAGCATCCAGCGGACGGGGCGGTGATCCCATGGGCTGTCCGGGGGTGCGTCGGGGGCCGGTCGGCCCTAAAGTCCGGTCCCGCACGTGCGACGGGCCCAGGCCGGCACCCGGCGGACATCGCGGGTGCGGGCGTGGGCCCGGGCGGGGTGACGGTGACCTACGGGTCGGTGTCCTCAGCTGTCGGCCACCAGTGCCGTGAGGTCGAGGAGGCGGTTGGTGTAGCCCCACTCGTTGTCGTACCAGCCGAAGACCTTGACCAGATTGCCGTGCGCCTGCGTCAGCGCCGGGTCGAAGACGCAGGACGCGGGGTCGCCGATGACGTCGCGGGAGACGATCGGCGCCTTCGACACGCGGAGGATGCCCTTCAACGGGCCCTGAGCGGCCTCGGCGAAGGCCGTATTGACTTCCTCCACCGTCGCCTCGCGCCGCAGCACCACCGCAAGGTCCGTGAGCGAACCGTCCTCGACGGGCACGCGGACCGCGATGCCGTCCAGCGCACCCGCGAGTTCCGGCAGCACCAGGCCGACGGCGCGGGCGGCGCCCGTGCTGGTCGGGATGATGCTCAGCGCCGCCGAGCGGGCCCGGCGCAGGTCCTTGTGCGGGCCGTCCAGCAGGGACTGGTCGTTGGTGTAACCGTGGATGGTGGTCATCATGCCGCGGTCGATGCCGAAGGTCTCGTGCAGCACCTTGACCATCGGGGCGACGCAGTTGGTGGTGCAGGAGGCCGCGGACACGATCCGGTCGTGGTGCCGGTCGTACGTGCCGTCGTTGACGCCCATCACGATGGTGGCGTCCGCGTTCTTGCCCGGGGCGGAGAGCAGGACCGTATGGGCGCCGCTCTTCAGGTGTAGGGCTGCGGAGTCGCGGTCACGGAAGTGCCCGGTGGACTCGATGACGATGTCCGCGCCACAGTCGCCCCACTGGAGGGCCGCCGGGTCGCGTTCGGCGGTGACGGCGATGCGCCGGCCGTCGACGGTGATCGAACTGTCGTCGTGGCTCACCTCGCGTCCGATGCGGCCGAACGTCGAGTCGTACTCCAGCAGATGGGCCAGGGTGGCGGGCGGCGCGATGTCGTTGACGGCGACCACCTCGACGTCCTGGGTGCCCGCTTCGGCGCGGTCGAGCGCCGCGCGCAGGTAGGTGCGGCCGATGCGGCCGAAGCCGTTGATGCCGACGCGTACGGTCATGGCGTTGAACTCCTTTGATGAACAGGGGTGTTCAGGCGGTCCAGGTCCAGTCCTCGACCTCCGGCAGGTCGGTGCCGTGCTCGCGGATCCAGGCGTGGTGGCGGGTGCGGGCGTCGGCCATCTCCTGCCGTACGGCAGCCGCGCGCACCGCCAGGCCGGGGACCCGGTCGATGACGTCCATGACGAGGCGGTAGCGGTCCATGTCGTTTCGGACGACCATGTCGAACGGCGTGGTGGTGGTGCCCATCTCCTTGTAGCCGCGGACGTGCAGGTTGCCGTGGCCGGTGCGGCGGTAGGCGAGGCGGTGGATCAGCCACGGATAGCCGTGGTACGCGAAGATCACCGGTTTGTCGGTGGTGAACAGGCCGTCGTACTCGAAGTCGCCCATCCCGTGCGGGTGTTCCTCGCGCGGCAGCAGCCGGGCCATGTCGACGACGTTGACGACCCGGACGGCGAGTTCCGGCAGATGGCGCCGCAGCAGATCGGACGCGGCCAGGATCTCCAGGGTCGGTACGTCTCCCGCGCAGGCCAGCACCACGTCGGGCTCGCCGCCGTTCTCGCTGCCCGCCCAGTCCCAGATCCCGGCGCCGCGCGCGCAGTGGGCGCGGGCCTCGTCCATGGAGAGCCAGTCGAAACAGGGCTGCTTCCCGGCGACGATCACGTTGACGTAGTCACGGCTGCGCAGGACGTGATCCGCCACGGACAGCAGGGTGTTGGCGTCCGGCGGCAGATAGACCCGGACGACCTCGGGACTCTTGTTGAGGACGTGGTCGACGAACCCGGGGTCCTGGTGGGAAAAACCGTTGTGGTCCTGCCGCCAGACATGCGACGTCAGAAGGTAGTTGAGGGAGGCGATCGGGGCCCGCCACGGCAACCCCCTCGATGTCTTGAGCCACTTGATGTGCTGGTTGACCATCGAGTCGACGATGTGGACGAACGCCTCGTAGCAGGAGAACAGCCCGTGCCGGCCGGTGAGCAGATAGCCCTCCAGCCAGCCCTGACAGAGGTGTTCGGAGAGGATCTCCATCACCCGGCCGTGCCGGTCCAGGTGTTCGTCCACCTGGAGGGTCTGGGCCTGCCAGGCCTTGCCGCTGGCGTTGAAGACGGCGCCCAGCCGGTTGGAGGCGGTCTCGTCGGGGCCCACCAGGCGGAAGTCGCGCCGTCCCGAGGTGTCATTCATGATCTGTTCGAGGAGGTCGCCGAGGACCCGGGTCGGCTCGTGCTGGGTGGCGCCCGGCTTGTCGACGGGGACGGCGAAGCGGTCGAGGGACGGCATCGGCAGGTCGCGCAGGAGCAGGCCGCCGTTGGCGTGCGGGCTGGCGCCGAGGCGGCGGGTCCCCTCGGGGATACAGGCGAGGACGTCGGCGACGGGCCGACCGTCGGCGCCGAAGAGCTCCTCGGGACGGTACGAGCGCAGCCAGGTCTCCAACTGGCGCAGGTGGTCCGGATTCTCGCGTACGCCGGACAGCGGGACCTGGTGGGCGCGCCACGTGCCCTCGACCGGGACGCCGTCGACCTCGGCGGGTCCCGTCCAGCCTTTCGGGGTGCGCAGCACGATCATGGGCCAGTGCACGCGTTCGGTCACGCCGTCCTCGCGGGCCGTGCTCTGCATCAGGGCGATGCGGTCCAGCGCCTGGTCGAAGGCGTCGGCCATGGCACGGTGGACCTGGTGCGGGTCGTCGCTGGTGACGTGGATCGGTTCGTGTCCGTATCCGCGCAGCAACTCGTCGAGCTCGGACTCCGGGAGACGGGACAGCACGGTCGGGTTGGCGATCTTGTAGCCGTTGAGATGGAGGATCGGCAACACGGCGCCGTCGTGGACCGGGTCGAGGAACTTGTTGGAGTGCCAGGACGCGGCCAGCGGCCCCGTCTCCGCCTCGCCGTCACCGATGACGCAGGCGACCAGCAGGTCCGGGTTGTCGAAGGCTGCGCCGTAGGCGTGCGCGAGCGAGTAGCCGAGCTCGCCTCCCTCATGGATCGAGCCGGGTGTCTCCGGGGCGACATGGCTGGGCACTCCGCCGGGGAACGAGAACTGCCGGAAGAGCCGGTCCATGCCCGCCGCGTCACGCGATACGTCCGGATAGGTCTCGCTGTAGCTGCCCTCCAGCCAGGAGTTGGCGAGGACGGCGGGCCCGCCGTGGCCGGGACCCCAGACACAGAGCGCGTCGAGACCACGCGTCTTGATCACCCGGTTGAGGTGGGTGTGCACGAGGTTGAGGCCCGGGGAGGTGCCCCAGTGGCCGAGCAGCCGCGGCTTGATGTGGGCGGGGGCGAGGGGTTCAGTCAGCAGTGGGTTGGCCAGCAGGTAGATCTGGCCGACGGCCAGGTAGTTCGCGGCCCGCCAGTGGGCGTCCAGGGTGCGCAGTTCCTCATCGGTCAGCACGGTGCTGTTCTGGTGTTCGACCTGGGGCATGGTGACTCCGTAAGTCATCGAGACGAGTCAGGCTTCAGGAAGGGGCGCGAACCGAGGGCGCCCGGCTCGTCGTGGTGTTCGAAGGGCCCCACGTTCACCGTGCCTCGGAGCACGTGAACCCGCGCGTCGCGCACACGGTGGCGCTCCGAGCCGTCACGCCCGCTGGGGTACGACGGCCACGGGGCAGGCGGAGTGGTGCAGGACCGCGTGGGCGACCCTGCCGATCTGGAGCCCGAAGTGACCGTGGCGTCGCTGGGCGCCGACAACGAGCAGGCCGGCGTCGGCGGAGGCGTCGAGCAGCACCTTGCGGGCGGGGCCTTCGGCGGTACGCCGGTGCAGTTCCACCCCCTCCGGGGCATCCCGCAGCGCCGCCTCCAGGATCTCCACGGCCCGCTCCTCGTGCAGCCGGGCGGGTTCGCCGGTCATCAGAGGGTGGTCGGTGGTCTGGTACCCGGGACACCGCCAGGCGCGTACGGCCTCCAGGGGCCCCCGGTGTTCCGCCGCCTCCTGGAAGGCGAGGCGCACGGCCGCCGAGTTCTCCGGCTCCTCGCCGACCCCCAACACGATGCGCCCGCGCCGCGCAGACTTCGCCCGGTTGTCGTGGCTGCCGCGCAGCACGATCACCGGGCAGTCGGCGCGGGCGGCGACTGCGAGGCTGACCGAGCCGAGCAGCAGTTCGGCGATGCCGCCGCGGCCGCGCGAGCCCAGGACCAGGGCGAAAGCGGCACTGCCCGCGCGCAACAGAGCGGGCACGGGCTCCTCGGGCAGTACCTCGGTGGAGATCTTCACGTCCGACGCCCGGCGTTGTGCACGCTTGGCGGCAGCCTCGACGATGCTGTCGGCCAGCATCTGTTCCGAGGAGCTGCCGAGCCCCGTGGCGAGTGCGGCACCTTCGTACCGCTCCCACAGCGAGGCGTACACCAGCCGCAGCGGCATCCCGCGCAGGGCGGCCTCGTCGGCCGCCCAGTCCACGGCGCGCAGACTCGGTTCGGAACCGTCGACGCCCACGACCAGCGGGAGTTCCATCGTCCTCACCTTCCCGCGGCCATGTCGAAGACGATCCGCGCCTTGATGTCGCCGCGCAGCACGTCGTCCATGGACTCATTGACGCTCGCGAGCGTCCGTGTCTCGTAGATGACCCTGGTGCGGCCGGCCGCGTGGATCTGGAAGACCTCGGCCAGGTCCTGCCGGGTACCCACGATGGAGCCGATCACCGAGGTGCCGTTCAGGACGGTGCCGAAGATCGGGACCTGGATCGTGCCGTGCGCCGGCATGGCCACCATCACGAGCTTCCCGCCGCGCCGCAGTAGTCCGGCGTACGCCGTCGAGAACGCCGCCTCGTTCACCGCGAGCGCGATGGCGGCATGTGCACCGCCGTGCCGCTGGAGCACCTCTCCCACATCGTGCTTGCGGGCGTCGATGACGAGGTCGGCGCCGAGTTCCGCGGCGAGTTCGAGCTTCTCGTCCGTGACGTCGATCGCGGCCACCTGCGCCCCGGCGATCTTCGCGTACTGCACTGCCAGGTGGCCCAGTCCTCCGACACCGGAGATGGCTACGAGCTGGGTCGGCCGGACGTCGGCGACCTTGAGGGCCTTGTACGTGGTCACGCCCGCGCAGGTCAGCGGAGCGGCCTCCAGGGCGCTGATGCCCTGGGGCACTGGTTGGGTGAAGTCGGCCCAGGCGAGCATCTTCTCGGCGTACCCGCCGTCGCACCCGTATCCGGTGTTGATCTGCTGCTCGCACAGCGTCTCCCAGCCGGACAGACAGTACTCGCACCGCCCGCACGTCTTGCCCAGCCAGGGCGCGGCAACGCGTTGCCCCAGTGCGAGGTGCGTGACGCCGTCACCGAGGGCCTCGACGAGGCCGACGCCCTCGTGGCCTGGGACGAACGGCGGATTCGGCTTGACCGGCCAGTCCCCTCGGGCGGCATGGATGTCGGTGTGGCACAGCCCGGAGGCCTCGACCCGGATACGGACCTGGCCGGGGCCGGGCTCGGGGTCGGGGCGCTCCTCGATGACCAGGGGCTCGCCGAAGGCTCGTACGACTGCTGCCTTCATGATGTCTTCTCCTCGGGGCAGGTCAGCCGTGTGCGACTACGGCGACGGGGGCGGTGGCGTGGTGCAGTACGGCGTGCGTGATCGGGCCGATGTGGACGCCGAGCGGGCCCCGGCGGATGCGGCGGCCGACGACGACCAGGGAGGCCTCGCGGGAGGCGTCGACCAGGTGAGTGGCGGCCGTTCCGTACTGGGACTCCTCGACGACCTCGACGGCGGGGAACTTCTGCCGCCACGGGCGCAGGATGTCGGTCAGGTCGGTGGCCTGCTGCCGGGACAGCTCGGTGTGGAGTTCGAGGTCGGAGGAGAGGCCGTAGGCGTAGTAGGGCGGCGGGTTCCAGCCGTGGACGACCCGCAGGGAGGTGGCGCGGCGGTCGGCCGCGTCGAAGGCGAACTCGACGAGAGTGGGGTCCGGGTCGTCGGTGGCCAGGCCCAGGACCACGGGCCGGTAGGGGGCCGCAGCGGACGGGATGCCGGACGGGTCCATCGTGTGCTCGTCGGCGGCCTGCTCCCCGGCCCGTACGAGGACCACTGGCCGCTCGGCGTGCGCCACGACGGCGAGGCCGACCGAGCCCACCAGGAACCCGCCGACCCCGCTCAGGCCGCGCGAGCCCAGGACGAGCAGCGCGGCGTCTTCGGCCAGGTGTGCCAGGACCTCACCGGGCCGGCCGGAGACCTGCTCCGCGGCGATCTCGATGCCGGGGTGCCGCAGCCTCAGTCCCTCTGCGGACTCAGGGGGGATCCTCCCCCAGCCTTCGGCCGGGGGTGCCCCCATCTCGTTTCGCCCGCTCCGGTGCCGCTGGGTCTCGGTGCCGAGGAGCGGGGCCTGTGCCATGGGTGCGGGAACCGGCTCCCAGACGTTGACGAGCTTCAGCGGCAGGCCGCGCAACCTGGCCTCCCTGGCCGCCCATTCGGCGGCGGCGCAGCTCTCGGGCGAGCCGTCGAAGCCCACGGTGACGCTGCGGGGCATGGTCTCCACCTCCTGAATCGGGATCGCACGATCCGATTCCAGAGTGGTGTCGATCGACTTCGCGGTGCAGGGGCCGCAGGTCCCTGGCAGGGGCCGATCGGCCCCTGCCGCGCCTTCTCGCGGTCAGCGCAGGCAGCCGTTGATGCGGACGAACGGCAGCCTGGCCCGGAGCTTGCCGACGCCCCAGGTGCCGTCGGCGGAGGCCAGGGAGGGGGCGATCAGAGCGACGGCGTGGACGCTCTGGTGGGCGGCGAACGGGTTCGCGGACATGCTCCCGACCGCGGCCCGTTACCTCCGCCCGCCGGACGAAGCACACCCGGGCGCCGCGCTGACGAGGCAGGCTTCGACTCGGTGAACCGGTCCATGCCGGATTGTCGTCCCCTCCGTGTTATCGCGTGGGGCGCCGCTGCGGGGAGCGGAGTATGAGCAGGGTGATCTCGCTGGGGGCGAAGACGCGGAACGGCGGGCCCCAGAAGCCGGTGCCGCGGCTGGTGTAGAGGAGGGTGCGGGTGCCGTGGCGGCTGAGGCCGGCGAGGGCGGGCTGGTCGATGCGGACGAGGTGGTGGAAGGGCCAGATCTGGCCGCCGTGGGTGTGGCCGGAGAGTTGGAGGTCGATGCCGCCTGCCGCGGCCCGGTCGACGAACTTGGGCTGGTGGGCCAGGAGCAGGACGGGCAGGTCGGGGTCGGCGCCGTTCAGGGCTCCGGCGAGGTGGGCGCGGTGGCCGGCCAGGCCGGAGGATTCGGCGGTGACGTCGTCCACGCCGGCGACCACGAGGGTGTCGCCGCCGCGTTCGATCAGCAGATGGCGGTTGCGCAGCGGCTCCCAGCCCAGCTCGTCCATCAGGTCGACCCAGCCCTGGGCCTCGCTGTAGTACTCGTGGTTTCCGGTGACGTAGACCCGGGCCCGGGTGGCTCGCACGGTGCCGAGCGGGGCGGCCTGGGCGCGGCGGCGTTCGGCCGTGCCGTCCGCGATGTCGCCGGTGTGGCAGACCAGGTCGGCCTCCAGGGTGTTGACCTTCGCGCAGACCTGCGCAGACCAGCGGGTGCGGTCGAGCGGGCCGTAGTGGGTGTCGGTGATGAGGACGACGCGGGTGCCGTCCAATCCGGCTCCCAGGCGCGGGAGTTGTACGTCGAGCTGGCGCACCCGTGGCACCCGGCGGGCCTCGGCGTACCCCCAGGCGAGCAGCACGGCGGCTACGCCGAGGACCGCCCAGGTGACGATCCGGGCCCGGTTCTGACCGTCGCCCACGCCGGCCACGGTCAGGGCGAGGCGCAGCAGGACGCCGAGCAGGACGGACCAGGTGAACAGCACCCAGCTGGCCCCAAGGAGGGTGTCCCCGACGATCGCCGCCCAGTCCTGCTGGCGCCTGCCGTGGCCGCGCACCATCGCGAGCGGCATGGCGATCAGACCGAGGACGAACAGGGCTGTGCCGCCCAGCGCCACGGGGAGCGGCCAGTGCTGGCCGGCGTGCAGTAGCACCCAGCAGGGCACGGTCCACAGCAGGACAGGGGCGATCAAAGGGATGTAGCGCATCAGGCGGCTCAGTCGGCTCTGCTGGGTCGCATGCGCTGCACTGTCCGCGGATCGGTCCTCGCTGGTGGCGGTCACGCTTCCCCTCCTCAAGTAACCGGACTGCCGGCGCGCGCACTGTATCCGGTCGTCCTGAGAGACGTCTTGCCGATCGCTGATGCCCATGTCATCGGCAACGTGCGCGACGGGGCGACCGGGGAACTGTGTCATCCCCTGGGGACGAAGGCGTCAACGCCGCGATCCCCAGGGCCAATTCTGGGGCGTCCACGGGGGGAGCATCGCCGTTCACACCTCGGGACACCGGCAGTACCGGCGCCTCAACCGTGGTGGTGACCGGCAGGCCAATGCCGCGCTCCGTCGCATCGTGTTCACTCGCCTTCGGGTCGATCCGCGCACCCAGGACTACTACGAGCGCCGGATCACGGAGGGCAAGACCGGCGCGGAATCGTCCGTTGCCTCAAACGCTACGCTGCCCGGGAGGTCTTCCACCTGGTTGGACAGCTACAGCCAGACCCCCGCTCAGAGGGTCTGCCGTGACAGATGAGAGGGTCAGGCGAGTGAGTGAGACACCGAAGAGCACCCTGCAATACCGCTTCGACGGGCCAGAAGACGCCCCTGTCCTCATCTTGGGCCCCTCGCTCGGCACCACTTGGCACATGTGGGATCGGCAGGTCCCGGAGCTGGCGAAGCACTGGCGGATCTTCCGCTTCGATCTGCCCGGGCACGGTGGCGCGCCCGCCTATCCGGCGGGTTCGGTCGCCGAAGTCGTCGAGCGGCTGCTCACCACGCTCGACGGGCTCGGCGTGCAGCGTTTCGGCTACGCGGGGTGCGCTTTCGGCGCCGCCATCGGGATCGAGCTGGCGTTGGGCCACCCGGAGCGGCTCGCCTCGCTCGGGGTGATCGCCGCCTCGCCGCGCTTCGGAACGGCGGACGAGTTCCGGCAACGCGGTGTGATCGTACGAACGAACGGGCTCGACCCGATCGCTCGGATGTCGCCCGAGCACTGGTTCACCGAAGGGTTCGCCGCCACCCAGCCCGCGATCACCGAGTGGGCCGTGCAGATGGTGCGCACCACCGACCCCGGCTGCTACATCGCCGCCTGCGAGGCGCTCGCCGCGTTCGACGTACGGGCCGAACTCACCCGCATCGGGGTGCCGATGCTCGTCCTGGTCGGCTCCGACGACCAGGTCACCGGGCCCGCGGAGGCCCGCACCCTGGTCGCCGGGATACCGGACGCCCGGCTCGCGGTCGTACCCGGCGCCTCGCACCTGGTCCCCGTGGAACAGCCCGCCGCGGTCACCGACCTGCTGGTACGGCACTTCACCAGCGCCTGGCAGCCCGCCTTCGACTCGGCGACCGGCCAGACGGCGATCCCGGCGGCCCCGGTCAAGCCGGTCTTCGTCCCGCCTGCTTCGGGGGCCCCGGTGGCCGAGATCGCGGGGCCCGGCGCCCGGGCCGAGACCGTGGGGCGACCCGACCCGTACGACGCCGGGATCAAGGTGCGCCGTGAGGTGCTCGGCGATGCGCACGTGGACCGGGCGCTGGCCTCGGCGGACGAGTTCTCCGGGGATTTCCAGGAATTCGTCACCCGGTACGCCTGGGGCGAGATCTGGGACCGGCCCGGTCTCGACCGGCGCTCGCGCAGCTGTGTCACGCTCACCGCGCTGGTCGCGGGCGGCCACCTCGACGAGCTCGTCTTCCACGTCCGCGCCGCCCTCCGCAACGGCCTCACCCCGGTGGAGATCAAGGAGGTGCTCCTCCAGGCGGCCGTCTACTGCGGAGTACCGGCCGCGAACAGCGCCTTCAAGGTGGCCCAGCAGGTCATCCGCGAAGAGACCACGCCCCCGGAGTGACCGCCCCCGTGATCTTCATCTGAGCCAGTAGGACCACCAGTCTGAGCAGGCGGTCGCCGGGTCGGTGGGGGGAGGATGGAGGCATGACTCTGATGAAGTTCACCAAGAAGTCGCACTCCTGCGTCCGCCTGGAGAAGGACGGGCGCACGCTCGTCATCGACCCGGGCATCTTCAGTGAGGAGGACGCCGCGGTCGGCGCGGACGCGATCCTGATCACCCACGAGCACGCCGACCACTTCAGCGAGGAGCGGCTGCGGGCCGGTCTGGAGGCCAACCCGGCCGCGGAGATCTGGACGCTGAAGTCGGTCGCCGACCAGATCTCGGCGGCGTTCCCGGGGCGCGTGCACACCGTCGGCCACGGTGACACCTTCACGGCCGCGGGCTTCGACGTCCAGGCGCACGGCGAACTGCACGCCGTGATCCACCCGGACATCCCGCGCATCACCAACGTCGGCTACCTCGTCGACGGCCGTGTCTTCCACCCGGGCGACGCCCTCACCGTCCCCGACCATCAGGTCGAGACGCTGCTGCTCCCCGTCATGGCCCCCTGGAGCAAGATCTCCGAGGTCATCGACTACGTGCGCGAGGTCAAGCCGCAGCGCGCGTACGACATCCACGACAGCCTGCTCACCGACCTCGCCCGGCCGATCTACGACAACCAGATCGGCGCCCTGGGCGGCTCCGAGCACCTGCGGCTCACGCCGGGGGCGTCCGCGGAGGTCTGAGCCACCGCGGATACGGGGGGGCTCCCGCACGGACACGGCCGCCCACGCACCAGGCCACGTACAAGGCGCCGCCGGGCTCGTTGTCGTACCCGCCCGGTAGGTTGTGAGTCATGCGCATCGCCACCTGGAACGTGAACTCGATCACCGCCCGTCTCCCGAGGCTGCTGGCCTGGCTGGAGAGCAGCGGCACGGACGTGCTGTGCATCCAGGAGACCAAGACCACCGCCGAGCAGTTCCCCACGGATGAGCTGCGAGAGCTGGGCTACGAGTCGGCGGTGAACGCCACGGGGCGGTGGAACGGCGTGGCGGTGGTCTCCCGAGTGGGTCTTGAGGACGTCGTCAAGGGCCTCCCCGGCGACCCCGGCTTCGACAGCGTCCAGGAGCCCCGCGCGGTCTCCGCGACCTGCGGCCCGGTCCGCGTCTGGTCGGTGTACGTGCCGAACGGACGCGAGGTGGACAACCCCCACTACGCGTACAAGATCCAGTGGTTCGAGGCACTCAAGGCGGCGATCGCGGGCGACGCGACCGGGAGCCGGCCGTTCGCGGTGCTGGGTGACTACAACGTGGCGCCGACGGACGAAGACGTCTGGGACATCACCCTCTTTGACGGTGCCACGCACGTCACGCCGGCCGAGCGCGCCGCTCTCGCCGCCCTGCGCGAGGCGGGCCTCTCGGACGTGGTCCCGCGCCCCCTCAAGTACGACCACCCGTTCACCTACTGGGACTACCGTCAGCTGGGCTTCCCGAAGAACCGCGGCATGCGCATCGACCTGGTCTACGGGAACGAGGCGTTCTCGAAGGCCGTCACCGACGCGTATGTGGACCGCGAGGAGCGCAAGGGCAAGGGCGCGTCGGATCATGCGCCCGTTGTGGTGGACCTGGACGTCTAGTTCCCGCCCTGGGGGGTCCCCTCAGCCCCCGTCCGTGCTGACGGGCCTGTTCTCAAACTCCGGACGAGCTGAACCCCGGCCGCGCGGGTCGTCCGACTTCACCGGCGCGGCACGACCCGCATCCCCCGGATGCGCATGGTGCCCGCTGTAGGACTCGGGCAGAATCCGCGCCGGATGTGCGGGATCCCGCATCACCGCGTCGAAGTCGAAGAAGCCGTCGAAGTCCGGGTTGTCCAGGATCCACGCGTTTACCGCGGTCACTTGGTCCGCGGCCGTGCTCCGGCGGACGTCGTCCACGCCCTGGAAGACGAGGGCCGTACGCGCCGACGTCCGGGTGCTCCAGCGGAGGGACCCGGCTCTGCGCGACAAGGAGGCCCGGCGTCGGCCACGAGCATCTTGCCCGCGAACAGCCTGAGCACCAGGGCCGTGCCCCATCGATGTCGGCGCAGCTCCGGCTCCTCCCTTGCGTGAACTGACCTGAAGACAGCTGCGTATGAAGCCGAGGAGACGGCCGGGACGCGTCAAAGTGTCGTGCGTGATCGTGCGCCGAGCTCACCCTGACAGCTGAGTGCTTCACCTGGACCTCACGGGGAGGCCGGGACCGGCAGGGCTGCCACCACGGGGTGGTCGCGCTCGACCGGGCCGAGGCCGGCGGCACCGCCCGGCGGGCCGAGTTCGGCGAAGAACTCGGCGTCCGCCGTGCGGAAGTCAGCCCACTCATCGGGGGTGTCGTCCTCGAAGAAGATGGCCTCGACGGGGCAGACGGGCTCGCACGCACCGCAGTCGACGCATTCGTCGGGGTTGATGTACATCTTGCGAGGGCCTTCGTAGATGCAGTCGACGGGGCATTCGTCGATGCAAGCCTTGTCTTTCAGGTCGACGCAGGGCTGGGCGATGACGTACGTCATGGGGAGCTCTCCACGGTCCAGGTGTCGCCGCCGGCGAGGAGTGCGGCGAGGTCGCCTTTGCCGTTCTGTT
>NZ_JBHXMF010000030.1:0-60744 GCF_042721055.1 Streptomyces sp. NPDC058470
GACGGGGCCGACGGGCGGCGGACGGCGGCGGGCGCCGGGCGGCGGGGCGGCGCGGCCGGAGGGCCGGGGCGACGGCGCGGCGACGGGCGGCGTCAGGCGGTGGTGTCCGGCACGGCGGAGAACACGGCCATTTCGAGGGCGTACAGGCGCTCACACTTCGGGCACTGCACTTCTTCGCCCCACTCCGGCATGGCGAACCAGATGCCGCAGGCCTCGCAGTGCACCGAGTACTTCTTGAGTTCTGCCGTCGCGATGTTGGTCTTCAGGGGGAGGCGGACGACAGCCTTGGTCGCGCCGCGGAGCCGGTGCACGAGGAGGCTACGGAGGTTCTCGTCGTCGCGGCCTTCAACAGGCTTCCGCCCGATCCGCATGGACAGGCGGAAGTCGTTCGTGGACAGCAGCGGCATGGTCAACTCCAGGAAGAGGCGTTGGGGGTGGAGGGCGGCTCGAGGACGGTTTCGTCGTCAGGGCGTGGGGAGCGGGGCGACGCGCTCGATGTGGGTGAAGACCCGAGTGGTGTCGAAGTCGAACTTGTCGAAGCCCCGCTCGCCGATGTGCAGGGTGAACTTGTAGGTGCCGGGGGCGACATCGACGACGGTGTACTCGCCGAGCAGCTTCGATCCCGGGGTGCCGCCCTTGGCCTTCCAGTCCTCGAAGTCGGCGATGGAGTACGCCCACAGTTCGGTGGAGATCTCCGCCAGGCATTCCGCTTCCGCCAGGGCTTCCGGCAGATGGGGGACGTCGTTGTCGTCGTACAGCGGAGAGGCGATGACGTAGCTGTTCGCCCCGTCGCGGTACAGGTTGGGGCTGGAGTCGCCCACGGGGGCGAAGGCGCAGCCGATTGCTGCCATCGCCTCGACGACCTGGGCCTGGCCGAGGGCGGAGTTGTAGGAGGCGCCTGCGTCGAAGTCGACGTCGTAGACGTCGCGCAGGTCGTCGGTGACGATCAGCTTCCCTGACGGGACGTTGAGGGTGATCTCCGTGGTGATGCCCATCGGGTAGGCGCACGGGTCCTGTACGTGGACGGTGCCGTCGCGCAGGACGAACCTGGGGCTTTCGTCGCAGGTGGCGCAGCGACGGTGGAGGCCGGTTACGAAGGGGTCCTCGTCGGGCTCGACGAAGACCATCACGTCGGGGCGCTTGGGGAGGAGGGCGTGGCCGTTGAGGTTCAGGGGCGGTTGGTTGGTCGACATGGTGCGGGGCTCCTGGGTGTTGTAGTTCGGGGTGTGGTCGGGAGCGGGCCGGTCAGAGAGCGGCTGCGGTCCCGTGCCAGGAGCTCGGGGTGCGCTCGTCCTGCGAGGTGAGGTGCCAGCGCCGGGCGTCGTACCTGCACCGGTAGACGCGCTTCTCCTCCTCGGCGCCGCGGGTGCTCAGGCGCTCCAGCTGAATGCCGGCCAGCAGGTGCAGGGCGCGCCACTGGGTCGGCTGTGAGCGCTTGCGGCAGCGGCACTTGGTGTCGCGCACGGTCCAGCGGCGAGCGTCGATGGGGAGGCGGTCGGTGGAGATGAACGTCAGGAGTGCGTTGCGCCGGATGCGCAGCCAGTGGGTGCCTCCGTTGTCGACGGACTCGATCGCGTAGAAGCGGGTGACCCACCCCTTCTCCAGCGTGTAGCGCGCGGTAGCCATGGCGGCCGCCCCGCCTCGCATGCTTCCTTCGACGCGTGCTTCGCCGTGATTGCGCTGCCAGGAGACATCCCAACCGCGTCGAGTCATCTCGATTGCGAGGTCTTCGAGTGAGGTGGGGAGCGGGACGTTCACAGAGGTCTCCGGGGTGGTCGTGGTGGTGCGAGGCGCTTGCATCACCTCGCATTCACTAATGTACCTCACAACCCACTCTGAGACAAGTTTTAAGGGTCGTTCAAGGTTTCCGCCGTCGCGCTTCATTGACCCTATTAACTTGCCTTCACCCCACGTATTGAGTACCTTCACACACGTACCGCGGGGCTCATGCCCCGCTCCCACTCGGCAAGGGGTTTGCTCTGACCGCGCTCATTTCGCTCGACGCCCACGGCCACCTGGCCATCCCGAATCTCGCCGCGCGCTACTCCTTCCAGCGCAAGGAGAGCGGCGACACCGAGTGGCGGACCCTGGACCGCTACACGATGCCCGACGGCACCCTCGCGGGCGCGACCGCGGAACTGGCCGGTGCCGTGCTGCTCCACACCGCGGACAGCATCGCCACCGTGCGGGACGACGGCACCCTGACTCTGTACGCCAGCCACGTCCGCTACCGCTTCTCACCGGTCCCCGGCTGGGAACGGATGACCTCTGCCCATGCTCTGGCCAACTGCTACGGCGTCGAGGCGACGCATGCCGGGCGCGGCACCTGGAGCGCGAAGGACGCCCTCAAGAACGTCGCCACGGCGCACGAAGTCTCGATCCTCGCCGCGGATGCCCAGGCGATCGGCAGTGACGTGTCCGTCCACACCACCGGCGTCCTCATCGTCGAGACCCGGGCCGCAGGAATCGCACTCCGGTTGACCCCCCTCCGCGTAGCGAATGAAGCCGCCGCGAAGAGCGTCAGCCGCCGCTGATCTGGCAGGCCGCCCGCCCAGGTGTCACGCTGCCCGCCCACCCTCTGAAGAAGCCCCGAAAACGGCACGCCAGGGCGCATTTTCGCAGGTCAAGGGTGTCACGCTCAGGAGCGTGACACCCACCGTGACAGGGTGCGTGACACCCACCGTGACAGGGCCGGCGGGCGCCTGACGGCCGGGCCTTCCGTGCCGCATGGACCGGCAGGACCAAGCCGATCGAGACGGGGCCAAATGCTCGGGCACGGACCAGACGCGGCTGTGCCTCAGCCCAACGGCAGAGGCACAGCCGCTCGGGGAAGGCTTTGGCTGTCACTATCCGCGGCGGACTCGAACCGCCTCCCTGGCGCGGCCCAGGAGGCCACCATGCCCGCTTCCAGACGGGCGCGCCCCAAGTCAGGTCGCAGCCGCGCGAGCTTCGCCCTGCACCCGGGTCGTCACGTGCTCCGGACCCTGGGGCGAGCAATGGCGTGCCGCGTCCTGCGTACCAAGCTCTACGGGCGCGGCCGCGCCCGACCCCTTGCGCGTGCGACCGCACCCCGGGGGGCGAATGCGACGTACTGGCCCGGGGGCGTCAGGGCGCAGCGGGAGCGGCAGTTGTGCCCCTGCGTCCAGGATTCCTCTCCTCGGGGCCCGGAGCGCCTGGGGCAGGCGAAGCGTCCGTCGGTGGTCCGGCGGCGGGTCATCGCGCCCGTCTTGAGTCGCGGGCAGAGGACGGGGACACCAATCGCCACCCTCCACGCACGACCCTATTAACTTGTCTCATGCCACCCTTGCGCGTACGCTCGCATTCGCTGCATCCAGGCGTTAATGCCGTCTCCGCGGCGACGCACGACGCCTCCGAGCACTTACATCCAGCCCCCTCTTCAAGGAGTGCGCATGCCTGCCGAGACCCCTGCCGCAGCACCTCGGGGAGGACACGGACCCTCCGCCGACGACACCGCTGAGCAGTGCAGCGACCTCATCGCTGGGTACGACGAGGACGGCCCCACCGCCTACGAATGCGGCGCCGTCGTGCGCCGCACCGAGACCGGCTACCGCTGCGAGCGCGGCCACGCATACACCTATGCGGCATACCGCGAGGCCGAAGGATGGGACTACGCCAGCGACCCCGTCGAGGCCGAGCTCCTGTCCCGCGCCGGAGTACTCGGTGCACCTCCCGGCGACGACCGGCCCCGCCCGTAGTCACCCCGCCGCGGCCCCTCGGCCCCGTCTCGCGGGAGCCTCGCCCACCTTCACGCTCCGAAGATCCAGGCACCCACCGGACCGCGATCGGCGCCCGCCTCCCCACCGGGTGCGGTCACCCCTGGAAGCGCCGCCGCCCCCACCGGTCCGTGGGCGATCTGCGCGGCGCCTGCGCCGACTGCGGCGAGCCCCTGCTGCCCCGCGCGAGCAGTTCGACGGGATGGCCGGCGCCACTGTGCCCGCCTGCGTCCACGCGCCGCCCTTTCATAAGCAGCCCGCCCCGGAGAGCGGTGGCGAGTGACCCGCCGACCGATGCGGCACCTTCAGCATGGGCTCACCGTTGACCGGCCGCCGCCCCCACGAGAGAGGGGCGCAACACCTTTGACCTCAACCCCCGATTCGGGTACATTAGTGAACACCGGGGCGGCAAGCAAGGCTCAACCGGCCACCACGAACAACCCCACTCGGGAGAAGTCATGACGCAGAACATCGCCACCACCAACGCCCCCAAGGCCCTCGCTTCGCTCTACGACCACTTCGGCCTCCCGCACACCGACCCGGCGGCCTGGATCGGCGACCACCTCAACGTGGCCGCAGAGGACACCGCCGACGAGCGAGTTCGCGACGGCTACCGGGCGGCGCTCCACCTGTTCACCCGGGGCTACATCGAGCACGCCGCGGCTGTGCTGCGCCTGCTCCCCACCCGCTGAGCGCGACGAGCGGCGGGGCCACACCGGCCCCGCCGGGCCCGCCCGACCCAACTTCGGCGGCACAGCTTGCCGGGGCCTCCGCTCGCGGCCACGGAACGCCGGACCCTTCGGAGCCGACGGCGCGGCGGGACGCTCGGCGCAGAGAAGAGCTGGCGTACAGCGGACACCGCTCGTACCAGACGGCGCGCGACGCCCTGACAACCCCGGACCTGCCTCGGCGGGCCCGTCCCACCGACCCGACCCGCCGCATCCAGGAGTGCCAATGCCCCTCTCGAAGACCCCGACCCAGGTCCGCACCGAGCGCCTCGCGACGATCGCGCGCGCCGTCGACCACCTGAACGCGACCGACGCCGCGACCCTCCGGGCGCAGCTCGCCACGACATCCATTCACGACCACTGGAAGCGTGACCCCGAAGGGCTCGCCACCCTCCTCAGCACCGCCGACCAACCCCGGGACACGTCCATCTTCGGACTGTGGGCCGGAGCGCAGTCCGTACTGCGCGCCGCCGGACTCCCGGCCTGACGCCCGCCCGCGTGGGTCACCCATACCCAAGGTGACCCTTTAAATTTGACTCACACCCCCTTTTCGAGTACATTAGATCTTGTTGGGGCGGGTGAGCAAGCACCCGGACCGGCCACCACGAACCACCGCCGCGAGGAGTGCTCCATGACCGCCATGCTCACTGAGACCCCGTTCCGCCTTCTCGGCACCGAGGTCCTGGAGGTCACCGACTTCGAGCGGATCGAGTGTGGTCAGTGCGGCCAGCTCTCCCCCTACTTCGATGACGACGACGAGGGCACCGACGACGCGCACGACGCCGGATGGCACGTCCTCAACCTGGACGACTGCGGCTGTCCCCACCTGATGTGCCCGGACTGCGCCGACGAATGGTGCGGCGTCCGTGACACCACGCCCCGCCTGCTCGGGATGCGGGTCGTCTGACCCCACCCGCCGGGGCGGCCGACCGGCCGCCCCGGCCCCGCACACCACCAACCTTGAGGAGGAACCCATGGACCAGCGAGCAATCCAGCGCCAGGCCGAGATCCGCACGCTCATCGACAGCGACACGCTCACCCTGGAGCGGGCCAGGGCTGCCCTCCGCGACCTCCTGGACGTGACCGCCACGGCGCAGACCGGGCCCGACGTCACCTCGTACGGCTACGGCATGGACCTTCCCCGCGAGGTGGTCGACGCCGAGTACGCGGCCCGAGAGGCGGTCGGCTACGACCTCGACGAGGCCCTGGTCCGTGCGTTGCGCCCCGCATCCGCGTAGCCGCCCGCGCAACACCCCCCCCTCTCGGACAACGAAAGAAGGACACGAGCATGACGGCGACCATGACCGCGACGGCCTACGGCCCGCACGCGGCCGGCTACCTGGCACTGCGGCTTCCCGCCGGGACCTGGGTGCGGCACGAGGACGACGAGACCCGCCGCATCTGGATCGCGCAGCCCTGCACGTGCACGCTCTGCATGTCCGCGACGCTCCTCGGCGTTCCCGCCACGCACTACGAACTGCGCACCCGTGGCGGCGACGTCGCGCCCCTCGTCCACGTCCGCTACACCTCGGTCGTCCCCCACCTTCACCCCGACGAGCTGTTCCAGACCTACCCGACCGTCCTGCCGCTGCCGCACAGCGCCGTCTGCCTGCGCAAGCTGCTCCGCGCACACTTCCCCGGCGTGCGGTTCTCGGTGCGGACCCGGCGCGGCTGGCGGCTCTCGGTGAGCTGGAGCGGCGGCCCCTCGGACACCGAGGTGGCGACCGTGGCCGCGCCGCTGCTCGCCGACTACTCCACGCCGGGCCGCCGCCGGGCGCGGCCGGTCACCGTCACCCGGTTCGGACGCACGACGTACGGGACTCCCCTCGTGGATGCGATCACCCTGACCCGCCGCTGACGCCCCACCCTTCGCACGACCCCTCAAAGTTGCCTCCGCCCCCTTTTTGGGGTACATTAGTGAATGCCGAAAGGGCGAGGCAAGCGCCCGGACGATCACCACTGATACACCGCCCCCGAGGAGTCGAGATGCAGCTCATCGCCACCACCCCCCGCGCCACCGCCGACCTGTGCGCCTGCGACGACGGAAGCGGCATCGGCGGCTTCTTCGCCCCCGACGACGCGGACGTCCCCTGCGAGGGCTGCGGCGAGCGGGTCCAGATCAACTGCGAGGCGAGCTGCGGGCGCTGCTGCCACGCCTGCCACACCGAGATGCCCTGCTGACCCACTCCTTTCCGGGCGGCCCCGCCGGGGCCGCCCCCACCCCCTCTCGACCAGTCCAGACGGAAGGCAATCCTTGCTCTACGAACGCAGCTTCAGCGCCGCCCACCTCCTCCTCTGGTTCGCCATGGGCGCAGCCTTCGACATCTCCTGGTATCTCGCGGCACACCAGCACGCACCGCTGTGGGCGCGGCTCTGCGCTGCGGGCGCGACCTCGGGCGCGGCCCGTCCGATCGAGGCAGCTCTGGCCCGGCGGCACGCCCGGCGCAGGGCCGGTCGTCCCTGAACCGGATATCCGCACACCCCTTGCGATCCTAATAACTTGCCTGGACTCCCCATTTCGGGTACATTAATGAGTGTCGAGAGCGGGTGAAGCAAGCACCCGCCCCGGACGCCGCGAACACCCCTTACGAGGAGTCGGATTCCTGATGAGCTGCACCGCACAGCACGGCATCGCCCAGTCCTTCCCGCACCGCTGGTGCACCCCGGTCAGCCGCTCGGTCCTCGTGCTGGGCCTGCTGCCCGCCCTGTTCAGCGGCAGCGCCAACATCACGGCGCTCGCCCTCGTCGCGTTCGCCATCCTCGGTCTGCTCATGGTGGTCGGGGCGATGCGTTCCGCCCACCGCGCCCCGAAGCACCACATCCGCCCCGTGCGGGCCACCGTGGCGCTCACCACGGACGTCCTGCTGCTGCTCATCGCGGCCGGACTCGTGATCGGCGCGCAGCTCGGCGGCGGTTCCGGGGCGGTGCTCTTCTCCTCCGGCGGCGTCATCACGATGACGGGCTTCCTCGCCCTGTGCACCGTCCACCACGTTGCGCACCGCCGCTCCCACCGCCGCGCCCGCCGGTACTGAGCCCCGCCCGCCGGGGGCCGGGCGTCCATGCCCGGCCCCCGGCCCCGCGCCCGCCTTCACTTCGACTCCGCCCGGGAGACTCCGCGATGAACGCCGCCCACGGCCACCTGCCCACCCGCGCCTGCCCGCACCGGCAGTGCACCCTCCTGCACCACCTCACTCTGCTCCTGCTGCTGCCGGGCCTGCTGACGGCCGTCATCTACGGCGGCGCGGCGACGGCGGTCTTTCTCGTCCTCCTGGGCGGCATCCAGCTCGGCGTGATCCTGCTGACGTACGCCCTTGACCGCGAGGGCACGCCCCGCCCCTGGGAGCACCGGCTGACCGTGCGCCCGGCGTGGTCAGCCCTCGCGTTCGCCGCCGACTTCCTGGCCCTGCTCGGGGCGCTCGCACTGATGACGGCCCTGGCCGTCGACCGCACGTACGCCGCCGTCCCGCCGCCGACCCCCGGCACGCTTGCCGCGCTCGGCGCCGTGTCGGCGCTGCTCGCCCTGCGCCACGTTGCCCACCGCCGGGCCACGGTCGCGACCGTGGCCGCCGAACCGGTCACCGACGACGAGGACGACTGGATGGGCGAGAGCTTCGTCTGGGAGCCTGGCGACTTGGCCGCGTACAGCAAGTGACCACCGGGCGGAGCGCATCGAGCGCTCCGCCCTTTGCGTTCCCTCTGCCCCTGGGCCCGCCCTGCGTGCCGCCCGTGGCAGGGGGACACCACGTTGGCGCCCGCGGCCGCCGGCTCCGTGCGACGGGGCCGGCGAAGCAGCCGTGCGCCAGCCTGGGTGTCCGGCGTCTGGACCGTGGCCGCCCCGAGAACCGCAGAGATCTCCGGTGCCGCCCGGCCCGACCTCAACGGGGCCTCCGCGATTCCACAGGCGCCCTTTAAGTTTGACGCATGAATTGGTTTTGAGGTACATTAACTAATGAAGAGAGGGGGGAGGCAAGCCCCCCTCCACCACCACGGCCCCGCCACGAAAGGGAGTGACGCCCATGCCCGAGCTCGCCACCACCGCCACTGAGCACTCCACCGACGGCCAAGGGCCGAGCGTGTGGATCCTCGAAGCCGGTGAGGACTACGAGGGCGGCTCGGTAAAGGGCGTCTACACCGACCGGGACCTGGCGGCCGACGACTTCCTCGACCTCGTGCGCGACCTGGCGCGCTACAGCAGCCTCGACGTCGACCGCTCCGGAGAGGACCCGGACACCTGCGACCTGTACGTCCACGGCGGCTGCGACTGGATCAGCCTCACCCGCTACTCCGTCACCACCCGGCGCCAGCTTCGCTGAGCACCCGCGCGCCCGCCCCGCAGCCCCGCCCCCCTTCACCGAGGAGTCCCGACATGCCCGTCACGACCGTCAGCCCCAGCGTCACGACGCCCCCCGTCACGGCCAGCACGCGCCCCGCGCAGCTCTGCCCGCGCTGCGACCGGCACGCGCTGTACGGCACCCTGTGCGCGCACTGCGGCCGCGTGATCATCACGGGACTGGTGATCACGCCGTGCCACCCTCCGGCTTGGTCAGAGGGGTGCTGCCCGGTCTGCTTCACCACCGACCCCGACGTCTGGGAGGTCCACGGCCGGCTGCTGTGCACGGTGTGCGCGGAGGGCCGCAGCCGGTGGGGTGACCGGGTGAAGGCCGCACCGGGGTGGCGTGGGAGCGCGCGCCGCGTGCTGGCCTGGGTCGACGAGCCCGGATCCCCGTCCTGCGCCACGCGGTACGCCGACGAGGCAGGCGACCGGTGAACGCGGACGGGACGCGACCCCCCTCCTCCTGGGATGCGTACAGCGCCGCCATGGCGCAGGCCCTCAAGGACTGCGACCCCGACCGGTACCGGCGCCTGTTCTCCGCCCGGTCCGCGGCGGCGCACGCCGAGGCGGAGGAGCGCCGACGCCGGGCCCTCGGGGGGAGCTGACGGCGGCTGTTGGTGCATCCGCGACCGCTCACACGTTTGACGTACACCCCCCTTTGAGGTACATTAGTAAATGTCAGGGCGATGCAAGCGCCCCGGCGCCACCACGATCCGACCACCCCGGGAGCCGAGAGTGCCGCGCGTCCGCCACACCACCACCGACCTCCACAACGCCCTGCACCAGCTGCTCGACGAGAACCCGCTGCGCGCGGACGAGGGCCACCCCGAGCACCGGCTGTTCGTCTACCACGGCAAGCCCGTCGAGCTGAACGCCACGCTCCTGCACCACTTCGGCGCGAGCATCAACCAGCTCAAGTCCCTGGACGCTGCGCTCTGGTCGGCCGAGAACGACTGGGACAAGGTCAAGCACCCGCTGCGCCGCCGGTACACCGAACTCGCCTGGACCTGCCTGAGCCGCCTCGGAGGCGGCGAAACCGAGGGCGCGTGGGCCAACTCGCACGACTACGCCTTCGGCCCCCGCGAGGCGCACCTCAGCTGGATCGCCCGCGACTACGACCGCACGCTGGACGGCCGCCGCCGCCCGTGGCTCTACGACGCGACCGAGTTCGAGCAGCCCCAGGCCGACCGCGAGCTCCACCCCGGCTGCTCCACGTACCCTGTGCCGCCCGCCGCGCTGCGGCCCTTCGCGCGCCAGGTCTGAGCGGCCTGTGTCACGCTCCCGCCGGAAGGCCGAAAATCCGGCCTTCCGGAGGAGTTTTCCCAGGTCAGAGCTGTCACGCTCAACACCGTGACACCCGGCGTGACACCCCACGTGACAGGGGGCGTGACACCCTCCGCCCCGCCCCTGCGCAACCGCCACGGGCCCCGGCCCGAGTCAACAGGAAAGCAGCCGATGCGCACCGAGCTCACCGACGCCGCCATCGCGGACGGCACCGCCGGCACCGTCCTCCAGGTGCGCCTGGAGGACTGGTTCGAGGTCCAGATCATCACCGGCCACACCAGCCAGTGCAGCCCCCGGCCCGCCTCGCCTCACCCCTCGCGGTGGGACCTTCCCGCGAGCGCGCCCGCCGGCTTCGCGGGACCCTACGACACGCTCCAGGTGGGTCTGGTCCCACCGCTCGGCGCCCCCGAGGGGTGGCCCCAGCCGCTCCCCGCCCACCCGCGCCAAGACCCGTACGACACCACGGCCGCCATCTGGTTCGGGCAGGTCCCGGCCGTCCAGCTCCGCGAGTTGGTCCGCGCTCACGGCGGCGAGAACGCGCACCAGTACCCGAGCGCCGAGGACTGGCCGCAGCCGTACGAGTAGGACGACCCCCTCCCTGCGCGAGGAGCACCGCGCCAGGTGCGCCAGCCGTGCGGGGCCCCGGGATCACTTTCACTTAGGACTTGATCAACGCCCCCCTTTCGGGTACATTAGTGATTGCAGGGACGGCGACGCAAGCGCCCGACCGGCCACCACGAACACCCCGACCGAAGGACGCGCACCATGACCTCCGCCACCGCCCGCCGCCTCAGTGCCGCCTACCTCGCCCTGCGACTGTCCCCGGGCGCGGCGGTCCGCTACATCGGCACCGCGACCCGCCTCCACGGCCGGGCGACGGTCCAGCCCTGCTCCTGCGGCATCTGCGCCGCCGACGTCGTACGCGGCATCCCCGCGACCCGCTACGAACTGCGCACCACCGACGGGAAGCGCACCGGCGTCTCCCACGTGCGCCACACCTCCGTCGTCCCCGAGCCCACCGAGGACGAGCGGATGAACGCGGCGATGCACCTGTCGACCAAGGCCACCGCGGTCTACCTGCGCCAGCTGCTGCGTGCCGCCTTCCCCGGCGTGAAGTTCTCCGTGCGCTGCGGCCCCAAGCGGGCGAAGGAGCGTTACCTGGAGCGCTTCGAGATCACCGTCACCTGGAGCGGCGGCCCGAGCCGCACCGCCGTGGCCACCGTCGCCGCGCCGCTGCTGGCCCAGTACGGCAACCCCGAGGAGTGCCGCCCGGCCTGGGTGTCCGTCACCGTCGACGGCCGCCGCCACCACGGCGAGCCCAGCGCCCTCGCCATCCACCTGAACCACACGACGGCCTGACCGTGCCCGGCCCCGGCCACCCGGCCGGGGCCCTCCTCTGAACGAATGGACCGCCTTGCCCCTCAAGACCACGTCCAAGACCTACCGCGCAGTCGACTACAAGGCCCTCGAGGAATTCATCACCGCGCACTACGGCCGGCCGTACAGCGTCATCCGTGGCCTCGGAGCGCACAACGGCGCACTCCACGCGGTGGAGGTGTCCACGAGTTACGAGCACTGCGACCCGGATGCCGAAGAGGGACGCCGCATCAGCAGCCGCGAGGGCCTGGACCCCGAGGTCGCCGAGGTGCTGGACAGGTGGCGGGCCGGCACTCTCGACTACGACCCGTACGTCGGGAAGCTGCTGCACGACCTCGCGTGCAGCGGACACCTGAAGCCGGGCGAGTACCTGATCAACGTCGCCTGGTAGCCGGACCGCTGTTGCTGCACACCACCGTGCTGCACCAGCTGCGGCGCACAGCACTCCCCGCACTCCGTCCGTGAGCGCGCAGCGGGTCGGGCAGCGCCTCCCGTGCTGCACGGCCCTGCGCGGTTGCTGCCGAGCAGCGCTGCACAGAGTTTCCGCAGATCAGAGCGGCAGCGGTTTGAAGCAGCGGCGGCAGCACGACCTCCCCGTCGCCGGCGCAGCAGACCGCGCACCCCTCCGCTGCACCCCGCCCCGCGCTGCCGCGAGGAACGGGGTGCAGCACGACCACGACGGTCTGGGCAGCGGGCGGATCCGGCGGCCCGCTGCAGAGCAGCGTGCTGCACCCGGCCGCCTATGCAGCATTACCGGCCCGGCGCACCGGCGCGGGGTTGCAGCGCTGCACCGGCTCTCGCGCCTTCATCGCTCTCGCACAGTGCCTTCGGCCGACTCCCGGCGTCGGATCGGTGGCGGACTCGGCCACGGGAGGCGGTCGGACCCGGCGCCGTGTGCTCGACGGCTTCGCGGCTCCGCCGACGCCCGCGCCCGTGCGTGCCCCTTCTCCGCGGCCGGCACGCATGCGCTGCGGTGCCCCTGTCCCCCCGATCCCCGCCGTGCCCGCCGCCCTCTCGGCCCTGGGGCGCAGCTCCGGCCTGACTCCCCTGCGGACATCGGCTTCTCGGCGTCGACAGGCTGTTCCTCACCCTTTCATTGTTGACCCTATTAATTTGACTTAAAGGCGATGGGGAGTAAATTAGTAACCCGTGAGAGGGGGTGCTTTCGCCCTCGATCCGCTCTGCGCCCAGGGGGACACCACCCCCTTCCGGGTTCCGCGCCGGCCCCGCCCACCTGCCCCGAAGGAGTTCCACTTCGTGCCCGTCTCCACCGTCACCGTCCATGCCGACCGCCGCCGCTACACCGCCGAGTTCTCCGCCCTGCCCGGCCGCGTCTTCGGCCCCTGGGACATGACCGAGATGATCCAGGACCTCCGCGTCTCGGCACTCCTCGAACCCCGCGAAGCGCGGGATCTCGTCTTCGACGCGACCGTCGCGGGCTCGGCCACGACCAACACGGGCTGACCAGCGACCCCCCGGCAGCTCGTCCCCCAGCCGGTCCCCGGCCGCAGGGCCGCCGAGCCGGACCGCACCCCGCCACAGCCCGAAGGAGCACATGCACAGCACCGCAGCCAAGGACCTGTACGTCGGGGCCGTCGTCATGAACGACCTTCGCCCGGAGACCGTCGCCGCGCTGGACGGGCAGGGCTCCGATCTGAGCGACGCGGTCCACATCCTCTTCGCGCCGGACGAGCCGCGCCTGCCCGCCCCGCGTATGACAGTCGATCCCAGCCACGTCTTTCGTCTGGCCCGGCTTCACCACGTCGCGTGGATCATCCACTCCCGGCACTGCCGCTCCCGCACCACCACGGACCGGGCGCACATCAGCGTCCCCTACGCGGTGCGCGGTCACTGGGCGTTCACCGAGACGTGGAGCGTCGTGGACCGCCTGGCCGAGGAGCACACGATCACCACGTCGCGGCCGATCGGGCTGGACGCGCTGCCCGGCCCGGGTGAGCCGACTCCGGCGCCGCCCAACCCGGACAGCTCCCGCTTCTACCGGTTCCACGGCCAGGGGCCCACCGTGCTGGCGACCGGCGACGCCGTGCGCGCCGAGCTGTCCCGGCTCGCCGAGATTCACCGGCGTGACCACGGCCGCACCGACTGGGAGATGCTCCAGCGCCTCCCTGGCGAGGGAGACATGCGGGAGTGCCGTCGGTGCACCCGGGCGCCGGATGACCTGACGCCGATGGAGGTGGTCATCGAGCGCACCTACCAGGACGTCACACTCGGCGATCTGCCGCGCGTCTGGGACTACGAACTGGGGCCGGCCATGGCCTATGAGCGGCACCTGTCGATGGGAACCATCTCCCCTTCTCGGCCGCCGCAGGACACCCTCGCGCTCGGCGCCGCCGACCTCGCCGGGTCCGCCGCGGGCGTTGGCGCAGCGCCCAGGTGCCGTGGTGGGGGGTCGCTCGTCGGCCGGACCGTCGGCGCCTCGACGGCGCGGGGAGCACACCCGGTACGGCGCATCTGAAGGCGTCCGCGTCGCAGCGGCGAGGCGCAAAGTGGCCCCGACGCTGCTCGGGTGCAGCAGATCGTGCTGCACCCGGGCAGCGCGCAGCAGACGGTGGCTGGCTCCGGTCGTCCCCGGGCAGCGGGCGCCCGCGCTGCCCGGCGCTGCATCCCGCGTCCGGCCGCGCCGGTGCGTGCAGCGGTATGTGATTACGCAGGTCACAGGCGCAGCAGGGCGCAGCGGCGGGGGCTGCCCGGAGTCGCTGCGGAGGGTGCGGGCTGGTGTGCCGGCCAGGGCGCGGGAGGTCCGGGCGCTGCCCCGCTGCCTCATCTGCAGCGCAGGCGAGGGGCTCTGAACGGTCTGCAGCAACCCCTGAAAGGCGACCCCGTTAGCTTGCGAAGAACCCCCTTTACGAGTACATTGAAGATATCGGGTTCGGTGAAGCAAGCACCGGGCCGGAGACCACGCACACCACCGCTCAGCCGAGGAGCCTGCCCATGGCCGTCATCGACGCCGCGTTCATCCCGGTCATCGTGACCGCTCGCCCGCTCGCCGACTCCCTGGGCTACGCCTACCAGCAGCCGCCGGCCGGGATCGACTCTGCCGGCCTGCGCGTGATCCTCGCCCGGGACGTGCAGCCGGGCGACTGGTACCTCGGCGACTGCGAGCAGCCGACCGCCGCCCGGCACGGGATCTTCTGGGGTGTGCACACCTACGCCGCCTTCGAGGCCATGCCCGTGATGGATGCCGCGGGCGAGTCGCTGGCGCTGGACGGTGAGTCCTTCGTGTGGCGTCCGGACGAGTTCGTCATGGTCATCGCTGCCGCGGCTTTCCCCGCGCCGAGCCCCGCACCGGGTGGCACCGCAGTCGCCCTGGCCCTCTGAGTCATCGGTAGTCGCGGGGGACACCACTTCCCGCCCAGGTCAGTCCAGCCGACCGCCCCTCGGCTCCACCCCCGCATGCAAGGAGCTTCGTGCCCATCCCCCATCTGTCCCCCGGCGACCGCGTCCGCGTCACCGTCTCCGCGACCCTCGTGCGGTCCGGGCCGGGATGCCTCGAGCTCTCGCCCCGCACGTACATCGAGTTCGAATCCGAGGACGACCTGGAGGTCGAGGTCCTCGACGGCCGCTTCCGCCGCGGCGACGTCGCCACCGACGGCACCCGCACCCTCATGCGCACCGTCGTCGTCCGGGACTCCGGCACCGAGGCGTACTGGACGGCCCCGGACGGCTCCGTCGTGCGGGATGCCGAGGTCCCTCCCGGCGCGCTGCGGCTGCTGCTGCGCATCGCCTGACGAAGAAACGCGCGCCCACCGACGGGCCGCCCATACCCACACGAGACGAGGGATCCCCATGACCGCCATGACCGCGCCGGTCGGCGCCTTCAGGATTCCGGCCGCGCTGTACGCGCACGACATCGCCCAGCACTGCCCGTCCGGGGACTACCCGGTCGTCCGGGCTGTCCTGGAGGATGCCAAGCCGGTGGACGGCGGGAGCGCCTACCTCCTGTGCCACCGGCCCGCGCGGGAGACCGGGGCCGGCTACGGCGACGGCTTCAACCTGGGCTTCGAGCTGACCTGTGTGGCAGTCGCCCTGTCCAACCTGGTCTACGAGGTCACCGACGGCCGCAAGACCTGGGACGACTTCGCCGCGGACGGAATCACCGAGGCGGTGGTGCAGGACGCGCGGACCGCTCTCTACGCCGCCCGCGACGCCTGGGACGCGCAGCGCGCCGAGCAGTGCGCCGCGGGGTTCGTGTGCGTCGAGCTGAGCCGCTACTGCACCGACGGCACGATCGCCGTGCGGCTGGTGTGCGCATGCGGCTGCTCCCACGAGCCCCGCCGCATGTTCTACGAGGTGACCCGTTTCCAGGACGCCGAGTCCGACCGGCGCCTTGCCGCCAACCTTGAGCGCTGGGGCATGCGGTTGACCGGCCCCTTCACCGACTTCCAGTACAAGACCAACTGGTTCGGCACCACCCGTCGCGCGCCCGTCGCCCCCGTCGGCAACCCCGTCTGATCACCGGTCGCCGCCGGAGCGGCAGCAGGCACTCCCCTCCCATCTTCCTCATCAGGAGTCACACCTCATGGACACCGAACCTCTCGACGCTTTCCCCTCGTTCCGGCTGCGTCTGGCCGATGGGGGCACGCATGACGTCCTTGGCACCGACGGACGTCCTGTGGGACAGGTCATGGCGGTCGGCGGCGGTCACTTCGCCCGGGTCGGTCCTGACAGGGGGCCGACCCGTCAGAGCCTGCAGGGCGCGGGCGGAGACGCCGTCATGTTCCACATCGCCCACCACGGCCTGCCGGACGAGCCGGCCACCGCGTACTCGGGCGCCCCCGAGGCCCGGGTCGCCGTCAGCCTCGTCCCGCTGCAGCGCCAGGAGCTCATCGACACCACGGCGCGGGCCTTCACCTTCTACGCCCTGCGCCAGCCGCACGTCGCCGCGATCCTCAGCGGACTCGAGATCGTAGGAGCTGAGCGGGACGCCGTGCGCAGCCGCGCCGGATGCCGGCGCGTCGCGCGGCTTCTCCGCCTGGTCCAGGACCCCGCGCAGGCTCTGCTGGACGAGTCGACGGGCGAAACCCGGGAGTGGCTCGCGCTTCCGCTGGCCCGGCTGCTGACGTTCTGCCACCAGGGCCGGGTACGCCTGGAGGTGACCGCCGAGCATCCGCCCGCCGATCTGCAGGGGCGGTACACCGCGCGGCACGGCGCCGATGCGGATCTGGCCACGCTTCACCGCATCTGGCAGGACCTGCGGTCGACAACGCCTTCGCGCGGGGTCGACCGGTCCGGGCTCGACGCGGCCATGGACGCACTTCCCACCGACAAGTTCGCCGGGTCGGCGGGCAGCTGCCGGGCGACGGCCGCGCGGTTGGAGGTGGTCCGGGCCGCTGCCGAGGAGGCCGCCGCGCCGATCGCGGAGCACGGCCAGGGCGAAGCGGTCCTCCTGCTGCGGGAGTTGTCTGCCCTGAGCGCCGAGACCGGGGAGCGGCTGGAGGCCACCGCGCTGGTGCTCGACGACACCGGCCGCCTGGGGACCGTCCGCGAGATCAACGACGCGCTCGGCCACGCCCGCCTCGGCGTGCCGGCCGGGAGCGGCGAGCAGTCCGTCCGCATGGGCTCCACGGAGCTCGGACCGGTGCGCCGCGGCGCCGACGGGCGGTGGACGGGGCCGGGCATCGCGGAGCCGTTCCACTCCCCCGAGGGCGCGGCCGCGGCGCTGATCCTCGCGCACCTCGCACGGGAGGAATCGTTGCGTCAGAACCGCACTCTCTAGCCGCTCTGCCCCGTCTGACGCAGGACCGCTCGGGCCCGCCCAACCCTGTCGACCCTAATAATTTGTCATTATTAACCTTTACGGGTACATTAATGGTCTCGGGGGTCCCGGTCCCCCACCCATCTCCAGGAGGCACAGCGCATGAGCGCCAGCGAGTCGCAGAACCCGCAGACCCAGGCCCGTCTCGACCGCGTCCGCACGGCGTGCCGGAAGCTCATCGAGGAGAAGGCGTCCGCTCTGGAGATCACTCACGACCAGTACACCGACCGCTTCGGCCTCATGCCGGACATGCTCCTGCGGGCATTGTGGAGCGGCCTCGGCGAGGGCAGTCACCTCGTGACCATGCATCTCCAGCACGAGGGCGAGCTGGGCGAGGAGCCGCTGTTCGCCCGGGTGATGGTGACGGACGGAACGAAGGTCACCGCCGAGGACGACCTGATGCGCTACGTGGCCACCGCCTCGCGCACGCTGGAACTCGGCGCAGCCGTCACCGTGCACACCAGGAACGACGACGGGTCTTTCCTGCTCAGGGCCTGGGTGGTGGACGGCGGGAGGCTCGAACCGCTGACCTGGCAGGAGGCGTCCGAGATGTCGTCCATCTACGACGGGCCGGCGGAGGACTACGCGGACGCGTTCGAGCCGGAGCTCCATCTGCACCGCGTCGCCTCAGTGAGGCTCGTCGCCGGCAAGTGAACCCCTGCGGGCCCGCACCCACTTCACCGGCCCCGCCGCCCCACGGGGCCGACCATCCCGCACCCCGAACCGCTGAGGAGCACCGTGACCCCGCCCGTCCTGCCGCTGGTCCTGACCGCTTCCGGCATCGCCGCATCCATCACCCCTGCCGAAGCGTGGGACCAGTTGAAGCGCATCTGGCACCCTGAGCCGTTCACCTTCGAAGCGGCCGCCCTGGGCGATGACATCGTCTCGGCCTCCTGGGTGCGCCGATTCCCCGAATGCGGCTGCACGGCCCAGGTCTTGGCCGACAACGGGCTCATCCTCGACCCGTACAGCCTCACGACGACCGCCTACACCCCCGAGGGGCAGTGGTCGTACAACGGCCAGTTCGAGCAGGACTACTACGTCAACGCCCAGTACTACGACTGGGACGAGCCCGACGCCTTCCGCACCCTTCGCGAGGCGGAGGACGCGGCCCGCGCCCAGCACCTTGACGTGTGCAGCGAGTACCAGCTCCACGCCGGCCCCTGCGAGGGCTGCGGCGTCCCCGCTGTCGAGCACGTGTCGGATCACTCGGGCATCGCCGACCGCTCCGAGCAGGCGTGCGAGACGTACCGCCGCGACTACACGTTCGGGATCCCGCCCACGCCTGGCCTGCACACCCACAACCGTCCGGACTTCCCGTTCGTCGGCATGAGCGTGCCGGAGCTGTGCGCCCACATCGACGTCGCCGTCGCGAAGGGGTACCCGATCACCGCCGAGGAGCAGCGGACGCTCCAGGCGGCCCACGGCCTGCGGCTCGGGGACGGCGTGGACTACAAGACCCTCGACGCCCACGTGCGCACGCTCGCGCAGGGCTGCGAGAGCCACCTCCGCGTACTCGGCGGCATGACCTCACAGAGCGCAGCCGCCCGGTAGAACAGTCCAGGTGACAGGGGACCGTCGCCCGGAGCAGCCGCCGTCGTGACGGAGCCGATCCGCGGTCCTGGCGATGGTCCTGACGGTTGGCGCGAAAGCGCGTACCGCCCGGGACTGGCCGTTCACCACCTCACCTCGACGCCGTCGACCCTCTCATCTTGACTCATCCCCCCTTATGGAGTACATTAGTGAATAGCTGTTCGGGCGATGCAAGCGCCGGGGCAGCGCGCCACGACCCCGCGCCGACACAAGGAGCTCTGCCCCATGGGACACGCCAACTACTTCGCTTACACGCCCCAGGCGGAGAACTTCCGGTCCATCTGGCTGCAGCTGCGCCTGGACGCGGCGGCCATCCTGGACCTGGTCGAGCAGACCCAGAACATCGCGCTCGCGGGCGGCGCGGGCACCGGGGTGCCGCGGATCGACGAGGACGCCATCGTCTTCAACGGCCTGGTGGCGGCGGACGAGGACTACGAGACCTTCGCCATCGAGCTGGACCCGCAGTTCCAGGACGAGCGGGGCTTCACCTACTCGTTCTGCAAGACCGGCAACGTGCGGCCCAAGCCGTACGACATGGCGGTCACCGCAGTCATGCTGCGGGCCCACACGCTCGCCCCGGACTGCTTCGCGATCGACAGCGACGGCGACTGGGACGAGCAGTGGGTCCACGCCCGCGCGATCCACCGGATGCTGTTCAGCGCCGACCCCGGCATGGAGAGCCCGTTCACCTCGTCCGTCCACACGATCGGCCCGGCCGCAGCGCGCTTGTGACGGTCCGGGCGGGTGTTGCGGGTCCTGCAACACCCGCCCCGCCGCCGGACTCAGCCGTTGAACTGCGACCACAGAGGTGTGACCGTGTCCGTTACCTTTACCGCTGACTACCGGCCGGCCAGCCGCTTCGCCGCCAGCTGCGGCTGCCTGCGGGCCACTGAGCTCGCCACGCCCCACCGTACGTACGAGGCGGCCCTGGCCGAGGTCCTCGCCGCACCCCAGGAGCGGGACGCGCTGCCCGGCTGCGAGATGCCCGACATCTGCCCGCAGTACCCGTTGAGGGTGCACGACGTCGACCCCGACGGGGACATTCCGGAGGTGAACGTCAGCGCGCACAACGCGGTACGCCTGGCGGACCTGCTCGGCTTCGCGGCCGTGGAGCCCGCCGGCGCCGCTGCGGCGCTTGGCACCACCCGGCGCGAGGGGGACACCACCTCGGCCACCGGCACCGATTCGGCGGCGGGTGATGCGGGCCAGATCCCCGCCGCGGCCTTCCTCGGCCGGGTCCTGCTCGCCCTCGCCCTGACCCCCGAGGACGCGGGCGTCGACGGCTACTGGAGCGGCCGCGTGCACCAGGGCGGCCGGAGTGCCGGCTACCTGCAGCGGCGTCTGCTCGAGCTGCACGACCTCGCCCAGTGGTGCGCCTCGCGCGGCCGCGACGTGGTCTGGGGCTGACCGGCATGCCACCGCGGCTGACTCCCGGCCGGCTCATCGCGCTGCGTGATGCCGCCGTGCGCTCCTCGGGCAGCCTTCACCCCATGCTGGTGGGCGAGGCAGACGTCCGCGCCCTGGAATCGCTCGGCCTCGTGGGCTTCCTCGACGGCTGCGGACACGGCCTGGGCGAGGCGGACCCCGACGGTGAGCATCGCAGCCACCCTCACCTTCTCCGGCTGACTGCCGCGGGGCGCGAGAGCGTCCGCGCTGCCGGCGGCCCTCTGCGCGCGCAACGAGCCGGCCACCCCCTACCGCCACTCGCTGGCGACCATCAAAATTGACACACGCCCCCTCTCATGAGAACATTAACGAATAGAGGAAGGGTGGAGTCTCTCACCAAGTACCGCCACTGCCTGCCGATACGCCCATCCGGAGTCCCCTCATGAAGAACATTGCCGAAGCCCGCAAGGCATTCGAGAAGCTGCCCCCGCACATCACCATCGCGCAGATCACCGAGGCCACTGGCTATCCCTACGTGCACAACTGGGTGAGGACCGACCCCAGCTTCCCCGGCGAGGTCGACCGCAAGGACGGCACCGTCTACCGCGACCGTGACGCCGTCCTGGACTGGTACGCCGCCCGGCACACCCAGGAACCGAGCAAGCGGCGCGGCCCGCGCAGGATGGAGGCGCAGGTTCTCGCTGCCCGCCCCACGCAGGTGCTGATGGACTCCGCGGAACTGGCCGAGCTCCTGGACCTGACCCGGCGCGCGGTGAACAAGTACGCCGAGCGCTACCCGTCCGGGACGGCCGATGACCCCTTTCCTCTCGCCGACGCCGACGGCAAGCGCTCCTGGAGCCAGCTGAGGGCCTGGTTCCTGCGCAGGAGCGATCCGATGCCCACGGCGGGCGAGAGCGGTGCTCCCGACTGGGCGGACCTGCGTGCATGGCTGCTGCGGCACGCCGAGGACGGCACCGAGGTCGTCGACGGCCGTGTCTACCTTGACGAGTTGGGTCTCACCACCGGCCAGCGCGACGTCGTCGAACGCGCCCGGCGCACCCGTGCCCACCAGGTCCGCGTGCCGATCGAGTGGCTGGCGGAGGTGCTCCACCTGGAGGAGCCGGGGCAGGCGGAGTGGCTCGACAGGCTCCTCAGCGAGCCGGACACCGCGCCCGTTGCGCCGAGCATCGAGGCCAGCGCAAACCTCGCACAGGAGCAGCGCCGGCTGAAGCCCACCGCGCTGGCCCGCGAACTGGGGCTGAACATCGAGTCGGTGAAGCACTTCGCACGCGTGTACACGGCGGAGAAGTCCGAGGACCCCTTCCCGGCCAAGGACTCCTCCAGCGCCCGCGACGTCGCGGAAGTCAGGGAGTGGCTGATCCGCAATCGCAAGATCCGGCCTGCCGAGGCCCCGGCGGCCGGCGCGTAGCCGCCGGCCCGATTCGTTGTACTCCCCCGCCCCCGCCCGTCACTGGGCGCCGAGAGGAACCCAGGTGATCACCCTGCTCGACATCGAAGCCGACGCGCCGCTCAGCCCCGACGACGCCGGCCACGCCGTCCGGCTCCTCGCTCTCGCCGAATCCCTCGGCATCGGCCCGATCGACCTGGACGTGGCCGTGCACGACGCGGCCGCGGGCTACGCCAGCGCCGCATCCGGTACCGAGGACGACGACGAGCCCTACGACGAGGCCGGCCGCCAGGCCGCCGACGTCAACAACGCCGGCCTGGACAAGCAGGTGACCTACCTCGTCGCCCAGAACGGACATGAGCAGACCGAGCGGATCCTCCGCGAGGCCGTCTGACAGCCCCGAACTCCCGCGTGCCGACGCCGATCGGCACGCGGGCGCCCCGCGAGGGACGCGGGAGCGGGCCACGCCTCCCGCCTGCGACGGTGCAGCCGCGTGCCCATCTCGCTCATAAACTGCTGGCCGGTGTGCCTGCCTGTGATGTCAACGTGCACACTGACGGGTTTCCCGTTCGACCGAAGGACTGAGTCGTGCCCGACCGACCTGAGATTGTCTGCATCTGCGGCTCTGCCCGGTTCGCGGACGAGATGCGTGCAGCGAACCGTGATCTGGCCTTCGAGGGGATCATTGTTGTCGCGCCGGTCGAAGCAGACGGGTTGATCACCGACGAGCAGAAGAAGGCGCTGGGCGCCCTTCACCTGCGCAGGATCGACCTTGCTGACCGGGTCCTGGTCGTCAACCCCGGCGGGTATATCGGCAAGTCCACGGGGCGGGAGATCGCATATGCCCAGGCCACCGGCAAGCCGATCTCGTACACCGATCCCGTCTGACCGGTAGACGCTTCGTGGTGCGCGCCGGCAACGAGCCGCGGTCAGCCTCTCGAGATCATCGCTGGTCGCCGTGGGGACACCACGCTCCGCGCCGCGGAGAGCGCCTGTCGGCACCGAGGCCCCGTCGCGGTTCGCGGCGGGGCTTGGAGGGCGGCTCGCGGCCGCTAAAGTAGGAGCGCGTTCACCTCGTCCCAGCGCTTCGGCGCGTGGGCGGTGTGTCGTGGTGAGGGGCCGGACGGCCTTGCAAACCCCCTTCTTCACCGAAGGGGGAGACTTCGGTCTGTCGTCCGGCCCCGACTCTGCTGTCCGCCTCCTGGCGGATCCCCTCACTGCTGGACCGGGCCTCCCGGCCGGTCTGCCCGCTCGCTCTGCCGACGGCGCCAGCCGTCCCAGGCCAGCCACGCCGTGCACGCGGCAACGACCGCGATCCCCGCCCAGGTCACTGCGGCCTGGTGCGCCGCGTTGGCGACCATCGCGGTCGCGAAGGCCACGACTCCGATGACCACGACCGCGCTCGCCCAGATCCTGGCCGGCCTGTCCGTACGCCCCACCATGTCAATTCCTCCGAAGACTGTCCTGCGCCACGGGTGAGTGTGCCGCACCCCTTGTCCCCTTGCCCGCCGGTCGACGACTTGTCCGTGTCGGGCATGTGTCGTTGCCGCGGGCGTGTGGGGTGCCTCAATCATCGTGACCCTTTTAACTTGACGCAACCCCCCGTCATGCGTAATATTAAAAGGGTCAGGGGGTCGGACGGGACTCCCCGCCAATTGAGGAGCTATTGCCTGTGACCGTGCTTGAGATCCCCACCAACGGAACCGCCCTTCGCGCCCCGGGCCGCAAGGACGCCTGGACCATCCTGGGCACCGATGTCAGCGAGGCGAACACCGCCCGCGAGGCCCTGGAAATGGCCGACATGCGCGACTGGGACGTGCGCCTGCTGGGCGATGTCACCGCCAAGTACACCGAGATCCACGAGGACGGCGTCACGACCCACGAGGTCAAGATGCCCGACACCCGCGCCACTGTCCGCACCAACCCGCGCACCGGCGGCACCGAGTACCTCGGCACCGTCGGCCGCAAGTACACCCCGGTCCAGATCGAGGCGTACGAGAAGGTTCTGGACCTGGCCCGCACCGAGTCCGGCGCCGTCTTCCACAAGGCGGGCGCCTACGCGGGCGGCACGAAGTTCTTCATCTCGATGAGCCTGCCCGGCAGCACGCGTATCGGCGGGGTCGACCTGCACCACGCGCACCTGACCCTGTTCGGCAGCCATGACGGCTCCTCGTCCAACTCCCTGCACATCGGCCAGACCCGCGCGGACTGCGGCAACATGCAGCGGCTGATCATCGCGGGCGCCAAGCACAAGGTTTCGGTCCCGCACACCGCCTCGGCCCTCAAGAAGCTCGTCACCCTGGAGCACGAGCTGGCCGTCCTCTTCGACTGGCAGGACGCCTTCGAGCGCGAGGCCGAGCGGATGATCAACACCCCGCTGAGCCTGGGCCAGTTCGAGAAGCTCGTCACCAGCCGCGACCTGTGGCCCATTCCCACCAGCCCCACCACCCGCACCCGCAAGAACTACGAGACGCGCATGGACACCCTGCGCAGCCTCTTCGAGAACGCGGCCACCCAGGAGAGCATCCGGGGCACCGCGTGGGCGGGCTGGAACGCGATCGGCGAGTACCTCGACCACTACGCCAAGGCCAAGGACCTCTCGGCGCGCGCGGCGCGGTCGCTGGCCGACATCGGCGACGTCACCAAGAAGAAGACCGCCGCCCACCGCCAGCTCCTCACCCTGGCCGCCTGACCGGCCCCTCGACCGGCCGCCGGGAGCACCCCCACCCGCTCCCGGCGGCCCCCCTCCCCGCCACCGCAGCGACTGAAGCGACGGAGATTTCCGTGTCCCCCGACGCCGAGCTGGACGCCGCCCTGTACGGGTACGGCGTCAGCGACCACGAGGACGGCCACTACGTCCACATCGCGGCCGGCCCCTGGTCGACCCGCCACTGGGCGGGCAACCCCCAGAGCCTGTGGGCCGAGGAGCGCGCCAGCTACTGGATCTCGTCGGTCTGGTCGCGGTGCGGGCGCGGCCTGACCTGGAAGACCGGTCCGCCGACCGCCACCACACCCCGACCCTGCCCGGCCTGCCCGCTGAGCAACACCGACATCGCCGCCCGCCACACCCGCATCCGCTGAGCCGACCGAACAGGACCTCTACCGCTGTGACCGCCGCCCTCACGCTCATCAACGACCACGCGACCCGCATCGTGGAGTACACGATCACCCCGTCCGCCGACGTCTCGGTGCCGCATCTGCCCTCCCGGATCGTGCCGCTGGCCGTCACCGGGTTCCGGCTGACGTACACCGGTCGCCGGGGTACCGCGTGGGATCTGGAGATCGTGACGTGCAAGGGCAATCACGCGCCCAACGGCGAGGTGGGACGCGCGTTCCGCAGCCAGCAGGATCACTACCCCCATCACGCCAGCACGGGCCGCCCCGCGTGGCTCAACGCACTGATGGACACCGCGGCCGACCCGGACGCACCGCTCCCCCGCCATCTGGCCGGGTTCACGCGCACCCACGACAGTGCGCGCCGCTCTATCGCCTTCGAGATCAGCGGCGACAGCGAGATCCCGCAGTGGCACCCGCTGAACATGCCGACACCTAACCCGCTGCGGCCCGACCGCGTCCGGTTCAACTACGTCGCCGAGGACAACGTGTGGCGGCTCGACGCCGCCGATTTCGAGGGGCCGTGGGTGGCGACCGGGCAGCAGCCTGGCCCGAACCAGAACCGGGGCCAGAAGCCGTACTACCCCACCTCCGGAGGCAGCTCCCTGCGCGGTGCGCCGCCGTGGGTTCTTCGCCTCGTCGGCCGCCACAGCCTGCCGCCCGAGCTGGCGGCCGTGTAGCGGCTCACCGACCGGCCACGGGGCGCCGGTCCCGTCCCCGCCGCCCCGTGGCCTTCTTCCCCAACTTCCCTTCACTCTGCCCACGTTAGGAACTGCACCTGTGGCAACCGCCAACGGAATTCTCAACGGTCTTGAGGTCATCGAGTTCGAGTTCGCCGAGACCCCGCGCAGCACTCCCGAGAACCCCCGCTACTACAAGGAGGTCCTCAAGGTCCTGCTGGCGGACGGGACCGTCGTCTACAACTGCGTCTGGCAGAACTGTGAGTTCACCCGGCCCAAGGCGAGCGGCGTGTGGCCGCACGTCAAGGCGCACAAGAACCAGACCAAGGCAACGAAGTCCCCTGCGGAGCCGTCGGAGATCGACGTGGACGGGCTGCCGCTCGCCGAGGTCATCGAGCGGGCCCGGAAGGCCACCTGGTACAGCGTCCAGCTCGATGCCGCACTGAAGAAGCTCGACCGGGCCACCCATGAGGTCGAGAAGTGGAAGCCGCGCGCCACGGCAGCCGAGAAGCAGCTCGCGACCATCCGCAACGCCTTCGCGGCGGTCGCGTAACCCGGGAGCCGTGCGGGGCGGACCGGTCGCCGGCCCGCCCCGCTCGGCCCCCGGTCCCGCTCCCCGCCACCGCCTTGAAAGGACCCCGCTTCTCCATGCTTCTCACCGACCTTCCGTCGGGCATGTGGGTGCTGACCGGCTCCGTCGTCACCGCCGTCGAGGCCCGCGAACTGCGCGAGGGCGACCTCCTGCGCGTGAGCGGCACCCAGGTCACCGTGACCGGCACCGACGGCCACGTCCTGTCGGACATGACCCGCGTCTTCGTCAGCTACCGGCCCTACGACAACGACACCATCCGCACCGAGGGATGGACCCTTCCCACGACCGCCCGCTTCCCCGCCGTGCAGCTGCTGCGCCCCGAGACGGTGGAGTGCTCGCTGTGTGATCCCGGCACCAACACCCACGACGTCCTCGTCGACCGCGTCGAGCACGGCTGGGTGCAGCACTGGGTGTGCGACCGGCACTAGCCCGCACCGCGTCCTGCTCTCCCCGGTCGGGGGCCAGGCCGCGGCACCCAGGTGACAGCCCGCCGATCCCGGGCCGCTGTCCCAGGGCGCTCCCTACGCGGAGCGTCCCGTCCCTATCCCTTTCCGAGAGGAACCCTGCGTGACCACTGCTTTCGCTGCTCCCCTGGCCGATCCCGCCGCCTACAACGCCGCGGTCGACTCCGCTCTCGCCGCCTGCCGGGCGTACTACGGGCCGGGGGACACCACCTTCTCCGACGCCGACTATGACCAGCTGGCCCGCCAGATCCGGGAGTACGAACTCCTCCACCCCGAGCACCTCCGCCAGGACTCCCCCATCGGGAAGGTCGGCGGCGGCGTGGCGACCGGCGACATCGCCCACACCGTGCCGATGCTGTCGCTCGGCAACGTGTACTCGGCCGAGGAACTCCTGAAGTGGGAGGCGTCGCTGGTACGCCGCATCGGCGGGCCGGTGCGCGGCGGGTACGCGGTCGAGGGGAAGTTCGACGGGCTGGCCGTGACGGCCCTCTACCGTGACGGCCGCCTGGTCCAGCTCATCAAGCGCGGCGACCACACCAAGGGCGAGGACGTCACCCACGCGGCCGGCCTCATCTCCGGTCTGCCCACGCAGCTGTCCGCACCGCTGACTATCGAGATCCGCGGCGAGGTCCTGCTGACGCGCGCCCAGCTTGCAGCGGCCAACGAGATCCGCCGCGCGCACAAGGCGAAGCCGTTCAAGAACGCGCGGGCCGGAGCGGCGGGCACCCTGGCCGCCAAGAACCGCCCCTACCGCATCGAGCTGACGTTCTTCGCGTACAGCGCTATCCAGCTCGACGGCGTGCCGCTCACCCCGGCCGCCCCCACGCACCAGGCGCTGCTGGCGCTGGTGGCCGAAGCGGGCGTGCAGACCAGCGCCGACTCCGCGACCGAGCTGCGGGAGGTAGCCACGCTGGCCGAGGCGCAGCAGCGTGTCGAGGAGATCGCCGAGATGCGGCCGAACCTCCCGTTCGGGATCGACGGCGTGGTGGTCAAGGCCAACGCGGTCGCCGAGCAGGAGGAGGCCGGGAACGCCAGTGACCGCCCGCACTGGGCCACCGCCTTCAAGCTGCCCCCGGAGACGGCGGAAACCAAGGTCACCGACATCGAGTGGAACGTCGGCAAGACCCGCATCATCGCGCCCCGCGCGGTGCTGGAGCCGGTCGAACTGGACGGCAGCACGGTGAAGTTCGCGACGCTGAACAACCCGCAGTTCATCCGCGATCTGGGCTTGATGATCGGGGACACCGTGGTCATCGCCAAGGCCGGGGACGTGATTCCCCAGGTCCTGTCCGTGGCGGCGGACAAGCGCACCGGCAGTGAGACGCCTGTCGCCTTCCCCGCGTCCTGCCCGCAGTGCGGCGGCGACGTCGACACCTCCGGTGAGCGGTGGGAGTGCGCTGAGGGCATCAACGGCAGCTGCGGTGCGCTCGCCGGCCTCATCTACGCGGTCGGCCGCGAGCAGCTGCACATCGAGGGACTCGGCGACACCTACATCGAGGCCCTGTTCGACATGGGCGTCCTCAGCGACGTCGCGGACTATTTCACCCTGACCGAGGAGCAGTTGGCCGAGGCCACGGGGTCCGCGAAGCGTGCGAAGACGGTGCTCGGCGAGATCGCCAAGGCAAAGGAGCAGCCGCTGGACCGGGTGCTGTGCAGCCTCGGGATCGTGCGCACCGGCCGGTCCGTGTCCAAGGCGCTCGCCCGTCAGTTCGGCACCATGGACGAGGTCCTGGCCGCCGACGCCGCGGCCCTGGCGCAGGTGACGGTACGGGTGAACAAGGTCGGCTCCGCCAACGCGGCGAAGATCGCCGCGCACCTTCAGGTGCTGCGCCCGGTCATCGCCAAGCTGGAGGCCGCGGGCGTGAACATGAAGCAGCCGGACGGTCCCGTGAAGAACACCTCCGGCCCCCTCGCAGGCCAGGCGGTGGTCGTCACGGGCGGCATGACCGGTCCGCTCGCCGAGCGCAACCGCACCGCGATGAACGAGCTGATCGAGGCCGCGGGCGGCGAACCCGCGGGCAGCGTCAGCAAGAAGACGACGCTGCTGGTCGCGGGCGAGAACGCCGGGTCCAAGCTCGCCAAGGCTCAGCAGCTGGGCATCACGGTCCTGGACGAGGAGAAGTTCGCGGCGCTCGTCGCCGACTACCTCTCCTGACCCTTCTCTTCTCCGGTGAGGCGGGGCAGCCGTACGCGGCTGCCCCGCCTCACCGCGTCCTGCCTTCCTCCCCTTACGCCCTCGCCCTGCAACGGCCCCGCTTTCTCCGGTCTCTGTCCACAGGCCCTTCTCCGCAAGATCGCCGAACCGCCCGGCCGGGTGGTCGCGCGGCAAGCGGCAGAAGGGAGCGGGCGTGTGCAGGTCCATCTCGAAGGGGGGCCGGCGGTGTACGTCGTCGCAGCCGGCCATGCGATCGGCACGGCGGGCCTCCTCCGCCCAGCTCGGCAAGACCGTCGCCGAGACCGGCGACCCCGACGCCCTGGCGGCGTACGCGAACGCGCAGGCGTGGACGGCGCGCACCAAGGAGGCCCTGGAGGAGGGTGACGACGACCGGGCGCGTATGTACGCGGACAACGCGAAGAAGTGCGCCGCCGCGGCCCGCGCGTACGCCTCCGGCAAGCAGCCCAAGCAGCCCTATCCGGACGCCGACGATCCGGCAGCCCTGAGCGCGGCGCCGCCCCCGCCTCCGCCCGAGCAGACCCGCGCGGCGCGGGCGCTGGCCGGCGCGGCGGGCATCGGCGGGCGGGCCCGTGTGCTGCCGCCTCGGGATGACGGCGGGCAGACGACCGCCTGGAACGACCAGGGCTTCGGTGGCGCCGCCACCGTCTACCCGGGTGAGGGCGACGAGCCCCCGCACGCGCGGGTCGTGTTCAGCCGGCTCGACCGCGACCGCTACCAGGCGCTCGCTGACTCGCCCTGGCCCTACCGGACCGAGGACGGGCAGGTCATCTACGACCGCGTTCCGGTCGACCACGCCGAGCAGATCATCCACGCGGCCGCCTCTCGCCGTCCGGCCAAGCCGTGGGAGCGGCACGGCCTGAGCGACGCACGGCACCGGGATCGTCTCGACGAGGTGACGGCCGATCGCCTGGTGCCGGAGTCAGAGCAGTGGGCGTCCAATCTCGACGACGGCCAGCGTCAGTGGGTCACGACGTACACCGGCCACTCGTACAGCGAGATCAACGAGCACCTCTACAAGGGCCGGGACCTCGACCAGCCGGCTGACGGCATGCACACGCCGATGCGGGTCGTGACGGGGAACATCGACTCCGCGATCGCGGCCGCTGGGCAGTCCCAGGAGCCGCAGCGGTGCTTCCGCGGGTACACCCCGCCCCTCGAAGCCCGTAAGGAGAACCGGGTCGCGGACTGGGCCCGGGAGAACTTCGTCGTCGGCAGCCGCTACCGGGACGACTCATACATGTCGGTCTCCCACTGCCCGGCGGTGGCCGCCGGGTTCACCAACCGTGGCTGGTCGTCCGACGGCGAGTGGGGCATGGCCGATCACGGCGTGGTCTTCGAGACGGTCTCCCGGCGCGGCGCCGCGGTCGCGCACATCTCGGAGTTCGACAACGCCGAGAGGGAGCGGCTGATGCCGCGGGGGTCGGAGTTCGTGGTGGTCGGCGTGCACGAGAACGTGAACGTGGCCGGCCAGCCCTGCGTGGTCGTGCAGCTGGCCGATGTGAACGAGTCCAAGCGGTACTGAACCCCGATGCGATGCGTGCGGATGAGCAGGAGGCGCCGGCCCTGCCGGGCCTCCTGCTCATCCGCTGCTGTGCACTGCGCCGGTCGCCGGCCTCTGTCCACAGGCCATCCCTTCCAAGATCGCGTTGCTGCCTGCCGGGGCAGCCCCGCGGATCGCGGGCGAGGAAGGGAGGGCACCTCCGGTGTGCAGGTCGCAATCGAAAGGCGGGCGCAGGTGCGGCTCGTCCCACCCGGCCGTTCGGGCGGCGCGTCGAGCTGCCTCGACCGCGCTGCGCAAGGACGTCGCCGTGGCCGGCGCGGGGCATCCCGCGCTCGGCGCGTACGCCACGGCCCAGATGTGGGAGGCCAAGACCCGTCAGGCCGTCGAGAACGGTGAGGACGAGCAGGCCAAGTTGTACGCGGACAACGCGAAGCTGTCCGCGGCCGCGACGCGCACCATGCTGGGCGACCGCAGGCAGACGCCCCGCTACCCCAATGCCGCCGATCCCCGCGTCGCGTGGGCGATGCCCGCGCGGGAGCCCGAGCCGGCCGAGGACGACTGGGGCGCGGCGCAGATGCCGGAGTACCCCGAGCATGTCCGCGCCGCCGACGCGTTCGCACGGGCCAGCGGGGCGGGCGGGGCCGCGACGTTCGTGCCGCGGGCCGACGGCGGGCAGACCGTGGCCTGGCGCGGCGACGACTTCGCCGGCTCCGCGACCGTGTATCCGGCCGACGGAGATGAACCGCCGCACGCCCGGGTCGTGTTCAACCGGCTCGACCAGGGCCGCTACCAGGCGCTCGCCAACTCGCCCTGGCCCTACCGGGTCGAGAACGGGCAGGTCATCTACGACCGCGTCCCCGCCGACCACGCCGAGCAGATCATCGCCGCGGCCCGCAGCCGGCAGGCGGCCCGGCCCTGGGAGCGGCACGGCTTGGGCCGAGACCCGTACCGGGACCAGCTGGAGGAGCACCGGGCCGGCGATCTGGAGCCCGAGTCGAACGCGTGGGGCGCCGGCCTCAGTTCCGAGCAGAACCACTGGGTCCGCACCTACACCGGCTCGAGGTACCGGCAGATCAACGCCCATCTCTACAACGGGCGCAGCCTCGATGAGCCGGCGGAGAAGATGGACGTGCCGATGCGGGTGGTCACCGAGAACATCAACTCGGCGATCCGCTCGGCAGGCACGGCCGAGGTCCCACACCACACCTTCCGCGGGTTCACTCCCCCGCTGGAGGTCCGCAAGGGCAACCGGGTCGCGCAGTGGGCGAGAGAGAACTTCCCGGCCGGCAGCCGGTATCACAGCCCGTCGTTCCTCTCCTCGTCGCACTGCCCGAACGTGGCGGCCGACCCGTACTTCGCGCGGACCGACTGGGAGGAGGACGGCCGCTACGGCGAGGCCGACCATGCCGTGGTGTTCGAGATGGTCTCGCGCCGTGGGGCCGCGGTGGCCCACGTGTCGCAGTACGGGAATCTGGAGCGGGAGCGGCTGCAGGAGAGCGGCTCGAACTGGGTTTCCGTGGGCATCCAGGAGAACGTGACGATCCGTGGCCGCAAGTGCGTCGTGGTCCAGCTCGTCGATATGAACGAGGTTCCCCGCCACTGACACTACTTTTCCATATCGCTTGACAAAGTTTAATAATGTGGGTAGGATGTATTTCAGGGTGAGGAGCACCCGAAACCCCACCGGACTCTGGAGGACGACATGACAGACCAGCAGCAGCCCACCCCCCGCGACTCCCGACTGGCGGACCAGCCGGCACTACGGCCGGTCGGACCGCTCCCGAAGGTCGGACCGCGCCCCAGCTTCGACGAGCTGACAGCTCAGGCCGACGGGCGGAACTACCAGCCGCTCGCCGCGCACCTGGACGGCGCCGCACGCGACGCGCTCGGACTGCCAGCGGCTCCGCAGCAGGTGACCGTGGACGCCGCGCTCGCCGACCGTATCCGCGACTACTACTTCGACCGCCCCGACCAGATCGCCCAGCTGCCCGACGCGATCCGCGACCTGATCAACCTCTGAGCGGCCGGCCGCACCGATCAGTCTCAAGCGCCTGCGCATCCGGAAGGAACCCGCGTCATGCGGCACATGAAGCCGAACTTCGACTACTTCACGACCAACCGGGACAAGGCCCAGGCGTACGCCGCCCAGGCATCGTGGGAGAACATCAGCTCCCGGCGGCGCGCCGAGTACCTCGCACTGGCGCGCCTGTACCTGGACCTGTCGATTCAGGACGCCGCCGGTAATTCCGCCCCGACCGAAGACGCCGCGAAGGCAAAGAAGGCGGAACGCGACACCGCCCGTTCATGACCCCTGCGCAGCCCGCGGCCCACTGCGGCTCCCGACTCCCTCGGACTCGCAGTGGCAGCAGCGCAGTTCGCCGCCGAGCTCGACCGGCCCGGCAGCGTCTGGCCGTGCTGACCAAGGGCGGGTCCACCGTCGCGTCTGCTCACCGCCGTGGCCGACGTCCGGTGTGCGAGCACGAGGTGTGACCGGTGCCGAGCGATGGGGATCAGGCGGCGTCCGGCCCTGATCGGTGCGCCGTGAGCTCATCCCCCTCGTCTCCCCCGTTCCCGAGCCGTACGGTCTGCCAGTGCGCGCGGTCTGCGGCCGTTACGATGACGGGCAGGCAGACCTGCTGCCGCCCGCCTTGCACTGCGGCCCGGACCCGCGTGCATCCAAGGCGCTAAGGGGGAGATCCTCACAGCGAGCTGACTTTCTGCTGCGCCCACCGTCGGCGTGCCGGTCCGGGAGCCACGTCGAGGATCGGGACATCATGGCAAAAGCCGACCGCAATGCCGTCACCCGCGCCGCCGTCACCGGCGAGAACCACGCCCAGGCGACCTCTTGGATCAAGACCCACGGCCTCCTGGACGGCCTGGCCCCCGACGCCGCCTCCAGCGAGCAGCAGCTTCTCGAAGCCTCCCTGCTGTTCGCCCTCACCCGGACCAGCGGCCCCTTCAGCCCCATCGCCGCGGCCGGCACGCTGTTCGGCATCGCCAAGGCGAGCCCCGGGCCCGGCGACGAGCTGAGGCTGTGGCCGGCGTCCGGGTACGAGGCCGAGGTCCTAGCCCGTCTGCTGCCCAGCGTCACGAGCGAGACCAGGTCGACCGTCACCGGCGTCGCCGGACTGCGCTGGGTCCGCGACGGCAAGTACCTCGCCCTGGCCCGGGTGCGCGCCGCGGGTCAGGTCCTGCTCGCCGCGCAGCCCCGCGATGTACGGGAGGCCGGCCGCCTGTGCGCGGCGGCGGATCTGCTGCCGTTGTGGGACCAGGCCGGCACTGCGCTCGAGGACACCCCCCGCCGCGTCATCGACATCTCCCTCGCCGAGTCGGCGCCCGCCTGGAGCCGCGCGCTGCGCCGCCCTCTCCTCGCTCGCGAGGTCGCCTCCGGCTGGGCCTCGCGGGAGCCCACGCTCACCGAGCTGGCCGGTGACGGGTCCGCGCTGGTGCCGCGCCCGCACGGGCCGGTCTCCCGGCGCCCGCAGATCGTGCACGTCCGCTCGGCGCGCGGCGGGACCGGCTGCAGCACCCTGAGCGTCCAGATCGCCTACGGGCTGACCCGCGCCGGGCGCACCGTTGCCCTGGTGACCGACGACGCGATGCTGCGGCATGTGGCCAAGGACGCGGCCGACGATGCGGCGGTGTGGCACGAGCCGTTCGCCCCGGCAGGCGGCGGCCGGCTGCTGGCCGCCTCGCACGGCTACTACGGGGAACACCTGGATGTGCGCGCCCCGGAGGCGACGAGCCGCGGTGAGATCGTGGTACTCGATGTGGGGGCACGCCCGCCCGCCGAGCTCGCCGGTCTCCCGGCCGCCGACCTGACCGTGCTGACCGACCACTACCGCGCCCGGGACTGGGTCCAGGTCGACGTCATCGACCGCAGGCCCGAGCAGATTCGCGTCTTCGCCGCGCTCGACGAGCGCTTCGCCCAGTGGCGGCGCCCCTCTGCGGAACAGGCCGACGCCGACCGGCTGCGTACGGCGCTGGACCGGGAGTTCTTCTACTGCGCCATGACCCGGCTGTCGGCCCCTGACGAGGTCGACGTGTACGACGTCGACGATGCCGAGGACGTCGAGGAGTGGTGGGACTTCGGGGCCGACTGGTTGCCCGGACACCCGGACGACGTCCTGCCGCCGGAAGACGGGGCACCTTTGGACCTGTGGCGCCGCCACTTCCTGGACTTCATCACCGCCGAGGGGCAGCGCCGGCACCCGGACAGCTGGGACGCGGTGCGCGACACCTGGATCACGCACAACCGGCTGCGCAACCTGCAGCGCCTTAGTGCCGACGGGGATCCCATCGAGGACCTGGCCGTGCGGGCCTCCGAGTTCCTCGCCACCGCGGCGACGGCGCACGACGTACAGCCGCGCGCGGCCACCGTGGAAGAGCAGGAGACCTGGCGCACCGCGAAGCTGATGCGGTGGCTCGACGCCCGGTTCAACGCACACCTGCGCCACGATGCGGCGTACCTGCCCCGGTCGGCGGCGGAGACGGTGATGGCGGTCCTGGACGCCCGCTTCCTCGCGTACGGACCGCACCACGCTGAGGGATTCGCGGCGCTGGCTGACGAGGTGACGGGCGACGACTGGTGGGATGCGGCTGCGGCCGCCCGGTCCCTGGACGGCGCCGTCTTCCCGCTCCCGCCCGGTCCTGACGAGGACGCGGACGTCCGGGAGCAGGGGTGGGCCGCCTTCCTGGCGGCGGTCGAGGACGAGGGGGCCCGGCGCCATGGCGCAGTGTGGTCCGAGGTCCGCGGGCACTGGGTGGAGCACCATCGGCGCCTGGAGCAGGGCGGGCGTGAACCGTTCGCGCCCGCCGAGGACGAACTTCCCGAACTTCGGCAGCAGTTCGCCGCTGCCCTCGCCCCGGTCACGGGCGCGGGGGTGGACTGGGACTCGGTCACCGGCCGGTGGGTGGCCGGGGCGCGCAGCGACGCCGCGCGGGTCCGTGACTTCGACGACCTCATCGAGCGACACCAGCGGCCCGGCACCGGCGAGGAGACCGCCGCCGCCCTCCTGCGCGGCGTTCGTGCCCTGGGCGTTGACCCGCAGATGCCCGTGGTCCTGATCACCAACATGTACCGGCCCATGGGCGGCCCTGAAGCGGTCACCGAGACGGCTGACGCACTGCGCGGCCACGGCGTGGTCGCCCTGTGCACGGTGCTCCAGCGCCAGGCATTCGAGGAACTCCTCTTCGCGCCCTCGACCTGGAACGACGATCGGGTCAAGCCGGTCCAGGAGGAACTCGGCGCCGTGGTGAACACCGCCTTGAAGGCCAGCCGGAAGGCAACGGCTTCGCCCGGCCGGGAATGACACCGGCCTCAGCGCTACGGGCCTCCCGGGGCTCTCCCCCGGGAGGTCCGCCCGCTGTCCTGGTGGCGTGAGCCGTGCCCGACATTCCTGCTGGCAGCGGCGGCCAGCCGCCGCCTAGCCTGCGCCGATGGAGATGGCAGCTGCGGGTGTGTTCCTTCTGGCGACGTTCGGTGTGCTGTGCGGCTTCCTGGTGCGGCAGTTGGTGGGACGGCTGCGGTCGCTATTCGGCGGGCTGGTCGCCGAGGGCGTATGCGTGCGCCGCTACTCCTCGGAGGGCAGCGAGGGCAACACCTACTGGCACCACGTGTACGGGTTCACCACGGCGGACGGGCGGTACGTGGAGTTCGAGGAGGACGCGCTGCTGATGGCCCAGGGCCAGGCGGTGACGGTCCGCTACCGACTCGGGAAGAACCCGGCGCGCACCGCCACTGTCATGGGGCGCGGCGGTGCGTGGTCGCCGCTGTTCGGGCAGCTCTTCGGGATCTTCATCAGCGGCTGCTTCGCCATGTTGGGCGTGTTGTTCCTGTGGCTGGGCGTGGACGAGCTCACCCGGTGAGACGGGCCCCGGACACCGTCCGGGGCCCGTGCGGCGGGACGCGGAGCTCGGTCAGGGGTGTGTCCGGGTCGCGAGCAGGTCGGCTGCCACCAGGGCCAGCCGGTTGGCGGCGGCGGTTTCCCGGTTCGAGGGCCGTACCAGGAACTGGAGGCCGCCGCGACGTTCCTCGTGACCGGGCAGGTCCGGCATGACGGTGAGGGCGGGGATGCCCTCGGCGCGCAGGGCGTCGCGGATGGCCGCGAGGTGGTGTTGCTCGGCCTCGATGGCGTCGTCGACGTGCGCGATCGCCAGCGCGATGGGGATGTCGTCCGGTGCGTTCAGGTGGGCGAGCAGGAACCGCGCGGTGGCGGCCGGGTCGGCGGGCTGGATCGTCTCCTCGATCAGGTGCTGCCAGGGGGTGAGGCTGTCCTTGCGGGTGTGGGCGCCGGCGGCTGCCCACCGGGGGTGGTGCTCCTGCCAGGTCTGCTCGCCCCAGCGGGCGATGGCGGCCGGGGCTGCCTCGCGCAGGACCTCCTCGACGAGGGCTTCGTCGCCCGTGCTGCCCGGGAGGTCGAGGCTGCGGTTGTGGTCGATCCACACAGCGGCGACGGCGGCCCAGGTGCCCGGGTGGCGGATGGCCCCTTCGCGGGCGAGGAAGGTCAGGAAGTCCTGACGCCAGATGTCCAGGAGCTCGGTGTCGACGTCCTCCGGCAACGCCAGCGGCTCGTCCTCTTCGCCTTCGGGGCCGGGCTGGAAGTCCGCCCACCAGGCTGCGGGGTCCGCGGGGTCGTAGACGTCGGGGTTGTCGTCCGAGACCCGGTCCCAGACGTACATCTCGAACGTCTCGTCGAGGAAGTGGAGGAGCCGGGAGTGTGGGTCGCTGGCTCGGGCTCGGGCGGTGAGATAGCGGGTGTTGAGCCAGTCCCACATCTGCACCCAGTCGGGGCGCCGGTCGAGGATCTCGGTACTTCCCCACACCTCGGGGTCGAGGCCGGTCAGGACGACGGCCACGTCCGCGTGCCCGGCCAGGTGCCGCAGTTGGAAGGTGGCTCCGGCGTCGAGGACCACGGTGTCGTGTTCGCGGGCCGCCTCGGCAAGCAGCGATGGGGCGTTCGGCGCGCTCGGGGAAAGGATCATGCCGCGCAGGGTGCCCGGCCCCGGCAGGTCGGGCAGCAGGTCCTGCCACTGTCCCGGCGGCATCGTCGCCGAACCCAGGAAGCGGTGGAAGCCGTTGGGGTCGTCGGCGCCGAGCAGGGCGACCGTGGCGCCGGTGCGTGCCAGGGCCCCGGCGAGAGTGAGCGCGGTGGTGGTGCAGCCGAGTCCAGCCTGACCGAGGGAGCTGGTGACCGCGATGATGCCGCGGGCCGGGCCTCCGGCCGGGCCGACGGGGCGGGCGGCGATGCGCTGGGGCTTGGGACCCTCAAGCTGTCCGGGCTCGGGCGCGGACCGGGTCCAGTCCGGCACCTGGCCGGTGTGCAGGCCGGCGCGCCGCAGAGCTCGGCTCCACAGCGCCGCCTCCTCGGGCGGCAGCGTCCTGGCCAGGCTGTCCCACGCCTGCCGCTCGCCGGGCTGCGAGGTGCCCGCGGACCACAGCGGCTCGAGGCCGACGGCCAGGATGTGGTCCTCGGCCCGCTGCAGGGCGGCCGGTCGGGCGCGCAGGGTGAGGTGGGCGCGGTGGCCGGGGCGGGCCAGGAGCAGCGTGTCGGTGCGGCTGGGGTGCGGGCGGGCCCGCAGTCCCGGGATGCCGGCGATCCCGCTGTCGGTGCGGACCGGCAGGATTCGGCCGAGCAGTTGGGGCTGGTGGTCGGGGTGGGGCCACAGTACGAGCGTGTCGAGGTCCGGGGAGGCGCCGCGCAGGCCGAAGAAGGTGCCCGCGGCGGAGGGCGCGGGGATCTGCGGATGGGGTCGGGCGAGGGTGCGGACGAGAGCGGCTTCGAGGAGCTGCTGGGCGGGGTCGGTGGCGTCGGGCACGAGGCCGAAGTACAGGCCGCGGGCCTGGTAGAAGGCGTGAGCGGCCTGGCGGGGCTCGCCGGTGTACTGCTGGCGCAGCAGGACGGTGTTGCTGTCCCTGGACATGGAGGGATCCGTTTCCGCGGCACGACTCCCCGGACCGGCGCGCCGGCAGACGCAAGGGGGTGGTGGTGCAACTGGCGTGACGATTCGTCTCTTCCCGCCGCTGGCGCACCTGTGGGTCCGGGCCACCGGGTGCGGACGGAGGCAGCAGTCTCTGCCCGGGGGACACCATAACGCTCGCCGCGGAGCGGCTGTGCCCGTTTCCGGTCACCGCAGCTGGTGTGTGTGGGCGTGGCCGCCGCTCTTGACGCTCCCTGTATCCCCTGGCCCGGTGTGCTCACCCGCGCTGCGCCCTACCGGATCGGGGCGGTGTCCGAGGCCGCGTCACAGCCGTATGGACGGTGCGCCGGGGGTGCGGTCCACACCATCACCGCGCTAGATTTTCGTAATGCTTGACGTTGTTTAGTGATGTGTGAGATCATATTTCTTGACGGCGTTAAGCGTTAGGGGAGAACATGGCCACCAAGAAGGACCTGAATCAGCTGAAGAAGAAGGCGGCAAAGCAGGGATTTCGGTTCATAGAGACCAAGAACAGCCACTACAAGGTGTACCTCGTCGTAGCCGAGGCCACCGACGCGAAGGACGAGGAGCTGACCTTCGTCACCACGATGCCCAGCACCCCGAGCGAGTACCGCGGTCTGAAGAACGCAAAGGCGGATCTCAAGCGCTTCGGGTTCGTCGAAGAAACCGAGCGCAAGGGCAAGCCCAAGCCCCAGCGCACTCGCTGATCGGCCGGGGGCGCCGGGGTCACACCCGGCGCCCGGCCGACCGCGCCGTCACCGCCCTGCCCCCCAGATGAGGAAGCCATGACCCAGACCAGTTACAACGTGCGCGTTGAATACGACGTGAGCGAGATGCCGCCCGACGTGATCATCAGCGCGCTCCACGAGGACCTCTCCCGCTACGACGCCTCCATCGGCTCCTCCCCCGCCGGCGGACTGACCGTGCGCCTGTTCCTCGACGCGGACAGTCCCGTGGACGCCGGCACCCGCGGCGTCGAGTACGTCCAGGGCGCCCTGCTCAAGCACGAGATCCTGCCGGACAAGCTGAGCGGCTTCGAAGTGCTGACGGAGGAAGAGTTCGACCGCCAGCAGGCCCTGCCGCTCGTGCCGGAACTGGCCGGCATGGCCGAGGTCGCGCAGATCGCCGGCACGACCAAGCAGCGGGCCAGCCAGCTGCGTCCCGCGCTGGAGCCCTACCTCGTCCAGGAGCTGGCCTCCGGACCGGTCTACCTCGCCGCCGGCGTGCGCAGGTTCGCGGACAAGGAGTACAACCGCACGCCCGGGGTGCGCCGCACCGAGATCCCGCTGAGCCCGCTCGAGCGCGCCCTGCTGGAGACCCTCGCCGCGACGTCCTTCGGCACCGAGGTGCCCGCCCCCGCCGCCGGCCACCAGGTCGCCGCCGGCGCGATCGAAGGCGTCATCGGCAACGGCCACCAGCTGCACCTGCACGCCCAGGCCGACGACTCCGACATCGCCGTGGCGCTCGGCGCCCTGGAGGAGCACGGCCTGGTCCGCACCCGTCAGATCTTCAAGAAGGAGACGAAGGACCTGGACGCCGGCCACGAGGAGGACCTGGTCGTCTCCCTCACCGGCAAGGGAGAGCGCCACTCCGGCATCACCGCCCCGTCCGCCGGCGCCGCCGGCCCGGAGGAGTCCAAGTGAGCGCGGCCGCGGCCGGCGAGGTAGCCGCAGCGCGTCCGGACACGGATCTCCACATCGCCGTCCTCAACGGCCACCGCGAGGCGTTCTTCGACGCTGGCCACGCGCAGCAGCTCGTCGAGCAGTGGAACATCGTCTACGCCGGCACGATCGACCGCGACCGGGCCGAGGGATACCCCGACGCCGCGGATCGGCTCACGGGACACGTCGAGTCCTGCACGCAGGAGCACTGGCGCCGGCGCGGACCGGGCGGGATGGCCGCGGTATGGACCCGGGTGCCGGCATTCCACACGCAGCATGCGCGCAGCGCGAGCTTCACCGGCTTCGCCCGCCGGCGCGAGCTCCAGGCCAGCGGTCCGTACGTCCGCAGCGTCTGGGAGTTCCAGAGCTGGTACACCACCCAGGCGGTGCGCCGGGGCATCGAGTTCCGCCCCCGCGGCGTAATCGAGGTCAAGGCCTACGGAGTTGACCAGCAGGCGGTGGAGACGGCGTTCGCGGACGCGGTCACCCACGTGCTCGCCAGCCCGAACACCGACGACCACCTCGATCCGGCCGGCGTCCTCCACGTTCTTCGCGGCCTGGCCGAGGACGACGTCCGGCGCTACACGACCTTTGAGGCGTCCCTGCACACCGATGTGCGCGCGGCGATCGCCTGCGGACTCGCCGAAGAGCAGGACCAGCTGCAGCTCACCGCCGAGGGCCTGGCCTTCGTCAAGCGGCACGACCTGGCCGGCCTGCCCGACCCGCGGCGCGACACCTGGGAGGACCTGCCGGAGCTCACCGAGGCGGTCGCCGAGCTCGGTGACCGGCACGCGGCCGCGGCCCCTCTCCCGCGATGACCCTCACCGCTCTGAGCCCGCCCCATGAAGGAGATCTCGACTTGGCGCACCCCCAGACACCCGAATCCGCACTCGACCAGGCCCTCACGGCCCTCGTCTCCCCCGGCGAGCACTTCCTGCAGGATGCCCGCCGCGACGCCCGCCTGGCCCAGACCCTGACCCACTTCGACGCTCTCGGGCGCGGCGTGGCGGCGTCCCTCAACGCCCGTGGCGTCGAAGGCGGCGGCTGGAGCCACACCATCACGCCCGCCTACTGGGGCAACGTGACGGTGGGCCACCGCGACGGGATGCACTTCGCCTTCCTGCACCACGGTCGTACCCGCAAGGGCGCCGCCGGCCGCCGCCTGCGCGTGGAGACCGGATACCCGCACGGCTACAGCGGATGGCGCGCCGAGCCGATCACCGTGTCGATGGACCGGGACCCGGACGCCATCGCCGCGGACGTCCTGCGGCGGCTGATGCCGGCCTACCAGGACACCCTCCGCGACGCGCTGGAAGCCGCCGGCCGTCGGCAGGCCGAGCGGCGGGCGCGCGCCGAGCTGAACGAACTCATCGAGCAGCTCGTGCCGGGCATCCACGGCATCGGCGGTCTGGACCCGCGCTCCGCTCCCGACCGGGACACCTCGTTCTGGTCCGGCCCTGATCACGTGCCCGAGGGCCAGGTCGCACTGCCCGTCGCCGGGCGGGTGACGCTGAAGCACGACGCCAGCGAGGTGGAGGTCAAACTCACCAACGTGCCGCCCGCACTCGCCCTGGACCTCCTCGACTACCTGCGCCGACACGGCGTCGTCGCCTGCAGGCCCCACGCGCTCAGCAGCCCGGCGCGCGTGATCGCCGGGGAGCTGGCGCCTCGGGGACCCGTCGACGCGCAGCCGGACACTCGCCTGCTGCCCACCGCCGCATGATGTCCGAGCTCGCAGCCGCCGCCGCGGCTGCCCCGTCCACGCCGCCCACCCCGTTATCCCGCACTGAAGAAAGGACTCACATGTACTCGGACCTCACCTCCGCCGAGCTCGCCGACGCCCTGGATCGCGTCAGGGGCCTGTCGCCCGACCTGACCGGCCCGCTGTCGATGCTTGACGAGGCGAGCCTGGGCTGGACCGGGCGCTACCCGCAGCTGACCGAGCTCCAGCAGGCGTTCAGCCAGGCGCGGCACAAGCAGTGGCCCCACACCCGCACCAAGCAGACCTGGCAGGAGGTCGTGACCACCGCGGGCGCGCTCGCCACGGCACTGCGCGAGCTCGGCGACATCCGGCTGGAGCGGTGTACCGCGCGGACCGGGTGGGGCACGTGCGGTCTGGCCTTGCCTGAGAAGGGTTCATGCCGCGCCGAGCGGGAGCACCTCGCCCCGGCGGCCGGCTCGGAGACGGACCAGTGAGGCCCGGCGCAGGGCAGGTCTGGGCGGGGGACGGCGACGTCCTGGAGGTCGAGTCCTTCGACGGCGCCTACGCGGTCGTCTTCAGCCGCCAGTTCCGCCAGCAGCAGCTCGTCAACGGCAGCCACTTCGGCCGGCTGTTCCAGCTGGTGTACGGGCCGGAGGCCTCCACGCAGTGGCATCAGATCTGGGTCGAGCCCGCCGCCGAAGTGGCGGACGAGCAGACGTGGATCGCCGAGATCGACGCCGCGCTGCTGCGCGGCGGCAAGGGATTCGTCGTGCCGCAGAACCCGCGCCACGAGGTCAGGTTCGCGCGCGGTGTCCAGGGATTCGAGCTGAAGGTCTTCGGCGAGCAGGTCGTCTACGACGAGGTGTTGCGCGCCCTGGCCTCGTTCGCTCCGCCCGCCGTCGCCGTGGCCAACGCTCACCACGAGGGCTGAGAGCCGAGCGCACCTACGAGGAGGGGAGTCACCGAGGTGACGGAATGGTGGAAGCCCGCGGGCGTGCAGCCGGCGGACGGAGAGAAGGCCGGCATGGTGGTGCCGCGGCTGACGCTGGACCCGGAACTGCCGGCGCCTGTCCAAGAGCTCCTGCGGCAGGCCGAACCCGCGCAGCTGCGCGCAGCGCTGAGCTCTGACTTCACCAGCGCGTGGTGGGGGTTGGCCGACCCGCTCGGCGGGCGTCGCGCCTCCTGGTGGTTCGGATGGATGTTGCTCAGTGCGTTCGCCCGCAGCGTGCCCATGGCCGAAGCGGGAATCTGCGCCTACGGGCTGGCCGCCGCGATCGCGGTGACGAAGCGCCGACGGCGCCTGTCGGTACTGCGCCAGATAGCCGCTGTGCACGACCAGTTCGTCCTCAACCTGGAACTCAACTCCGACGCGGGCGAGCTGCTGGCCCGTGCCTCACGGGCCGCCGCGCGGGTCCAGAACTCCTCGGTGCAGCGGTTGGATCCGGTGGAGAAGCGGCACACCGACAATCGGCTGGATGCCCAGGTGTGGGAGATCGCCGACGCGCTACGCGCCTACAGCCGGGTGGCCGGACAAGGACCGACGGAGGCGGTGAGCGAGGCGGTGGCGCAGGCCCTGGAGCCCCGCCACAAGGCGCTCCGGATCAGCCTCTCCAGCATCGGGCGCCGCGTCGAGGCTCTGGAGAACTACGCCACGCAGATCGCGGAGGCCGAACTGCGGAGTCGCGAGCTCAGGCAGCTGAGACAGCTGACGACGGGGGACGAGGACCTGCTCGACCTCCTGGCGGCCACCGCCCGCGATGAACTCGCAGTCGCCGAGATCGCGGAGATGAGCGACGAGGTCGCCAACGCCCTTGAGCTGTTCAACGAAGCTCTGCGGTCGGCGCAGGACGCCGCGACTGCGGCTCTGCCCGCCATGCCGGAGACGAGCACGCGTCCGGCCGGGCCGCTGGGGGACGCGAACACGGCGTGAGGTCTGCCCGGCCCGACACCGCCGGACGTCCCGCCCCTCCCCCAGACCTCCACGTCGTCATCCCCGGGCCCAGGAATTTAGGAGATCGCTCGATGAGTCATCAGGACTTCACACCAGCAGAGGTCGACCGTCGGATGGCCGACGCGGCGCAGGCCGAGGAGCAGGGCAAGTTCCGTGCTGCTGCGCGCCTCTACGACCAGCTCGGCAAGGACATCCAGGCCCATTACGGACGCTTCGACGCACGCGCGCTCGACGCCTTCGAGGGAGTGGCCCGCACGATCCACAAAGGCGCCGAAGATGCCAAAGACCAGGCGCCAGGATGACCGCCTGCCCCGAGCCCGATGCCCCACGTCCCCGGCTCCCCACTTCCGCAGGCCCGCCTCGTGATCAGCCATCAGTGTGCGTCGTCCGCTCGCTGCGGCACCGTGAGGGACGTCACGCCCTGTCTGGTCTTCGGGAGCAGAGCGAGGGGGCCCCGCGCCAGCACAGTGAGTCAGCGCACCCCAAGGCGCACAACTCACCATGGTGTGGAGGCACTTGCCCATGTTCGCCACCGTGTTCGTTCTGCTGTACGCCGCCCATCTGCTCTCCGACTACGCCCTGCAGAGCGATCACCAGGCCAAGCACAAAGCCAAGCGCGGCGTCACCGGGTGGTGCGCCAACCTGTCCCACGCTGCGACGCACGTACTGATCTCGGCGGTGCTGCTGTCCCTGGGGAAGGTGGTGCTGGACCTGCCGTTGAGCGGTCCGCTCACGGCCGCCTCCCTGGCGTGGGTCGGCGCCTCGCACGCATTTCTGGATCGCCGGTGGCCGGTCCTGTGGTGGATGGAGCACGTCGGCCGTGCACCGAAGTACGCGGCCGAGGGCGGTGCCGCCTTCGTGGACCAGGCCGGCCACGTCACCGCGCTCGTCCTGGCCGCCCTCGCGGCCTCCGCCTGACCCGCATAACCACCGGGCACCGCGGCTGGCGCCATCCGGCGTGCGGCAGGGTGTTCCCCAACCAACCAGGCCGTGTTCCGGTCGCTATCGAGGCCGGGCGCCGCCCGGTGAAGGAGGAAGCGTGAAGTCCGTCAGCGAGGTCAATTCCCTGGCCGAGGGCGCGCATGCCGGGCAGGTCGACAAGATCGGCGTCCCCTATATCGAGCATGTCCGCGCGGTGGCCGTCGGGCTCGCCCCGTTCGGCGACGAGCTCGTCATGGCAGGCCTGCTGCACGACGTCGTCGAGGACACCGACTGGACCACCGAGAAGCTGCTGGCCACCGGCGTCCCCGCGCGCGTCGTCGAGATCGTCGAGGCGGTGACCAACCAGGCGGGCATGCCGTACGAGGAGAAGATCCGGCGGATCACCGCCGACCCGTCGGCGACGCTCGTGAAGATCTCCGACAACGCCCACAACAGCCTCCCCGACCGGGCGGCCCAGCTCCCGGCGGAGAAGCGGGAGCGCCTGGCGGCGAAGTACCGCACGGCGCGCGCCGCGCTGTGGCCGGCGGCAGACCGGTCCGACGTCGAGGCGATCGTGCGGATCGTCAATCCGGCGCTGCTCGCCGAGCTGGATGAAGTCTTCGCCTCGTCCTCGGCACCTGCGGGAGGGCCCGCATGACCCAGCCCGGCGACCGCAACGATCCGGTCGAGGAGGCCATCCGGCTGCTGGAGTCGGCCACCGGCGCCATGAACCCCATGGCACTGTTGGTCGGTCCTCCCTTGTCGGGCGTCACGCGGGCGATGTACGAGGCGCTCCAGAGCTGCCTCCCGCACGGACGGTTGTGCCGGCTCACCGCTGCCGACCTCGCGGCCCGGACCGACCTTCCGAGCCTGTTCAGCGGGGACGGTCCGCACGTGCTGTGGCTCGACGGCCTGACGCCGGCCGACCTCGTCCTGCTCGGCCACGGAATCCTCGACCAGGTCCTCCCCCACGCCCTGGTGCTGGCCAGCATCGACACCTTCTGGGCCGACCGCGTGCTGCGGGACAGCTCGGCAGCCACCGCCCCTGCGCGGACGGTCCTCCTGGAATACGCGGAACGCATCTCGGTGCCGTTCGCCCTGACTCAGCGCGAACGGTCCTGGCTCCGGGAGATGGGCTACCCCGTCAGCAAAGGGATCGCCGAGTCGCTCGTCGGCGGCGAGAACCTGATCAAGCACTATCGACGCGGAGCGCGGAGTAACCCCGAAGGGCATCGGCTGGTCCAGGCAGTCGTCGACGTGCGTCGCTGCGGCATCCATCGCCCTCTCCACGAGGACGAGTTGCAGCGCCTGTGGCTCGCGCATGGCGGCTGCGACGACTCCTCGCTCGCGTTCCGGCGCGCGTTGGACTGGGCCAGCTCCACCCCCGAGGGCGCCACGACGGGCCTTCTCTTCCGTGCACGTGGCGGCGAGTCGGACGCCTGGCGGGTGCTCGGCTACGCGGCCGGCGCCGACAACGGAGATCACGGGCACAAGGCCCGCCCTCTGAGCGATGGCGCCTGGAAGAAGGTGCGGGAGGTGTTCTCGGACGCCGGCGATCAGTACGCGCTGGGCATTGCCGCGCATCTGCACGGCCGTGACGACACCGCACGCCTCGTCCTCGCGCACACCGTTCAGGTTTCGGCCCCGGAGCATCCCCTCGCAGCTGCGGCGGCCGGCGCGCTGAGGTCTCTGGAGGCCGAGGGCTCGGTGTAGAAGCAGGCCGAACGCGCCGCGCGGATCCTGGGCAGGTTGACCGAAACGCGGTGCGCCCGCTCCCTCCGCTGACGCACACGGTGCTGGCAGACTCCGCGGATGGATACCGGTACGGCTCCCAACCTGAGCGCCCTGGAGCGGCACGAGGCGATGGTCACGCTGCTGCGACAGCACCAGATTCTGCACTCGCCGCCGGTGGAGGCCGCGCTGCGGGCCGTTCACCGGCACCGGTTCGTTCCCGAAGCCACGCTGGAGGACGCCTACGGCGTCTACACCTCGGTGACGATCAAGCAGGATGCCGCCGGCACGGTGCTCAGCTCGGCGTCCGCGCCGCAGGTGGTGACCGCGATGCTCGAGCAGGCCCAGGTGCAGCGAGGTCACCGGGTCCTCGAGGTCGGGGCCGGCACCGGATACAACGCGGCCCTGCTGTCCCACTTAGTCGGCCCCACCGGGCTGGTCGTCACCATCGAGTACGACCGCGACGTCACCGCGCGGGCCCAAGCTGCCCTCCGCTCCGGCGGGTACCGGCGCGTGGTGGTCCGGCACGGCGACGGCCGGGCCGGAGCGGCGGACCTCGGCCCCTTCGACCGGATCCTGGTGACCGCCGGCGCGTTCGACATCGAAGAGGCGTGGCTGGACCAGCTCGCCCCCGGCGGCCGGCTCGTCGTCCCCCTGCGCCTGCCCTGGCCGCTGGCGGCAGCATTCGAGCGCCCCGCCGACCACTGGGTGTCGGTGTCCACCGAGACCTGCGGGTTCATCCCGGTCACCGGGCCCGGCGCCCGGATGCCGCGGGCCGTCGACGTCGCTGGCGGCGCGCTCGTGCTGCGCCTGGAAGACGACCGGCCACTCGACGAGGCCGGGCTCGGCGACTGCTTGAAGGGGCCGCGCGCGGTGGAGTGGACGGGTGTGCGGGTGGATGACGGGCCCGGCTGGGAGGCCCTGCACCTGTGGCTGATGGCCGACCCGCACACCCCGGGCTTCACCAAGATCAGCGCCGGGCGGGACTCGGTCACCTCCGGCCTGGTCCAGCCGCTGATGCCGTGGGGCGGCCCCGGCTTCCACCGCGGCGCCACGGTGGCGTACCTGACCAACCGCCGCGCTCTGGGCGGGGAGGGCGAGCGGTTCGAGCTCGCCGTCGTCGCCCACGGACCCGACGCCCCCGCGCTCGCCACCGACGTCGCCGGCCGACTGCGGCACTGGAACACGGCATGGCGTGGCCGCGGCGCCCACCACCTGGAAGTCCACCCCGCACGATCCGGGGACACCACCTCCGGCACCGTCATCGCCGCGCGCGCCCACCACACGATCAGAGCGGTCTGGACACCCACCTCGTCGACGGTCTGACCCGGTGAGCAGGCATGATGCTCTGCATGAAGGACGAGGAATCACCCGCGCCGGCCCTGACCCCGGCCGCGGTGCGACGGCGGTTCGCCGCCGCGGCGTGGGGGTCGGCCATCGCCTGGCCTCTCCTCACCGCCGCCGCCACACCCGTGCTCATGTGGTGGATGGACATCGGCTGGGACGAGATGCTGACCGCCGACTTCGCCGCGTCGACCCTCCTCCCGCTCGTGCCGGTGACCCTCTACTTCGCCGTCGACGCGGCGCGCACCGTACGCAAGGAGCAGCAGGAGGTCGCCGAGAACGCGCTCGCTCTGGTCGCCGCTGCCCGATCCGGCGACCCGTCGGATCTGCGGAGCAACGCACGCCATTTCGGCAACTCCCTGCTGCAGGCCAGGAGCGCGTTTAACACGCGTGTTCTTCCGCGGCAGGCCACTTTGCGTTTCGCTCGGGGAGTCCTGGGTGAGGCAGAAGCCGCTCAGCTCAGTACGGCGTCCCTGGAGGCCGTCCGGGAGTTGGCCCGGATGAAGGCGTAGCCGGCAGCGGCCTGCCCGGTCACTGCGCGATGTCCCAGGTCGTGGCGCCGGAAGCCTGAATCGAGCAGCAGCCGTCAGCGCCGTACGGTCAGTTGCCGGTCGCGGGGTTGACGGCGTTGCGGATGGCCATGTCCACGGCACGTTCGCCCGCGAGTTCGTAGTAGTAGCGGGCGCTGGCGGGATGCTCGTGCAGTACGCCGGCGAGGATCCGGGCGGCCTGGCCGTGCAGGCGGCGCAGCCAGTCCCGCGTCGCGATCTGCTGGTCGAACTCGTTGGACGCCTCGTCCCAGGTGCACATGCCGCGGGCGGCCTCCTCCAGGAGGTCCCACTGCTCCTCCTCGGCAGCCTGCCGGGCGACGCCGCGCAGCCAGGCGATGGCCCGCTTGGACTCGTTCCAGTGCGGCCAGCCGGTGCCGTCGCCCCGGACGTGCCCGGTCATCGCCTCCACCAAGGTGCGGGTCTGCTCGGGGTGGTCCAGCAGGAGCGGCGCGGCCGTGTCCATGTCCAGGCCGGTCAGGACGTCCAGGTAGAGCTCGTAGTCGTCTCCGTGGTCGGCGGCCAGAGCCAGCAGCCGGCGGGCGGCGTCGGTGTCTCCCTCCTGGGCTGCCGCCAGGACCTGGTGGGCCCGCGCAACGGGCAGGTCGATCTGCGGTGCAGTCTCCAGCTCGACCAGGTCGAGGAAGTCGGCGATCGTCTGCGGGCGCTGGAGCGGATCGCGGTAGGTGCACCGCCGTACGACGCCGCGCCAGGGCCCGGTCGGCAGCAGCGGCACGTTCACCTCCGGGGGAAGGCCGGTGAGCAGCCAGCCGATGACCTTGCCCAGGCTGTAGATGTCGCTGGCGGGCGTGGCGTTGTGCGGATCGACGGACAGTTCCGGGGCGCCGAACTCGACGGTCCCGATCGTGGTGCCGGTGCGCTTGGGGTTGGTCGTCTGCCCGAGGGGACGGCGCACGATGCCCCAGTCCCCGAGGACCCATCGGCCGTCGAGGAGGAGGATGTTGGCGGGCTTGATGTCGCGGTGCAGGTAGTCCAGGCGGTGGGCGTCGGCCAGGGCGGAGGCGACCGCGTCGGCCAGGGACCGCAGTTGCACCTCGTCGCGCTGCAGCTCGGGCTGGAGGCCTTCGGCGGTGTTCTGGGCCATCGGCATGACGAACCACTCGGCCCGGGGGCTGGAGTCGAGGACGGGCATCACGTGGCGGTTGGCGCCGAGCTTCTGCGCCACCTCGATCTCGCGCAGCATCCTCGCGGTCAGGTTTTCGCGCAGGGAGCGCGGCTTCTTGAACGCGACGACGGTGCCCGTCTCCTTGTGCACGGCCTCGTGGACGATGCCCATGCCTCCCTGGCCGTCCGGCAGCGGGAACTTCTGCAGGGCGTAGTCCTTCTTCACCCCGCGGGCCTGGCGGCGCACCGCGTCGTACGGGTCGGCGGCCGGCGGTGGCGCGAGGCCCTCGGCCGCTGGTGCGTCGGCGGGGACGTGGCCGGCGATCTTCATCAGGACGGGGTGGACGGCGCTGACGTCGTTGGTCGGCAGGGATCCCAGCAGGTACGCGGGCCCGCCCGCCGGGCTCTGGAGGAGCCCGAGTACGTCGCCGAGCTGCACCTCAGCGACCGCGTCGCTGGTGCGGGCGGCCGCGTCGAAGGCGTGCAGCTCCACGCCGACCCCCGAGCCGGAGCGTCCGGCCACCAGGACGGTGTCGCCGCCGCTGTACGCCAGATGTCCCGGGTAGGACACCGGAGTCAGCATCCAGTCCTCGCGTCCCCGGGCGCTGGTGCTGACGGCGAGGTCGACGACGGCGCTGTGTCCGCCGGCGGCGAGGAGGAAGCGACGCTCGCCGAGCCAGGCGGCCGAGCGGACCGCCGCGTCGAAGTCGATGGAGAACCGCTGCTGGTCGCCCACCTGCTCGGCGAGCCGCGTGAGGGCCAGGGTCGAGCCGGTGCCGGCCCCGAGGGTTGCGCCGGAGCCGGACAGGACCCACACGCTCGCGTCGGGGCCGAGCAGCAGGTTGGCGTTCGCCTCGAACCCGCCGCCGGCCGCCTGCAGTACGCCCTCGCGCCACCTCACGACCGCCGGCCCGCACAGCACCCACACCGTGCCGTCGGGCAGCACCGCCGCATCACCGTGGACGCCGGGAAGCGGCAGCCGCCACCTGGTCCCTCCCCGCTGCAGGTCCACCTCGGCCAGACCGGCTTCGGTGGTGATCAGCGCATGCTTCGGGGACTCCCAGGCCAGCCCGGTCGGCGGCAGCGGCCAGGACTCGCCCGCCATAACGACAGAGAGGTCGATGCCCGCCGCCGGCCGGGACGGCACGCTCGCCGCCCCGGCCGGGCGGGCCGCCAGGGCCAGTACTGGGGCCTGTTCTGGAGGCTGTTCCAGCAGGAGCTCGTGCAGCAGGGTGTGCGGCGGCCGCGGCGGGCGGAAGGCCGCGCGGATCAGGGACGCTAGGGATAGGAGGTCGCACACGGCGGCCTCGAGATGGTCCCGGTCCAGGAGAACGGCTTGCGCCGACAGGACGCTGCTCACGGCGTCGTCCATCTCCTGGCCCGTGACCCTCGCGCAGAGCAGGATCCATCGCACCCCCGGTCCGAGGTCGCGTTCGCGGGCGCGCACTGCGGCGCGGGCCGCTTCGGGCGCGTCGTCGCCGGCCGCGGCCGACACGGTGATCGCGTAGTCGCGTCCGGCGAGTTCGAAGAACACGGCCGGCTCGTCGGGCGATCGGTGGGCGAGCGTCGCGTCGGGGTCGGTGCGCCGGATCAGCGCCGCAACCACCTCGACCAGGAGCCGGTAGCGGTCCTGCGCCGGTAGTTCGTCGCTGTGGACCTGGCCGTACTCGGCCAGCAGCTCCCGTACGTCCTCCATCGCCCCGCCCGTGTATCGTGCCGGCCCCGGGCTTCGTGCCCGCCGCGGTGATTGTCCCGCACGGCAGGGCGCGATGTGCGCGATCACCGGGATCATCCAGCCGCCTGGCGGACGATGCCGCGGACCGCTCCGGGCCTTGCTCGCCGTCGGCATCCCGCTCCCCTGGCGCTGGTGCCGGCGGAGACGGTGAGCGTGACGGCATCAGGGCGCCGGGGGTGCGCTGCGTCTGCTGGGATATCCCGGCGGTTCGGGGTCGATGATGCCGAGTGCGCACCCCTGCGCGACGGCCTCGTAGAGGGTGCGCGCGTGGAGATGGATCTGCGCGCGATGCAGCAGCCGGCCCGCGGTCTCGGGCCGCACCCTGAGCTCCTCGGCGACCTCCAGATGGTGCTGGCCGCGCGCGAGGAGTCGGAGCGCGGCAAGTTCGTGCTCGGTGAGCTGCGGATGCCACGGCAGGATCGGCCGGGTGATGTGCGGGTGTTCGGTCTCCACGCCGTAGCCGGCGGCGCGCAGGCGCTCGGCCACCTCTTCGGCGACCGCGACCGACCGGTGCCGGCCGCCACCGCACACCACGTGCAGGTCGACGCGCCGGTCGGCCCTCGCCTGCCCAAGGAGCGCGAGCGCGCGCCGGGTGCTGCGGTCGATGAGGCGCTCTGCTCCGGGCGAGCTGAGGACGTAGGCGCGCACCTCGGGATCCAGGCCGGTGGAGTGGAGCATCCGGTCGCGCATGGCCGGGTCCTCGGGCGGGTTGCGCAGCGGGCGGGTATCCACGCGGAGCGCATCACCTCGGGGTGCGTCGTGGTGGCCGTCGCCGTAGCTGATGATCACGGTCTGAATGAGGGCATGCGGGGACTGGGAGCCCAAAAGGTCGCTGGTCATGCGGTCAGTCTCGGATCAACTCCGGTGGTCGTGAAGGGCGTTGGGCATGTTGCCTGTTGCCTCTTTCTGCGGCGCAGCGACTTCGGCTCATGCCGCCTGCGCGGGTGGAACGGCCGGGCCTTGCGGGGCGGGTGGGCTCGACGGTGTCCCCGCCGCGCCTTCGAACTTCGAGGAGTTCGTGTCACGTTGCCCCCTGGGGTGGTGGGAGGCTTGTGCGAAACGGTGCACGGAATTGAGTGAGGTAGAGCTCGGCGCAACCCGCCTCTGAGAGCGCCCTACGGCGGCCGTGCGCACCATGATGTAGTGGGCCCATGAAGCATGACCCGTCGCAGACCTGGTCGGACGTCCTCGCTCTACTCGGACGCGAAGAGCCATATCTCCAGATCGGCGCCATCGCATCCCTGGAGATGCTGACCACGGACAACCAACAACTCCGCCGTCCCACGATCCAGGTTCTTGAGAGTGCGCTCAATCAGTGGGAGAGCCAGGAGCCAGGCCCACCCGCAGACGTGAAGGCTGCGGCCCAGCGCCTGGTTACTTCCCTCGTAGTAGAGAAGCGGGAAGCTGGTCCACGCCACTGGCTGAGGCGCCTGAGCGGCCTGCGCCTTAGCGGCAAGACCACCTGAGACCCAGGCGGTTCAGGCATGACGGCCGGGGGAACGTGGGGTTCCCGAATTGAGGAAGCGGCGTTTCGGAGGCCCAGTCGGCGCGGCCCTGAACTGCTGAAACAGACTTCCGTCCAAGCCCCGGTGGTGGCCGGGCCGTCGGGCAGAGGGCCGCCCCATGCGCGTTCGCTGAGGCGGCCGGGTTCCGGCCGGACCGCTCGCGGGTCGCCGGCTTCCAGGGGCGCGCCGACGGGGTACGGCGAGTCCTTGTCTTCGCTGCGGTCGATCGGCAGAAGCCGGACGATGTCGGTCTCGGCGGAGATCTGTCCGGGCTGCAGACGGCAGGTGGGGACTGTCACACCGGGATCCGGGGTCGGTCCCTCAACAGTCCCTGCTTCAGTCCCTCGGGCATCGTTGCAGCTCAGCGCGCATGTGGCGCGATTCTCAGGGACAGACAGGGACTGAGTTCCGCAATTGTGGGGCGCTGGAGTCAGTACGGCGTACGGGTCGGACCACCAGCGGGAGGTGAGGGCGGGGTCGAGGGTGCTGGCGTAGAAGCCGTGGCACCAGCCTCCGTTGGCCAGGCACGAGCAGCCTCTGGCGGGGTGCGGCTCGTAGGCGGGGCTGTTGTGGCGGCAGCACCGGCAGCCTGGCCTCATCTTGCGGCCCGGCGCGAGCGGGAAGACCGGCCGCTGCTGGGCCGCGCGCCAGCGTGCCACCCGCTCCGGATCGGGAGACCGTGTGCGCTGGTCGCCGAGCGGAGAGCCGAATGTGCTGGTCATGCGACTCGCCCCGCTCCCTGGCCGTCGGCAGAATCCGGACCGTGCCAGACCGGCCGGTAGCGGTCCCGTACATCCCAGCCGCGCCATCGTTCGTCGAGGAGTTCGCCGGTGTCGGGGTCGATGACGCCTTCGGGAACCAGGACGGGACGTGGCCGCTGGGGCCGGGCCCGGGTGTTCCGTTCGGCGATGTACCGCTGGTAGTTGGCGCGTTCGCGGGCGTGCCGCGCTCTGCGGCGCTCGCCGAAGCCCGCGGTGCCCTGCTGTTCGGCGGCCTCGGCGAGGACCTGGTCGTCGGGGTGGAGACGGGCGGGGCCGGCCAGATTGGGGGCCAGGTAGTACAGGCCCTCGCATTCGTGGGCGAGGCCGTCGGCGACGAGTTTGTCCAGGCGGCGGGCGACGGTAGTGCGGTGCAGGCTGGTCGCCCGCTGCAGTTGGGCGGGCTCAAGTCCTTCCGTGACGTCGAGGCAGGCCAGGATGCGGGCGCCGCTGGTGCCGTGGGCGAAGTGGTGGAAGGCGTCGTGTGCCATCACCGAGGCGAGTGCGGCGGTGTCGGTGAAGGTGTGCGGATCCGGGACAGTTGCCAGCTCCCCGGGAGTGGGGGGCAGAAAGTGTCCCGGAGCTGCACGAGCGAGGAGCTCGGTGACGTGGTCGGGGATCTTCAGCCGCCACCGTGAGCCGTGATTCTTGCCGGTGCCGGCTTCCAGCAGCTGAAGCCACCCGGCTTCGACGAGCCGCTTGTCGCTGGCCTCGGCGGTCGACCTCGCGCAGCCCATCCGTTCCGCGTGCGGGCGCAGCGCGGTGGTGTGCTCCAGGCCGCCGGCCCGCTCGCACAGCGTCAGCCGTGCGGCGAGGTTCTTCTGGTCGACCGCTCCGCCGCCGCGGGACGGCCAGGCGAGGTGTTCGACGGCATGGCGGACCTCATTGATCTTTTCCAGGGCGTCCGGGCGGCCGGTGATGGTGCCGTTGCGGCCGGCGAACTCGCGGGCCTTGTCCAGCATCGCGGTGAGCTTGTTCTCCGCGTACTGGGCGCCCTTGCGCTCGCGGAGCCTGCGCGCCCACCAGCCGCCCCGGGTCGGCGTGTAGATGAGGGCCTGGTGGAAGTCGGCGGGCGTCCATTCGCGGCCGGGCTGCGAACAGGCGAGCGCGATCGCCATGGTGAGCCGGTAGCCGGAGTCTGGATCGTCGCGGCCGGCGTAATGACCCTCGACGTCGCCCTCCAGCAGCAGCCGACGGGACCGCCGGCTGAGGGGGCGCCGCTCCCAGACCGGCACCGCCGGAGTGCGGCCGGCCCGGGGAAGAGTCCTGGTGTTCATGGCATCTCCCCTGCTGGCAGGGGGGACACCACATCCCGGAGCACCCGCACCTGCCGGCGGAACCCCGGTGGCACGGACGAGGACGGCCGCGGGCCGTTGTACGGCGCCGAGACGGTGGTGACGGCGAGGGCGTTCATGCCGCGCTCACCGCCTCCAGTGCCCGTGCCCCGGCATGCTGGTCCCGGTCTTCGGGAAGCTCCTGGTCGGCGAGTTCGGCACAGCGGCTCGCCCAGTCCGTCACCGTAGGCCTGGCCGGCTGCTTGCCCCGGGCGGTCCGCAGGTGCCGGGCCCGGTCGGCGAACAAGACCTCCACCGTCCGCTCCAGGGCCTCGTCCGCTGCCCGCTCGGCGGCCGCCTGGGCCATCGCCCGGGTCGGGTACCGGTGCGCCGAGCGCATCTTGGCGTCGTACGCCTTGTCCGCCTCCCGCTCGGCCTCGGCCGACCGCATCAGCCGACCGTCCAGGCTCTCGCGTCGCTGGTCGCGGAGCTTCTCGGCGATCCCCCGGGCAGCGAACAACAGGCCGACGTCCTCGATGCCGTCACCGCGCAGCCGCTCCAACTGCTGCTCCAGCAGCACCCGGGTGTCCGCCGCGCACCTCACGGTGGCCTCCGCGACCGCCGACGGGTCGGTGAGGTCGGCGCGGGCCATCACCGCAAGGTCCACGGCCTCGGCCAACAACCGCTCCACAGCGCGGCGTTCGCTGCACAGCAGGCACCGGCCGGCCGCGTCCGGGATCCCGCAGTCGTCGCAGGGACGGGCCAGGCGCTCCTGCTCGGCCGCCGCGTTCTGCGCGCGGCGCTGCTCGACGACCTTCGCGCGGGCCTGCCGCTCTGCCAGCGCCCGCTCCCGCCGTACGGCCTGGGCCGCTGCCTCGGACGTCACCGCGGCGTTCAACCGCTTCTCGGTCTCGGCCTGCAGCACCGCCGGCGCCGCCCCGACCAGCTCCCGGGCGGTCTCCGCTGCGATCCGCGCACGCAGTCCCCGCCGGTCACCGATCAGGACCTGGCAGCTGGGGCAATCGGCGCCGGAGTCCATCCGCCGGCCCTCGTCGCACAGCTGCGACCAGCACCACGCCCGCTGCACCAGGCCACGGCCCAGGATCCACCCCACCGGATCGGTAACCGGCCGGCCCATCTGCTGATCAAGGCGCCGCTCCAGGCGCTCAGCGAGGACCTGTTCGGCCTCGGCCGGTCCGACGATCCCGCGCACCACGCCGAGCTGGAACCGGACAGCAGCAGCGACATGACGGCGGGCCCCCGGCCGCAGGATCTGCTCCCACACCGGCCGTACCGGCGCGAGCACCGACTCCAGGCCCGCCGGCAAGGCCGCAGGCCGCACGAACACCAGCGTCCCCGCCTGCTTCGCCGGTGCCTTCACCGAGCCAAGCTCGACCGACCGGCCCGACTCACCAACTGCCGCTTCCTGCTGCTGTTCCCCGCGAAGCGGGCCGCCCAGCCCGCCACCGGCCGCAGCCGTAGCGACCTCGGTGTGATCCGGCGCGTCCTCGCGGGCGCCCGCGCACTCCGGCAGATCACCGCACCCCGGATCGGCTTCGCCGGAAAACCCACCAGCAAGCGAGAGAGAACCAGAGAGAGAAACCCCCAGCGCGTGGTCAGCGTGGAGGGGTGCACCAGCAGGGCGCTCCACCACACCGCTCTCCGGCACGGCCTCAAGAGCCTCTCCCGCGCTGGTGACAGGGCCTTCCTCCTCCGGCTGGGCTTCAAGATCCCCGGGTGCAGCAACGGGGCGCTGGAAAACCACGGGCTCGACATCGTCGAACGACTCCTGCTGCCAGCCCTCCCCCGACAGCGCCAAGGCCTCGCCGGCCGCCTCGTCCTCGCCCTGGGCCGAACCGTGCGCGCACGACGGGCACCGTTCGGGCTGCTCCTGCTGTTCCTCGGCGCCGACCTCGACACCAACCTGCGGGGCCGCGTGGCGACCGAACGCGGACGCGATCGCGGGCAGCACCAGCCGGCCCTTGCCGTACTGGCCCGTCTCCGTCGTCCCACGCACCACCTCGACGACCTGGAGCCGCTCGAGGCGGTCGACGACCTTGCCGCCACCGGACACCGAACAGCCGAGCGCCTTCGCGACCGTGGCGTCCGCGCGCCCGCGGCCCTCCTTCACCGAGCCGCCAACCAGACGAACCCGGCCGTCCGGCCGCGTCTGCAGCGCGAGCAGCAGCAGAGCGAGCCGGTCCGTCGCAGCCCCCCTCCCCCGCCGGGTCCCCAGCAGCCCCGGTGGCGTCACCGGACCGTCGATCGGCGCCCAGCCCGGCGCGAACAGCGCCTCGCAGAATCGAAGAAGCGTCGCCAGGTCCTTGCGGGCCAAGGCGAGCGGGTGCATCGGATCGCCGCTCTCCCGCGCGGCGAGCAACGGCAGGAACTTCCACTCCAGGCCCGTCACCCGGCCGGCCTCATCCGTCAGCGCGCTGGTCTCCACCACACCGGCCGCGCGCATCATGGGCAGCACCTTGTGGTCGACGTACGACTCGGAGAACCCGAGCCACCGCCCCATCTCCCCCGCCCGATACCGCAACACGACGCTGCGCGCCGACGCCTTCGCCAGCAACACCACCGCCGCCAGACGCACCGAATCCGGCGCATCCTTCAGGGACTTGTCCGCCAGGAGGCACCGCACCGCGGCGTACAGCCGGGCACGCATCGCCCGGTTCAACACCAACGGATCACCAGGCCCCGACTCCGGGACCGGACCAGCGAACTCAACGACCTCGCCCGCGCGCGCACTGCGACGCCAGGACGAACCAGAATGCTTGGAATGAGCTGGCTGCAGGGCCGATTTAGGCACGACTGAGCCAGCCCTCGGACGGGTAGCTATGATCTGCTCCAGTCGAGGAGGAAATGGGAAACCTGAATCGCCGCTCGGCCCGCTAGGGGTAGCTGGGTGCCATGCGGACTCTGTTCAGTTAGTGATGCGGGTGGCCATCACCTCCTCCTCGATGTGCGGAGGGCCCGGGACCGCAGATCCCGGGCCTGTCCGCTTGCTGGGTCACACTGCAGCGGAGCCCCTGTGGATAGAGTCCGGGACTCGGTGGCTGCAGAGCCCAAGGAGTCATCGTGGCGACGACCCCTTGGAGGTTCTGGACTTGGCGTTGACGCCGCGTCGCGGTTCGCGTCTCGGGATCTTCGCCAAGATGGCGGGGAGCTCGTCGATCCATCGCCCGATCGGAAGGCGTAGCGCCACCTGTGCGTCGAGCATCGAAGGCTCGGTGCCGTCTTCTGACGCCGACTCGAGCCTGGCTCTCTCTGGCCGGCTGTGGGCTACCTGCACAGAGTCCTGCATCACCCAAAGCGTGGTCTCAGGCGTCGTCGCAGAATCCGTCACGGCATCGCGGGCTGCGTGCAGTGCCGCCAGCTGCCACGTGTCGAGCGCGTGCTTCTTCGATCGTTGGCGCGGCTTGTCGGGCCAGACGAGTTGCGACAACACGCGGTATACCCGGATGACGATGACGTCTGCGGCGAAGTGCGGCTCGCTCAGAACGCCTATTTCAACGGCCCGGTAAACCCAGTTGCTGTCGACTCCGGCGGCGACGGCAACGGCGTTTGCGCTCAGGCGCGCTGCTGGCGGCATCGAATCTCCTGTACGGGATGGTGATCAGCTGGCGCAACCCTACCCGAAAGTGGTCCCTTATTTCCCTGTCAGGGGCATAGGTAGATAGCAGGGTCCGGTGATGGTCCGGTACGTGCGAAGGCGTATGCATGCATGAGTCGGAAGGTCGGTAGGCACATCGGTCCGGGTATCGGTTCGAACATGGGTATGTGCATGTGGATAGGTATCGGCATACATGCAGGTCAGGGGTGACTCTGAGACTTTTTCGAACGGCAGCAGGCGGAGCGCTCGGACTTCGCAATGCGCGTTCCAGGAGCCCGGCGCGGGCGCGCGCAGCGAACGCTCGAAACGCCGAGGCTGGGGTTCCCAGGTAGTACGAAGAGAGCAGAAAAGACAATATTCTGTGCAAATCAGGGCACAGTCGGCGTGGGAAAACTTCTGCGGCTATCGGCGTGTCGCGGCATGTCGACATGCAGAAGGCCCGCGTCACCACCTCTTCGGTGACGCGGGCCTTCCTGACCGTCCGTCAGATGAGCGGCGGCAACTCTGGCTTGGGGAGGGGGCCCTCCTTTTCGAGGGCGCGCAGGAAGTTGAGCACAAGGGCGGACATGACGTCCTTGCCCTTCCTCGCGAAGTCGGCGGCTTCGAGCAGCTCGATGACTTCCTCAGCGGCTTCTCGTGCTTGAGGGCTAAGGCTGAGAGTCGTCTTTCGTCCCCGCGGCAGCTCGCCCATCCGCTCGGCGTTCAAGGCGTCATGCAGTCCGATGAGGTGGTCAGTGTCGAGGTGAGCCTGACGCAGAGCCACGTCGATGTAGTGGCCGAGGCCGAGGTTCGAGTTGCCCGAGCTCTTTCGGTCTCGGGAGAGGCGCGCCCGGAGCGCCGGCCACAGAGCCGGAATGAGGTTGACTCCGTGAGAGTCCCATTGACGGGAGTTGATCCTGGAGTCGACGTAGCTGTCCTGAAGGGCTTGCTGCATGGGAGGAAGCTTCTTTCGGCGCCGCCCCGTCGACGCCGGTTCATCCGCCTTCCTGGACGCAGTCCCGTTAACCCCAGAGGTACCTGCAGGGGATGGGTCGTCAGCTGCACCAGCAGAATGTTCTTCAACTGAGGCAGCCTCACTCCCTTCTGTGCCTTGTTCCGGCCTGGCCTCAGATTCTCCGACCGTCGGGAGAGTGGCGCTGGGGTAGCCAGCCATAGCCGCCGTGTCGGTGCTCTGGGCCGGGAGAGGTGCACCCGGAGTGGCCGTTGAGGGTTGAGCATGAGCATCGGGAGGTGTGAGGCCCTGTGCTCCGCCAAGGAAGGAGGCGTCGGCCGTGCTTTCGGCGTGCCCCAGAAGTGCAGCGGCTTGAGCAGCTCGGTCGGCTCGGGCCGCCCCTCCCCCGTTCCTTCGCCGCACGCCAGCGAAGTCGCCGGTGCGATCTGACTTCGTGTTCTTGTCAGTCTTTTCGGTGGACGCTTTCTCAGGCAACGGTCTTCTCCTTGGCGGCCTTGCTCTCCTCCGCCGCGGCGAGCATCTCATCGGCGCTCGGGGCAATCTCCCACTTGTCTTCGGGAAGATCCATGCGGTCCATCACCTCTTGAAGGAACCGCGCGTACTGCTTGCCAGGAGCGTGACGGGCGAAGCCCAGCACGGCCGGCATGCCGGTCGAGTAGCTGCGGGAGATTCGGGTGTCCTGGCGGATGTCAGTCACGAACGGCGCGAGGTGCGTGTCGACCATGAGGTTCCGGACTTCGATCTCCTCGAGAGACCACTCGCGCTGAGGACTGGACATGTTGAGCAACGCGCCGAGGTACTTCGGGTCGGCGAGTCCGTTCGTGCGCTCGGTGACGTGGCGAATCGTGGAGCGCATGGTGACTGCGCCCTCGACCGTGGCGTGCTTTGGCATGCACAGGGTCAGAGCGAAGTCAGACGCTGCGAGGGCGACGCCGTTGAGGGCCTGGACCGCCGGAGGGGTGTCAAAAACGGCGTAGTCGAAGTCGCCATCCAGTTCGTCGAGGAGCGTACGGAGTACGTGGACCTTCTCTAGTCCGGCGGCATGGAGGATGTGCTGGGCGTTCGCCATCGTCGCCTGCTCCGAGGCGAGCAAGCAGAGACGGCCTTCTCCTCGCCTGTGCTCAAGGAGGTGGCTGCAGTCGATGACGATGTCCGCCACCGAGGTGGGAACTCCTTGCGCCGCTTGCTGCAGTCGTAGTCCGAGGGACTTCGCCACATCGGCTCCCTGGAGGCGCTCACCGAGGGCGATGCCTGCTTGGGCCTGGGGTTCGATGTCCACGACCAGGACGCGTGCTCCGGTTAGTGCGAGACCCGCCGCCAAGTTCACGGTCGTCGTGGTCTTGCCGGGGCCGCCCTTCTGGCTCGCTACGGCGATGTTGTCCACGGACTGCTCACTTCCTGGCCGACTCAGTTGATCAGCCCATGATTGACACGTCTTTTGCTCCGTAATGGCCTGTATGAGGGTAGGCGGCTGAGGCGGAACCACCAAGCTATGCCCCTGACAGGGATTTTACTTGGGCAGACGATAACAGTTGCGCATGCGTACACGGGGGAGGTACGCGCAGGAAGTGCCTAGTGGTTTGTGCTCCCTTCCTCGGACCTCTCGGTGGTCGCCTGATGGGGCCCGCAGCCTCGAAGCGGTGACGTGGCCGTGGGTGGGGTCACGCTTCTGACCGTGGGTGGGTTGGTGGGGCCGGCGCTGAGTACGTCCGGTGGTGTGTTCGGGACTGGGTCGGTTCGGTCGGCCGTGGCTTGGAGCGTGGCTCGGTCTGTCGGTGGGAGTGCTGGCTGACGATCTGGCGGTGCGTCTGCGCGTGCGTGGGTGGGTTCGTGT
>NZ_JBHXMF010000030.1:60842-75750 GCF_042721055.1 Streptomyces sp. NPDC058470
AGTACGTACAGCGGTGCGTCTGCGCGTGCGTGGGTGGGTTCGTGGGACCGGCGATCAGTGGGTCCGGGGTTCCGTACGTACAGCGGTGCGTCTGCGCGTGCGTGGGTGGGTTCGTGGGACCGGCGATCAGTACGTACAGCGGTGCGTCTGCGCGTGCGTGGGTGGGTTCGTGAGACCGGCGATCAGTGCGTCCGGAGATCCGTACGTACAGCGGTGCGTCTGCGCTTCCGTCGATCCGTTGGACCGTGGGTCGGTGGGACGTTCCGTGCATGGTGCGGTGAGCGCGATCGTGAGTGGGTGTATCGAATTGAAGGTCTATCACCCGGTCTGAAGGAACGTAGGAGTATCGGTCCTTTGGTGAGAGATCAGTTGCATCGGTCGGTGGGACCAAAGGACGTGAGGTCGTTCGGAAGGTATAGGTGTGCGTAAGTCCCTAGATGCGTTTGTAAATGTGAGCATCGGTAGGTCTAAAGCGCGGAGGGTCGTTAGATAGGAAGCTGGATAGGACGGTAGATGCGCAGGTCCGTCTACCGGTAGTTCCTACGGAGCGTAGATACGTAGAGGCGTACGTGGATCGATCCGACTGACCGTAGCTAGTCCGGTGACAAGGTGGATCAGAATGTCGGTCGGTAGGTTGACAGGTGGACATTGCGATCAGTCGAACGGTGAGCAGGTCCATAGGTAGCTGAGTAGCTAGGTCTGACATGCGGTCGTTAGGTGTGTGAGTAGGTAGTCGCATCGACCTGGCTATCGGTTTGGACATTCGACAGGACATGTGTCGGGCTATCGGTAGTGACATCTATCTGACCGGAGTCCTGGACGTTCATCGGTAGTTCTATGCGGCCTTCGATCAGACTGGATATTCGAACTTGTCAGAGGATGTACATCAGACTCGCTATCTGGACAACAGAGAGGATGCCTACAGGTCTAGGCATCGGCATATCTATCGGTATATGCGCAGGTCAGAGGGTCTTGCCGTGTGCTTCCCGTGGCGCGAGATGGTGGATGTGGCATCTTAGGTGGATGTCTCGGTGGACAGCTCCAAACTGACCTCGCAAGCGCCCGCCCGCGACAGGCTCATCGGACTCTATCCACAGGCGGCTCGCCGCACGCTTCCCGGAATCGGATCAAGGGAGTGGGAAGTGGAGCGCAGCGCAGGGCGCATCAGCCTGAGTCGAACCCAGCGCGGCTTGATTGCCGTGGTGGTGTCGGGAGCGGTGGTGATCGCGGCGATCGGATTTGCAGGTTCGTACACGGCCGTGCGAGACCTCGCGGTCCGCAAGGGTTTTGGCTCCTTCGCCACGGTCTTCCCGATCGGGGTCGACGCCGGCATCGCCGTACTCCTGGCGCTGGATCTTCTGCTGACCTGGCTTCGCATCCCGTTCCCAATGCTCCGCCAAGCGGCCTGGCTCCTGACCGCGGCGACGATTGGGTTCAACGCTGTGGCTGCATGGCCGGACCCAGTAGGTGTCGGCATGCACGGCGTGATCCCCATCCTCTTCGTGGTGACGGTCGAGGCGGCCCGGCACGCTGTCGGTCGACTGGCGGCGATCACCGCGGACCGGCACATGGAAGGGGTCCGACTCTGGCGGTGGCTGCTCGCCCCGCTGCCTACCTTCCGGCTCTGGCGCCGGATGATGCTCTGGGAGATCCGGAAGTACGACGACGTAATCCAGGCCGAGCAACAGCGACTCGTGTACCAGGCCCGGCTGCGAGGTCGCTACGGGCGAGGTTGGCGCTGGAAGGCCCCGGTGGAGGAACTCCTTCCCTTGCGCATCGCGCGCTTTGGAGTGCCGCTTGAGGCGGCGAGCCACCCCCGGGCACGTGACCCGGAAGTTGGGACGAGTCGCCCGCAAGAACTGGAGAAGCACAACGTGCCAGGCCCCGGCGACCAGATCGATCACGCAGTAGGACCCGAGCACACGGGAGGTTCCGAGCTGCCAGATGCGGGGTCGTCTGAGCCAGACGCCAGCCGGGACGAGCAAGACCCCATCGGAGGAGTCGCTGCCGAAGCCCTGCCGGAGCCAGGTCCATCGGCGTCTGTCGCTCCCGCCTCACGGCAGGGGGACACCGAGGCAGAGCCGGGATGGAGCACGCCAGGCCCTGAAGATCCGGCGGGTGATGAGGAACCTGGCGACGAACCGACCGACGAGCCGATCGCAGAGAGGGTGGAGGGAGAGCCCGCTGTCCCGACCTCGGGGGAGAGCGGAGTCCCAAAAGCTGCAGACCCTGTACCTGAGATAGAGGGCGCCAGCGCGGCGGGGAATCTTGAGCGCGCCGAGCACGAGTCCGCTGTTGCGGGGTTGAAGTCGAATGCGGCTGCAGTCCGCTATGCGATGAGGGTCCTCGACTCCACGCACACACCGACCGTGGTGGACTGGCTTGCTGCGCACGGTCGTGAGGTGAACCGCGGACAAGCGCACCGGATCACACGGGACGAGGAGGAGCGACTGCACGGGGCTCAGCGGCTCGCCGTGGTGAAGGGTGCCTCGTAGCCGGTGGTGTTCGCCCCACGGATAGAGGGGTGGCGCCATCCTGCACCCGAAGAAGGCGGCCTCCGGGGTCGGGTCTCTCGTAGGGTGGCGATCTGATCTTTACGGGGGACAACCATGATGGACAACAATGCGCCGGCGACAGCACGGCGAGGCGGCTCGGTCCGCAACACTCCGGCACGGGTCAGTATCTGGTCCGCGGCTCTGGGCGTCGCGCTCATAGTGGCGATCTTCGCAACGCCCATGTTCTGGCTCATGTATGGGCAGTACTACACCTTCGCCATGTTCATGTTCGGCGTGGTCGCCATCCCGGCCGGCCATCTCGGCCGACTGCGCGGCAAGCGCCTTGACGGTCGGGATCGCGGGGTGGCGCTTGTCGGCATTCTGACTGGCTGGCTGCTGCTCCTCGTCGTGGCCCTGCTGGTGCTGGCCTACGGTGGGCTGATCATCGGACTGGCGTTCCTGTTCGGCTCCGCCCGCTGAGCGCAAGGCACCCGATCCCAGACGGCCTGCGGCTCCGCCATCCAGGCCGCGCTCCGCGCAAAGCGCTCCGTTCGACCTCGTTCGATTCTTCGCCAGGAGCGATCCTAAGCGTCGGCAGTCAGGGCCCGGCAATGGCGGCGAACGCCAGAATCGCCGCCTCGTGAAGCGCCCACACATGCGCGAGCACTGCCTGCGGGGCTCGCAGAGCCGGTGAGCCATGGGCGCCTGGAGCCTGTGCATCACGGTCAGGGTGCAGTGCCGTACCGGAGCGGGGAGTGGCGTGCGGAGGCTCAGCCTGCGGTGTGAGCGGTGCGGCGGCCGATGGTCTCCATGATCTCGCTGAGGATTCCGAAGATCGCCGATGCTTCCCGGGCGCCCTCGCCGCAGTCAGTCAGGGCTCGGCGTACGTTGCGTCGGGCCTTGGGGTGTCCGGCCCGGGTATGAAGGGCTGCCGCCACTGCTGTCTCGAGGTCGTTGATGCGCTCGATCTGCTGCTCGGTGTCGGCGAGGTCGTTGGCGGTCTCGGGCCCGCGGTTCAGGCGCGCGTTCGCGGATGCAGTCGCGTCGATCGCCGTGAGGGCGTCGGATCGGCCGTGGATCAGGTTCGAGAGGGCTGGCCGGCCTTGGCCGTCGCGGAGTTCGACGGGGCATCGGTCGATGGCGTGCAGGACCAGCAGCGTGGACAGGTCGAGCAGACCGGATGCGCCGTATGGCTTCAGGCGAATCATGAGAGCTTGCGCGTCAGCCCAGTCGCCGGGCGCGCTTGATGCACGGCTTCGGGAGTAGCTGTCGGCCTGCCGCTCCAGCATCGACCAGTAGGCAGGGGTCCCGGCTACCGGGCCGGCGGGTGAAGTGGGGTGCATGCTCCGACGGTATCGGCTCGGGGTACGGCACCTGCGCTGGTCTAGAACTCCGGCGCAGCCAGACGTGGTTGAGCGGTGCTCCGTGCTCTCTGCGACTCCGATCGCGGGGTGTCATCGGCGGCGGCGCCCCCTGAACTCAACGGCCGGCGCCCTGCCGAGGGCAGGCCCGTGGGCGGCCCCGGGTGAACAGCGCGGCTGTTCCTGGCAGTTTGCCGCGGTGCGGTGGTCCGCTTTCGCGGACTCTGTCCACAGGCCGATCTTTCTACGTTCGTTCTTGATCGTTCCTCCGCGTGCTGCGGGAGCCGGGAGGGAGCTGAGCGTGGAAGGGGAAGTGGCCCGTGGCGCAGACGAAGTTTGACAAGCAGGTCGAGGACGGCCTGGAGCAAGGGGTCATGGTCTTCGGCCGGTTCATCAGCGGGGCCCCGCTGGACGGTGAGCCAAGACCACCGGGCAGTCTGCCGCGCTGGGGGGCTGCCTTGCTGAGAGTGGTCCTCCTCGCGTGGGCGGGCTGGGCTGCGTGGATGTGGTGGGGGATCAAGGACCACGACCGTGTGATCCGTGTGTCGATCGTCGCCGCGGCCGTGGCGGTCCCGATCGTGGTGATCGCTGCGATACGCGGGCGCGGCCGGCGAAACCACATGCGGGCCCTGGTGATTCCGATGTCCATGGCGCTCAAGGACCTGCTGTCCGAGTGGGACGACCATCAACGGCTGCGTGCCCTGAACATCCCCATCGACCGGTCGTTCGTGGCGGTGCGGCTGCCGGACGGCTGGCACGATCCGGGTGGCTTCAAGGACCAGATGCGTGAGCTGATCCAGGACCGGATGGGCGGGCAGTGGGCGGGGGAGTGGAATCTCAAGAACCACCCCTTCAACGTGGTGTTCACCCCGCAGAAGCCGAAGCCGAAGCTCGAACCGCCGGAGAAGGTGGACTTCTTCAGCGACATCGTGCAGAAGGCGATCGCCGCATGTGAGCCCGGCCAGCTCGTGCTGGGCATCGACGAACGCCAGCGCCCGGTAATCAAGGAAATGACCGGTGAAACCGCGATGTGGGCGCTTTCGGTGGGTTCCGGTGGTGGTAAGTCCTCGTTCCTCCAGATGATCATCACGCAGTTGGTGCGGCAGCGGGCCACCGTCATCGGCATTGACGTGAAGATGGCGAGTATCAACTGCTTCGAGGGAGTGGAGGGGGTTCACCTCTACACCGACCCGGGAAATATCGGGGACATGCGGTCCGCGATTTCCTGGGCCGCCCGTGAGGTGGAGGCCCGGAACTATGTGAAGAAGGGCAACCCGCGGAAGAACTTCGACCGCCTCACCCTCATTCTCGAAGAGGGCAACGAATTCGGCGACGCGTCGAAAGAGTGGTGGAACGAGAACAAGGAAAAGGGCGACCCGGCCAGCGACCCCATCTGGGGCGACATCGCGTCCATCATGCGCATGGGCCGGCACGTCAACGTGACGATCATCGGCGTCTTCCAGGACCTGCGGGAGGCCGCGGTCGGCTCCCGGGGTCTGCGGAACATGTTCCGAATGATCCTTATGGGCAATTACAACGCCAACCAGTGGAAGATGATCGTCAACACCACTCCCGTGCCGGAGAGCGTCGACCGCGCGGGCCGCATGATGATCATCGAGGGCAACCGGCGGGTGTGGATCCAGGTCCCGTACGCGGACCCGGAGGACTTCCGCACGCACAGCATGGAACTGCGCGCCCAGCGCGGATACAGCACGGAGGACCTGTACGGGGCTCCGCCGGCGCGCAGCCCTCAGCGGCTGCCGTCCCTGCTGCAGGAGTCCAGGCCGCTGTTCACCAAGGATGCCAACTCGCCTGATCAGCAGGCCATAGCGGCAGCTGAAGAGAGCGATGGAGAACGGCCGGCGGTGAGCATGGTCAAGGACGACCCGCTCGTGCTGGAGGGCGACGCGGCGTCGCCGGCCGTCGCGGAGGAGCCGGAGGAGGACGTCGAGCTGCTGCCGCTGGCGGAGATTTCCCGGCGGCTGGCCGAGGAGGGGATCGAGGTCAGTGCCGAGCTGATGCGCCAGCACAAGCGGCGCCGCAACAACTTCCCCGGCGGACGTCTCGTCGACGGCAAGGAGCTGTTCGCTCTGGCCGACCTGGCCGACTACTACCGGCCCGACGAGGACGAGGAGGAGGAGGCAGGGGAGTCCGGCGATCCGGCCGACCCCGACCAGGACGAGCAGGACGCTGAGGACGGCGCCGTCGACGACACAGAGGACGACGAGGAGGACGAGGACCGCCACGGCTGAACTGCCGGGCACAGAGGCACCGATGGGGGCCACGGGATTTCCCGTGGCCCCCTTTTTTTGCGCCCTCGCCCTCCACCGGACCGTGGGGCGCCGAATCGCCGGAACTTATCCACAGGCCAACGATTCTACGTTTTCCGTGTGAGCTTTCCGCGAAATGCGTGAGGCCGCATGGCACCCCGCCATGCCCTTATGCGCGGAGGTCGGTTATTGGGAATTGGCCGAGGAGTACGGGATGAGTGCGCTGCGGAAGATGCTGAATCTTCCACCGAAAGAGCCCAAGGGCGGTGATGAGGGAATCACCGCTGTCGCGGACGCCTCGGTGGAGGCGCCTTCGCCAGAGGCGGGGGAGGGGAGGGGGACGCGAGCGCCGGCCGCGCTGGGCTGGGCGGAAGAGGAGGAGTCCTCGGGACGCTCGGCCGCCCGCAAGGCGGGACGGGTCGCGATCTGGCTGGTCATCGGCCTGGCCGCGTTCACCGGCGTACGCACGTGGGTCTTCCCCACGAAGCCGCCGACGCCCGTCGAGCAGGCGGACCCGCAGGCCGAGGCCAAGAAGAACAACGTGCCCGAAGCCGAGGCGCAGCAGGTCGCGGCCCGTTTCGCCCGCAGCTACATGAACTGGAACGCGCAGGAACCCGACGCCCGTGCCAAGGAACTCGAGGCGGACCTGGCCAAGGGCATCGACCCGAAGCTCGGGTGGAACGGCTCCGGCGTCCAGCTGGTCGCGCAGACCATCCCGGGCACCGTGACCCAGGTCGGCGGCAAGCGGGCCCGGGTGCGGGTCGACGTGCGGGTCAGCGTGGTGACCGGCAACGGCAAGAACCAGCGGACCGCGACGAGTTGGCGCGGACTGGAGGTGCCGGTCGCCCAGGGCGAGGGCCGGGTGGTGGTCACCGGGCAGCCAGCGATAGTCGGCATGCCGACCGCCGCCGGCTACAAGGCGCCGGAGGGGCCCGAGGCCGACACCCAGCTCGCGGGCATGACCCGCGAGACGGTCAAGGACTTCCTCAAGTCGTGGGCCCTGGGCAGCGAGGACCAGGCGGCCGCACCCGGCGCGGACATCGAGCCGCTCGGCTCCGGACTCGCGCTCGACACCCTCGACTCCTGGGTCGTGGACGCCGGCACCGGCGACAAGCGGTCCGGCACGGCGACGGTGCGCTGGAAGCTCGGCGGCGCCCAGATCCAGCAGACCTACCAGATCACCCTCACCAAGGTCTCGGCCAGCAGCGCGAGTCGCTGGCAGGTCGAGGCGGTCAACGCCAAGACCGCGTAGCGGCCCGCCCCCTTCACGCGGCGGCTGCCGCGGGCCCGCCGTACGGCCGGCCCTTCAACACCCTTCCCATCAAACCCAAGGAGTGGATTCCCCATGGGCGGAGACAACGCGCTCGTTTCCTGGATTCTCGCGGTCGTCGGCTCCCTGTTCGTCGCCGTGCTCGCCGTTCGCGGCTTCGGGCACTGGGCGAAAAAGGAGTGGGGCGCGCTGATCACCCACATGGTCGGCGGCGCCGTCGTCGCCGTGATGGTGTTCACGCCGAACCAGGCCGTCACGATCCTCAAGTTCATCGGCGCCAAGATCGCCACCGTCTTCACGGGCTGAGGCGGCGACGATGCGAACCTCCAGCACCTACACCCGGCACTGGGATCTCGAAACCCGGCAGCACGAACTTCTGGGCCTTGACCTGGGCGAAGGCCTGCCGCGTACCACCTTGAAGTACGGCGCGGTGATGTTCCCCATCTGGTGGGGCACCTGGCTGCTGCTCTTCGGGATGCCCCTGAAGCCGCTGATCCCGGTCTTCCTGCTGCCCCCGCTGTTCTTCACCTACTACGGGGCGAAACGTTCCACCACCTACTGGCGGCGCACCAACCTCCTGATCTGGGGGGTGCGGCTGAACTTCCTCAACCACGGGGTGCGCCCGGTCATCGGCCGCGGCCGCATCCCCGCGCCGAAGGCCGGACTGCGGCTGCGCACCCAGCGCCTGGCCGAACGGGCCCCGCAGCTGGCCGAGATGCCGGCGTTCTCCACCTACTTCACCACCGACGGCGACCACCCGGATGCCGCCGAGTCCTGCGGCAAGCCCGCCCACCTGCGGCCCCGCCTGCGCATGTACGGCCCCGACGCCGTCGCCAAGGCCCGCACCAAGACCGCCAAGCGGCGCCGGAGCGCCGCCCGGACCGCACCGAAGGGCAGCAGCTGATGAGCACCCAGACCTCCATCCCGATCCAGGCCCTGCGCAACTCGCTGCGCCTCACGGACCCCCACACCCTGACCGCCCTGAACTCCGCCCACACTCCGCTCCTCGGTCTCGCCGACGGCGACCGGCCCGTCCACCTGCCGCCCGGCGCCGAGCACGCCCTGGTCGCCACCGGCGCCGGCGGCGGCACCACCACCCTGCTGCGCTCCCTGACCGCGCAGGCCCTGGCGCTGGGCGCGAGCGTCGACCTCATCGATCCGGGCGGCGCCGGCCACCAGTGGGCCCGCGACCTGCCCGGGGTGCGCTACCTGTCGCGGATCCCGGAGATCCACGACCACCTCCTGATCAACGTGGCCGCCCTGCAGGACGGCACCGCTGCCTGGGACGGCAGTTGGCGCGGACGCCGCGTCATGGTCATCGAGCACCTGGGCACCGTCGCGTACGGGCTGCGCGAGTACTGGTCCCAGACCCGCCCGGAGACCCAACTGGAGGAGGCCCCGGGCGTCGAGGCCCTCGGCGTCCTGCTCGCCGCCGGCCCCGGCTTCGGCATCCAGATCTTCGCCGGCAACCCGCGCGTGGGCCTGCCGGGCCTGGGCGCTGTCCCCGTCAAAGACGTCTTCCCCACCCGGGTCCTCGCCTACGGCGGCGCCGCGCTGTGGCAGCGCGTCGCCCCCGAGGTGTGGTCCATCCCGCCGTACTCCCTCATCCCGGGCCGCATGCATGTGGTCGCCGAGCAGAAGTCGACCGCGTTCCAGGCGCTGTTCCTCAGCGACGTCGAAGCCCGCGCCCTGGCCCGCGGCGTCATCGAGACGGGTGAGGCGGCATGAAGCTCTTCTCCCGGCGCCGGCCCGCCCCGCCGAGCCCACCGCGCCTGCCCCCGCGCGACGTTGACCTCACCCACGGGGTGGGACAGGCGGCGGCCCGGCTGAGCGAGAACCCGCTGATCGGCGTCGACGCCGAGGGCGCCGCCGTCCACCTCACCCCGCGCGACGGGCACGTCCTGGCGGTGGCCCCGCCCGGCATGGGCGCCACCGAACTGCTGCGCAGCCTCGGCGCGCAGGCCCTGGCCGCCGGCCAGCAGGTGGACATCCTCGACGTCCACCACCACGCACACACCTGGGCCCGCGGCCTGGAGCACGTGACGTACGTGGACGAGCCCGACCAGCTGCACCGGCACCTGATCGGCCTGGCGCACCAGGCCCGCGGCCGCGCCGAGAAGGGCCAATTGGGGCCACGGCGGCTGCTGTTGGTGGAGAACGACGGAACCACCCAGGTGCTGCTGGACCACCAGGCGGACCCGCGGCCCAACGGCGTGGCCCTGGACGCGCTCACCGCGGTCCTGGCGCACGGCCGGCTGGCCGGCATCCAGGTCGTCCTCGCCTGCCGGGAGCTCCCCGGCCCGCTCTCCGGCCTGGCCCGGGACCTGTTCTCCACCCGCCTGCTCATCGAGCCGAGCGAGCGGACCTGGCTCAGGGCCGGGCTCTCCGACCGGATCCGCCCGCGCAGCACCGGGTTCCACCCCGGGCTGTGGCACCACCTCACCCGCGACGGCACCCACCGCCTCGTCCAGGCCGCCCGGATCAGTGACGACGACGCCGCCGCCGACTTCGCCCGCCGTACCCCCGACCAGCGCGCCGCCGCCCGTTCCACGAAGGAGTCCCACCGATGAGCACCAGCAGCAAGGCGGCGAAGAAGTCCGCGTCCAAGTTCGGCCGGCTCCTCGGCCTGGGCGCCGAACGCCTCATGAAAGAACCGCAGTTGGTGGCCATCGCCGACGGCCTGGTCGTCACCGACGTCGGCGCCGAGGCGTGGTTCACGCTGTCCGCCTCCAACACGGACCTGATGCCGGAGGACCGCCAGGACATGGAGCAGGACGCGGCGGCGCTCGCGCTCGCCAAGACGTTGCCCGGCTACGACTGCCACCTCAAGGTGGTCTGGGCGCGCCTGGACGGTGAGGACTACCGCGAGGAAGCCCGCAAGATCTTCTCCGCCGGGGACGTCGAGGCGGTCGCCGACATGTGGGCCCGCCGCCTGGACACCCTGGACCTGCCGCAGCGGCACCTCCTGCTCGGCATACGCCTCGTCGAGCGGGACTCCGCGGCCAACGCCGTCGTCAAGAACGGTGTGGCCGGCGCGCTCGGCGTGGGCAACACCGGCCTGGACGAGACCGAACTCGCCCACCTCGACGGCCTCGCACGCCGCATGGAGCGCCGCCTGGAAGCCACCCCTTGGCGCGCGCGGATCGCCCCGGCCGAGCTGCTGGCCTGGGCCGTTTCCCGCGAGAGCTTCCGCCCGCAGCCCGCCCCGCCGCACCTGCCCACCATCAGCGGCGCCTCCCTGGTCCGCCTGACCCAGTCCAAGGCCATTCCGCACGCCGACCACGTACGCATGATGGACGCCCGCGGCGAGACCGCAGCCTGGGTCAGCGTCCTGGCCATGCCGGCCTTCCCGGAGGAGCTGATCACCCCCGGCGAGCAGGAGTGGCTGCGCTGCCTCTCGGAGATCAGCTACACCCACCCGGAAACCGGCGACGACGCTCTGGTGTGCCCCGAGGCGAGCGTGCGCTTCTCGGTGTGGCAGAAGGGCCACGCGATCAAGGCCGTGGACAAGCAGCGCCAGTTGGCCAAGGAGCAGCGCCGCAGTGCGGCCGAAGGGTCGGCCGGCGAGACGTTCGCGGAGACCGAAGAGACCGAGCGGGTGATGGAGGACCTGCGCCGGCAGATGTCCCGCGACGGCATGACCCTCCTGGAGGACCACCCCCGCATCATCGTCTCCTCCACCGAGTCCCTCGAGGACCTGCGTGCCCGGACCGACGCGGTCACCTCGCACTACGCGGGCCTGTCCATCGACGTCACGGTCGCCTCCGAGGAGCAGCGTGAGCTGTGGTTGGAGGCGCAGATCGGCGACATGCTGCGGGTGCTGGACCTCGGTCACATCCGCACCACCGACGCGCTCGCCGCCAGCATGTTCTGGGGCGGCTCGGAGGCCGGCGACGACGAGGGCCCGATCGCCGGGCTGCTGACCGGCACCACGCCGGGCGTCTGCCGCATCGACATCACTGCAGGCAGCGCGCGCGGTGACGCCACGACGACGGCGTTCGTCGGACGGTCCGGGCGCGGCAAGACGACCAGCATGATGCTCGCGACGCTGATCGCCGGCCTCAAGGGTGCCTTCAGTTTGATGTTGGGCTTCAAGGGCGATGAAGGCGGCCTGGTGAAGGCCGGCGAGTACCTGGGGTTGGACTCGCATCACGTCACCTGCGGCGTCGAAACCCCGGCCGTCGCCGATGTCTTCCGGCTCCTGCCCAAGGGCGATGCCGCGCTCCAGGTCGTCTCCCAGCTGCTGATCATCCTGCCGGAGCGGATGCGGGACGCCGGCGTCGAGACGCACCTGCTGCGGGCCTGCAACGCCATCGCCCAGCACGACGACGCCGCGACCTGGCGGGTGATCGAGTACCTGCAGGCCAGCAGCGACCCGCTCGCCATCGAAGCCGGCGACGCGCTGTCGGAGCTCTCCCAGACCCAGCTCGGCGCCCCGCTGCTCGGCAACCCGCACGACGGTGCCTCGCCGCTGCGCCCGGAGCCGGGCCTGTGGCTGGTCCAGGTGCCCGGTCTGACGATGCCGCAAGCCGGCACCCGACCGGGGGAGATGACCATGACCGAGCGGGTCTCCCTGGCGCTGATGCGCGGCCTGATCGCCTACGCGTTGAACACCTCCGCCCGCGCTGACCTGCGAAATCTCCCCAAGGTCGTGGCGATCCCCGAGGTGCACGTCCTCACCGGGACAGACGACGGCCGGCGGTTCATCGACTACATCGCCCGTACCGGACGAGCCCTGGACACCTCTTTGGCGATCGACACCCAGGACCCCAAGTCGCTGCTCGGCATGGACGGTGTTCTGGAGGCGATTACGACGGTTTGTGCCTTCGAGCAGAGCACCCGCTCCCAGCAGGACGCGATGGCCGAACTGCTGCGCCTGCCCGTCTCGGACAGCACCCGCGCCCTGATCCACGGCGTCGGCAAGGACGCCCACGGCGACATCCGCCACGGCCACTGCATCGTCAGGGACCGCCGCGACCGGGTCGCCACCATGCAGTGGGACGCCCCCTCCTACGAGCTGCTGCGCGCGCTGTCCACCAACCCCAAGGACCAGGCCGAGGACCGTGAGAGCGCCCTCCAGGACGCCATGCCCCAGGACGAGTTCACCGGCACGGAATCCGCGGACTCTGTCCACAACCCGCCGCAGGAAGGGTCGGAAGCCGCATGACCCCCACCCGCAGCGGGCCGGCCGACGCCGCCTGCCAACCCATGGAGGCAGCCGTGACCTCACGACAGCGCACCCAGACCGGCCCGGTCGCGGACTGCGCGGCGCCCGGCGCACCCAGCGCCGGCGCCCAGCGGCGGCGGCCGACGTCCGGGAGTCGATGACATGAAGGACTTGCTGAAACGATTCCGCTACGCGGCCATCCGCCTCTGGGTCGCCCTGCCGCGGCTGCGCACCTTGCTGATCCCGACGGCCGGCATCCTGGCCACCCTCGGTGTCCTCGCGCCGGCCGCGGCCGCCGACGGCCCCGACGACTACAAGCCCGGCGGCATCGGCGACATGATGCCCAGCCCCTTCAAACCCCCGGGCCAGGGCACCCTGTTCGAGACGTACAGCCCCGAGGTGTACCAACTCGACAAGCAGTTGAGCGACGACCTGACCGGCGGCGACCTGATCGACGGCTGGCTGCACGGGTTCGGGAACATGCTCATGCAGGTCCTGACCCTGGTCGGACGGGCTGCGGTGGTGGTGGTCGGCTGGTGCTTCAACGTCGTCTCCCTCCCGGAAGTCGAAGGCGCCATCTCCAAGGCGATCGGCGCCGCGGCCGGCCCGATGATGACGACGTTCCTGCCGACCGCCGTCGCAGTCGGCGGCTTCGTCGCCTGGGCGAAGAAGTCGGAGTCCTCGCCGCTGGGGCAGCTCGCCTGGGTGGCCGCGTCCGCGGCGATCGCCACCACCTTCCTCGTCGCCCCGGCCACCTGGGTCAAGGGCGTCGACAACGGGCGCCAGTTGGGCGCCTCGGTCGCCATGACCACGATCGGTGCGGGCCTGTCCGGCAGCGACGACGCGGCGATGCCGTTCAAGACGCCCGAGCCGAAGTGGTCGGGCAACGAGAAGGACAACACGGTCAGGCGCGCCGCCGATGCGGTGTGGCGAACATATGTCGCAACACCGTGGTGCATTGCGGACCTTGGGTCCGTCAAGGCGTGCCAGCGGTGGGGCAACGAGGTCGTCAAGCGCGGCACGGACATGGACGAGCGCGAGGACTACCTCTCTTCCACCCTGAACACCGACACCATCGGCAGCGAGGCCGTCGAATGGCGCCAGGGCCACACCCCCGGCGGCCGGATCGGTGTCCTCATCGCCGGCATCATCAGCTGCGTCATCTTCAGCGCCCTCGCCCTGACCTTGGCGTTCACCACATTGGCCAGTCTCATCGGCGCACTGATGCTGCTGGTGTGCGGCGTGGCCTTCGCGACCCTCTGGTGCATTCCAGGAAAGCCGCGCCAGTGGGGGGTGCAGTGGTTCGAGATGCTGATCGGCCTGGTCATGGTCTCGTTCACCGCGACCATGCTCCTCGGCTCGGTCATGGTGGTCTGCGTGGCGATGATGTCGCTGCTGCCGACCTACGGCTGGCTCATGGTCTCCGCCCTCAACATCTGCGCCGCCGCGATGGCCTTCAAGGTCAAGGGCCGCCTGGACGGCATCGTGAGCGCCGGCGGCGCCCAGATGGCGGGCCGCGGCGTGCTCTCCACCCTGGGCCGGATGGGCTCCGCGCGCCGCCTGCGCAGCGCGATCCGAGGCCGCGGCCGGGGACGCTTCGGTGACATGGACCGGCACCCCGCCCCCGACTCCCGCGGCGGGCGCGGCGGCAGCCGCGACGATGACTCGGGAAGCGCTTCGTCCAACACCGGCGACGTGCGCAGCCGCCCCAGCCGCACCATTCCGCCGCCGCCGAGCTACCCGCCCACCGCGCACCGGCCCGCAGGAGGACCGGGCACCCCGGGCCTGCCCGGGGCACCGACGGGACCCACAGGCCCTGCCGGCAGCGGACCCGGCTCACCCGGCGGACGCCGCACCCGGCCCGGCACCGGGCCGCGCCCCGGACCGCGGCGGCCGACCGGCCCCGGCCGCACCGGAGCGGGAGGGACCACCGCGGGCGGCTACACCGTGCGGCCCGGCGCGCCCCGACGCACCGGAGTCCCGCCGGCCAACCCCTCCCACCGGCCCACCACCATCCAGGGCACCGTCATCAACCGGCCGGCCAACCCGACCGGAGCCAGGTTCCGTACGTACCCGCCGCCGCCCAGCCCGCGGCCTCCGCGTACGCCCGGCCGTCCGCCCGGTGGTGGGGCCCTGCCGGCCAGCGGCACCCGCAACGGGCCGCCCCGACCGCGCGGGAGTTCCTGAGCCCGCCTGATCAAGGGCCCCAGGCCCGCCACCTCTTCACCCGCACGAGATCCCCAGCGGTCCGGCCCCCCCGGCCGGCCGCCCCCCCCCGGGGCCACGCGGCCTTCCCCCCCACCCCCCCCCCCCCCGGGACGGGCCCCCCCTTGAGCCCCAGAAAT
>NZ_JBHXMF010000030.1:75760-114048 GCF_042721055.1 Streptomyces sp. NPDC058470
GTCGGCGCCATTGTGGACGCCGCCGCGGCCCGCCGCGCCGACGCGGAGGTAGGCCCGCAGGCGGCCGGCCGGGTCGGCGGCGCCGCCCGCCCCGGGGCCATCTCGGCATGCCCGCATCCCCCCGCGCCGCCCGTACGGAGCCCCCTGTGACGCACGAGAAAGACCCTCACACCTCCGAGTCCCCCTCCGCCTCTCCCGGCCGCACGTCCGGGCGGGCGCCGGTGCCGCAGACCCCCGCCGAATGGCGCGAGCTGCTGCGCAGGGAAGAACTCCCGCCCGAGATCACCGAGTTGCGCGGCCGTAAGCGCCGCAAGGCCAAGCGGCGCTGGCACTCGGCCCGCCGCGACGAGCGCACCGAGTGGATACGCGAGGAGCGCAAGAAGACCCCAACCCCCGCCGTCGTCCCGGTCATCGCCCTGCTGGTGGCCGCGGCCGTGGCCGGCGCCGCCTGGCTGTGGCCCCACGACGGCGGGGATGGCGCCAAGCCGAAGGCGAGCCCGAGCGTGGTGGCCCCCGAGGAGCCGGCCAGCACCTCGCCCACGCCGGCCGCCAGCGCGCCCGCCGTGGCCGACAAGCCCGAGGCCGTCGCCAAGGCGTTCGTCACCGCCTACACCGCTCGCCGCCCGGTCCAGGACGGCAGCCACAAGGCGGCCGTCGAACGGGCAGCGCCGTACGCCTCCGCCCCGCTGGTGCAGAACCTCAAAGCACACGACGACCGCGACTTCAACGAGCTGGTCGCCGCGCAGGCCACCGAGGCCAAGCCCACCAAGGTCGACATCGGGCAGCCCAGCGCGAAGGACCGGCCCGCCCCGGACACCTCGGTCCGCGTCTACCTGCAGGCCGACGTCGAGCTCACGGTCACGGCGACCGAGCCCTACAGCTACACCCGCCACCTGACCATCGAGGTCGCGCGCGCCGACGCCGCCTCGCACTGGATGGTCACCCGCGTCCTCGGGCTGAAGGAGTAGCCGTGGACCAGCGGGATGTGATGCGCGGCGCGCTGAAAGCCTCCGGCGTCGTCAAGAAGGGCGCGCAGCTCAAGTTCGGGGCCATCGCCCTCGTCGTCTTCTTCATCGGGCTGATCTTGCTCGGCATGTTCTTCCCCGCCGGGCAGGCGACTGCCTCTGACTGCGAGGACACCGGCCCCGGCACCGCGGACGCCTCCGCCTCCTCCGACGCGGGCGGCTCCGGCACGGCCTCCGGCACGCTCCACGAGCAGCAGGTCTCCTACGCCAAGACCATCGACAAGGAGGCCCAGAAGGCCAAGCTCCCCGGCCGCGCCACCCTCATCGCGCTCATGACCGCGATGCAGGAGAGCACGATGCAGAACCTTGATCACGGGGACCGCGACTCGGTGGGGCTGTTCCAGCAGCGGCCCTCCATGAACTGGGGCACCAAGCAGCAGATCATGACGCCGAGCTTCGCGGCCGACAGCTTTCTGCTCGGCCGCGGCGGCAACGAAGGACTCGTCGACATCAAGGGCTGGGACAAGCTGCCGCTCGGCACGGCCGCGCAGAAGGTCCAGAAGTCCGCCCACCCCGAGCTGTATGCCGGACACGAGACGGCGATGCGCAAGCTCGCCAAGGACGCCGGCATCGACCTCGAGCGCGGCGGCTCCAGCACCGGATCCGGCTCCTCGAACGCAGAGGACGACGGCAAGCCCGTCACCAGCGAGAACAACGGCTGCGGCGTGGCGAAGCCGGGCGCCGGTGGGGCCGGCGGCAGCGCGGGCGGCAAGTTCACCGACGGCAAGCAGACCTGGGACCTGAAGAACCCGCGCTCGGTGGACGAGGCGATCGCCTGGGCCAAGAAGCACTCCGGTTCGGGCTCCTCCGCCGACTGGTATCAGCGCTGCCTGGCCTTCACCGCGATCGTCTACGGCTGGAACGTCAGCGGCGTCAACTACGCCATCGACCACTACAGCGTCGTGCCGAAGTCCATGCAGCACGATGGCGACCGGCATCCCCCCGCGGGCGCCCTCATGTACTGGGACACCGGCCACAGGGCGGGGCACATCGCCGTCTATCTGGGCAACGGCAAGGTCGCGAGCAACGACATCCTCCGGCCGGGCTACATCGACGTCGTCGACGCCGAGCTCTTCGAAACCAAGTGGGGCGCCAAGTACATCGGTTGGACCCCGCCCGTCTTCCCCCGGGCCGGATAGGCGCCTCCTGCGATCACCGAGCGCCGGCCGCCCGTGAGCAGTCCTCCAGCGGCGGGGGGGCGCCCCCCCCCCCCGGGGGCCCGCCCACCACGGTGAGGCCCTGCGGGACTGCGGACGGGGCATCCCTGAGGCGGCGGACGAGGTCAGGTGTCATGGCGGGCGAGCCACCTGAGGCGGGCGGCGGAGGTCACGCGGGATGCCGCAGGTCCTCCTCCACCACTCCGACGTGCTCGAACAGCTCGGCCCCCTCGCGGTCGGTCAGCAGATACGCCTGCGCCTCGCCCACGTGGAAGTACATCCCGTGCAGTTCGAGCGCGCCCTCCCGCAGGGCCTGCGCCACGGACTCGTACGTCCGCAGATGCTCCAACTGCTGCACCACGTTGGTCAGACAGAGCTGCTCCACCGCGTCGGCGGGTGCCCGCCCGGCCAGTCGTGCCCACGGCCGGTCCTTGGCGGCCATCCGCTCCAGGCTCGGCAGTCCGTGCCGCAACCACCGCTTGAGCGGCGTCACCGCCCCTCCCGGCTCGGCGTTCATCAGGGCCTGCATCGCACCGCACCCGGAGTGCCCGCACACCGTGATGGACCGCACCTTCAGCACGTCCACCGCGTACTCGATCGCCGCGGCCACCGAGTCGTCTCCGCTCTCCTCCCCGGGCAAGGGCACGAGATTGCCCACGTTCCGTACGACGAAGAGGTCGCCCGGGCCACTGGAGGTGATCATCGACGTGACGAGCCGCGAGTCGGCGCAGGTCAGGAACAGCTGCGCCGGCCGCTGCCCTTCCCTGGCCAGCCGCGCCAGCTCACCCCGCACCAGGGGCGCGGTGTTGCGCTGGAACGCGCTGATCCCGCGCGCCAGTTGGTGTCCGCTCCGACCGCTCGCCCCGGAGGGCCCGGAGGGTCCAAAGGGTCCGGTGGAGTCCTCCGGCCCCGCTGGTGCACCCGGAGGCGCGGACTGCGGGCTCGCGGAGGTCTCGCAGTGGTGGTTGCGCCAGGGCGTCCAGGGCCGGCAGCGGCAGTGGGCGGAGCCCGTGGGCTCGGTGATCCGGCTGCCGGTCCGTCCGGTCAGCTCGACCGTGCCGCCCTGTGCGCAGTGCGAGTTCTGCCAGTCCTGCAACGCCTCGTACGCCGCGTGGTCCATGAAGGAGCTGTCCAACTCCACGAACGCGTCGGCTCCGTGAGGCACCTGGTGCAGGGCACGGCTGAGCCGTGGCACCGCGAGAAACGTCAACTGCCCTCGTACGTGTACGTAATGGGTTCCCTCCCTCTCTTCATACGTGATGCGGGTGCGGGCGAGGCGGTGCATGGCGACCACGATTCCCACCGCGACCCCGATGACGACGCCTTCCAGGACGCCGAGGAGGACGACGCCGGCGGTGGTGACCGCGTACACCAGCACCTCACGGTGGCGGGTGACCGTGCGGATGTGGTGCAGGGACACCATCTGGATGCCGACGGCCATCACCAGGGCGGCGAGCGATGCGAGGGGGATCAGCTCCAGGATCGGGACCATCAGCAGCGCGGCAATTACTACGAAAACGCCGTGCAGCATCGTGGAGTTCCGGCTCACGGCGCCGGCTTGGACATTCGCGGAACTTCGTACGGCGACCCCGGCGACCGGCAGTCCGCCGAGCGCGCCGGAGACGATGTTGGCGACGCCCTGCCCGCGCAGCTCCCGGTCGAGGTCGGAGCGGCCCACCCGCGGCCGCACCTCGGGCTGCCTCGCCACCAGCTTGTCCACGGCCACGGCGCCGAGCAGCGACTGCACACTGCACACGAGCGTGACGGTGAGGACGGAGGCCGCGATCCCGAGCACCGGTCCCTCGGGCAGCCCGGCCAGCGCGTGGCTGCTCCAGGACGGCAGGTCGACCTTGGGCAGGGTCAGCCCGGCGAGCGAGGCGGTCGCGGTGGCCCCGGCGACGGCGACGAGCGCCGCCGGGATCCTGCGCAGCAGCCGTCCCACCCGCCCGGGAATCCGTGGCCAGGCGAGGAGGAGCGCCAGGGTCAGCGCGCTCATCGCCACCGCCGCGGGATGGACGTTCGCCAACTGGTCTGGCAGTGCGCGGACGTTGGCCAGGACGGAGCTCTGCGGGGTACCGCCCAGCACGATGTGCAGCTGGGCGACGGCGATGGTCACGCCGATGCCGGCAAGCATGCCGTGCACGATCGCGGGGCTGACGGCGAGCGCCGTACGGGCCACCCGCAGGTGGGCCAGGCCCAGTTGGGTGATGCCGGCGAGGACGGTGATGGCACAGGTCGTGCGCCATCCGTAGAGATGGATGAGCTCGGCGGTGACGACGGTGAGCCCGGCGGCGGGCCCGCTGACCTGGAGGGGTGAGCCGCCGAGACGTCCGGCGACGAGTCCGCCGACGGCGGCGGCCACCAGGCCCGACTGGAGCGGCGCGCCGGTGGCGAGGGCGATGCCGAGGGACAGGGGCAGGGCGATCAGGAAGACCGCGATCGAGGCCGACAGATCGGCGCCCGCGATACGGAATCGGCGGGGCGGCGTCGGCGGGGGGCTGTGGGGCTGGTGGATGCGCTTCGGCCGAGTCGAGTCGGCGGCGCGGGTGGGGACGCAGGCAGTCATGGTTCCCGTCTCCTCCGGGGCAGCGCGGTCGCGGAACAGGTGGTCCTCCGCCGGGGAGGCGGAGGGCGGGTCGCGGCCGTGGGTCACGGCGTGCAGCGGCGGGATTTTCAACGCTCGGTAAACGGATCGTAATGCAGAGTAAAGGCTTCGTGCGGAAAATTATGGCAAATGGGGCATTACTTCACCCCCTGGAGTGAAGCAGGCAATTGATCGGCTTGTCGTACTTATTCAATCTCGGCCTCATGCGACCTTGACGGCACTGTCGGCATATAGCCGACCAGAACCCCAGAAAACGCTCACCAGCGTTGCCGAGACTGAAGGAAGAAGGCGGGCGGAAGATGGCCGTCACCCAGAGGATCGCCGCGGGCGTAGCACTCGCCGCGGCCTGCGCCACGGCGCTCGCCGGTTGCGCGCTCGACACCACCGGTTCCAAAGCAGGCGCGCACGGCGCGAAGAAGGCGGCGGGTGCCCCGGCACCCAAGAGCGCGGTCCGCCTGATCGGCGACGGCTCCACCGCCTACACCGGCGCGCAGCCGTATCTGCCACGGCAGGAGCGGCTGAAGCCCGGGCAGAAGCCCCCGCAGTTCGTGGTCTTCTCGTGGGACGGCGCCGGCGAGGACAGCCAGAAGCTCTTCTCGCACTTCCGGAAGGTCTCCAAGGCCAACAAGGCCACGATGACGTACTTCCTGAGCGGCGTGTACATGCTGCCGGAGGACAAGCGTGACCTCTACAAGCCGCCGCAGCACTCAGCGGGCAGCTCGGAGATCGGCTTCAACGACGAAGCGGGCATCGAGGAAACCGTGAAGCAGCTGCGCGGCGCGTGGCTGGAGGGCAACGAGATCGGCACGCACTTCAACGGCCACTTCTGCGGCACCGAAGGCGGAGTCGGTGACTGGTCGGTCGCGGACTGGAAGGACGAGATCGCCCAGGCGAAGTCGTTCGTCAAGTCCTGGAAGACCAACACGGGAATGAAGAAGGCGTCCCCGCTGCCCTTCGACTACGACAAGGAACTCGTAGGCGCCCGCACGCCCTGCCTGGAAGGGCAGAAGAACTTCATGAAGGCGGCCCGCCAACTGGGCTTCCGCTACGACACCAGTGGCGTCAACGACCAGGTCTGGCCCAGGAAGAAGGAGGGCCTGTGGGACCTGTCGATGCAGCTCGTGCCCTTCCCCGGGCACTCCTACGAGCAGCTGACCATGGACTACAACTTCATGGTCAACCAGTCGGGCACCACCACCCAGGGCGACCCCGACAAGCACGAGTTCTGGGGCGACCAGATGCGTGACGGCCTCCTCAAGGGCTTCAACCGCGCCTACGACGGCAACCGCGCGCCACTGATCATCGGCAACCACTTCGAGTCCTGGAACGGCGGCACGTACATGCGCGCCATCGACGAGGTCATCGAACGCGTCTGCACCAAGTCCGACGTGCGCTGCGTCTCCTTCCGGCAGCTCGCCGACTGGCTCGACGTCCAGGACCCGGCCGCTCTGGACAAGCTCCGTGGCCTCAAGGTCGGTGAGACCCCGAAGCAGGGCTGGGCGTCCCTCCTCTCGGGCCGCCCCGCCCCGGCCCCGAAGGGCGTCCCCGGAGCGCCGGCGGTCAAGCCGTAGCGGTCCCGGTTCCCCTGCGGGCTGTTGCTCAAGCCGTAGCGGCTACCCGCGGGTCGTCGCTCAAGCCGTAGCCACCAGTCCCTCACCGAGTACGAAGCCGGGGTCGACCTGCGCCGCCAGGTCCGCCCCGGTCCTCTCGTTGCCCCAACTTCCGGCGTTCTTCAGGTGGAAGTGGACCATCTGGCGCGTGTAGCGCTCCCAGTCGCGCAGTTCGTACATGGCGTCGGCGGCGCTCTGCAGCGTGTGCAGGGAGCGGCGGTTGGCTTCCTCCAGGAGCTCGAACCGGGGTGAGCGGCCCTTCTCCATGGAGCGCACCCAGTCCGAGTGCCCGACGGTGACCAGAAGGTCGTCACCGACCTCGGCGCGGAGAAAGTCGATGTCGTCCTGGCCCTGCACCTTGTTGCCGACGACCTTCAGGGCGACGCCGAAGTCGCGGGCGTACTCCTTGTACTGGCGATAGACGGAGACTCCCTTCCGGGTCGGCTCGGCGACGAGGAACGTGAGGTCGAAGCGGGTGAACATGCCGGACGCGAAGGAGTCCGAGCCCGCCGTCATGTCGACGACGATGTACTCGCTCTGGCCGTCGACGAGATGATTCAGGCAGAGCTCCACTGCACCGGTCTTGGAGTGGTAGCAGGCCACTCCCAAATCGGCCTCGGTGAACGGGCCGGTGACCATCAAACGGATGGCGCCGCCGTCGAGTTCCACCGGCCGTGCACAGGCGTCGTACACCGGATTTTCTTCGAGCACCCGCAGCAGCCGCGACCCCTCGCCGGGCGGGGTTGTCTTGATCATCGTCTCGGCGGACGTGATGCGGGCGTTGCTGCCGCGCAGGTATTCCTTGATCAGCGGCAGCCGCTCGCCCATCGCCGGCAGCTCGGCGGCGACCGCCTCGTCGAGGCCCAGCGCTGCTCCCAGATGCTGGTTGATGTCGGCGTCCACCGCGACGACCGGCGCCCCGGAGGCGGCGAGGTGGCGGATGAAGAGCGAGGACAGCGTGGTCTTGCCGCTGCCGCCCTTCCCAACGAAAGCAATTTTCATGTTCACAAAGAATAGTGGGGTGATCGCCCCGGGCGCACTGCTTGCGTGAAGAAGACCACTCCTTCGTGGGGCGGGGTACAGGGGTGCGTAATGTCGTACTCATGAGTACGACAGACGCGACCGCCGATCCGCTCGCGGCCCTGGGCTCGCTGCCTGGGGTGACGGACTCCGTGGAGTCCGTGCGCAAGGCTGTGGACCGGGTCTACGGACACCGGATCATGCGCCGCCGCAGCAACGAGATCACCTCCGAGGCGGCGCTGCGCGGTGCACGCGGATCCGCGGCGCTGTCCGGCGCCGACTGGGGCCTCGAAGAGGTGCGCCGCCGCACCGACTTCAGCGCGGACCAGGAGGGCCGTACGGTCGGCGCGGCTCTCCGGCTGACCGCCGAAGCGGGCCAACTCCTGTCCATCTGGCGGCAGTCGCCCCTTCGCGTACTGGCCCGGCTGCATCTGGTGGCGGCCGCGGACAAGGGCGACGAGGTCGGCCGTCCGCGCCGGGACGGTGAACCGGTGGACGAGCCGCTCATCGAGCTCCCGCTGCCGGACGCCGACGAGGTCGCCGGCCGTCTCGAAGGCCTCTCCCGGCTGATCATCGCGGGCAGCTCGGCCCCCGCCCTGGTGACGGCGGCCGTGGTCCACGGCGAACTCCTCGCCCTGCGCCCCTTCGGCTCCCACAACGGCCTGGTCGCGCGCGCCGCCGAGCGCGTCGTCCTGATCGGCAGCGGCCTCGACCCGAAGTCCGTCTGCCCGGCCGAGGTCGGCCACGGCGAACTGGGCCGCGCGGTCTACGCGGCGGCATTGGACGGTTATGCCTCGGGTACCCCGGCGGGGATGGCGGCATGGATCGCCCACTGCGGCAGGGCGGTTGAGCTGGGAGCCAGGGAGTCGACGGCCGTCTGCGAGGCGCTTCAGCGCGGGGCGGCGTAAGACTCGTAAGGTCGCGGGGTCGTAAGGTCGCGGGGCCTGAAAAACGCCCTCTCCTAAGAGGGCGGAAAACTCCCTGAACAGGGTTGCGGCGGTACGAGAATTAGTACCGCCGCCGACATGTTCACCTGGTTACCAAGCGTCCTCGAATGTTGCCCATCAGGCCGGGAACTGTGGCCCGTTTCCTGGTGCGGCTGGCCCGTAATCGACGGGTCGACGTCGCGTGGGTACCTGGTGTTCATGCTCGGTCCGTGGGGCCTTGGTTGCGTTTGAAGGTGATCCTCTCGGATGTCCTTGGTCTCGCGGGCCGTTAACCCCTTTGTACTCCGGGTCCTGAGGAAGCGGAACCCCTGGATGCACTTCTTTACTTTTAGGTTCAAACAGGATGGAAACGGGCGGGAGGGTGCTGCCCTCACATGTGTGACGTCAGTCGTGGCCCGATCACGCCACCGTCGCACGCCGTCGGTTCGCGTACCAGACGAGCCCCGCCGTGGCTGCCGCCGCTCCTATCGCGGCCGCCATCACGAGCGCCGGACGGGGCGGTACGGACAGTGTGGGCAGTCGCTGCTTCAGTCGGACCGGACGGTTGAAGTCCAGAATCGGCCAGGAGCGTGCGAGGGCCTCGCGGCGCAGCGCGCGGTCCGGATTCACCGCGTGCGGATGGCCGACGGACTCCAGCATCGGCAGGTCGGTCGCCGAGTCGCTGTAGGCGTAGCACTGGGAGAGGTCGTATCCCTCGGACTCGGCCAGTTCCCTGACCGCCTCGGCCTTCGTGGGCCCGTAGGCGTAGTACTCCACCTCTCCGGTGAAGCAGCCGTCCTCGCCCACGACCATGCGGGTCGCCACCACGCGGTCCGCGCCGAGCAGTTCACCGATCGGCTCGACCACCTCCGCACCGGACGTGGACACGATCACGACGTCGCGTCCGGCCGTGTGGTGCTCCTCGATGAGGGACGCGGCCTCGTCGTAGATGATCGGATCGATCAGGTCGTGCAGGGTCTCGGCGACGATCTCCTTGACCTGCTGGACGTTCCAGCCGCGGCACATCGCGGAGAGGTACTTGCGCATCCGCTCCATCTGGTCGTGGTCGGCGCCGCCGGCCAGGAAAACGAACTGGGCATATGCGGTACGCAAGGCGGCCCTGCGGTTGATCAGGCCGCCTTGGTAGAACGACTTGCTGAACGTGAGCGTGCTCGACTTCGCAATGACCGTCTTGTCCAGATCAAAGAAGGCTGCTGTGCGAGGCAAGGAGTGGTTTTCCACGAGCATGAGCATAGGCGCCCACCATTCGGCGTAAGGTGAGGCGCGTGGGTTTGCCTGAGAGGTCTCTCGGGTACACCATGGAAGTCACGGATCGTTCGCGACCGTGCTAACCCGGTCTGGCTCCTCCCCCCCCCGAGTCGGACCGTGGGGACGACCCCCGCTCTCCCCCCCCGGCGGGGGTCGTCGCATGTCCGGATGTGTTTTCTCCCCCCATGCGGGGCCCTTGAACCCTGTGCCCGCGGCTGAGGCCGCGGGCTTTCGCATGCCCGTGGTTCGTCACCGTGCGTAGCTGTGGGACTGCTCTGTGGAAGTCGTACAGGCGTCACCGGTAAGGGTGAAGGCGATATTCACAGCCCCTGAGTTGTCCACAGAAATCGACCAAGATCCACACGATTTCCAGGATCGCTGCACCGTGATTCCAACGCGCTCCGCTCGCGGCAAGTTCATGGCCGGTTCGGTTTGTTGAGCGCGTTTGGCCGGTTCGTATCGGCCGTTCATATGGAGGCCGGCTGCCGGTTCTCCATACGAGCGGGAATCAGCGGGGCCGAAGAGGGCCCCGCGAAGGAAGCAGCGAAGGGGGCTGGAGATCGTGGCGGGAGCCATCACAGACAACCGGCCGCCCGCCGCCGAGGGGCGGCAGGGCGGACCGTTGATCGTCACGGAGGACGCCGTACTACTGGACGACCTGCTGCGCCTGTGCGCGGCGGCGGGTGCCAGGCCGGAGGTCCATCACGGGGTGCCGGAGCGCAGAGGCAGCTGGGAGGCCGCGCCGCTCGTGCTGGTCGGCGACGACGCGGCGCGGCGGGTGCGCGGCGCCGCGCGCAGACGCGGAGTGGTGCTGGTGGGTCGGGATCAGGACGATTCCGGTGTCTGGCGGCGGGCGGTCGAGATCGGCGCCGATCATGTCCTGATGCTGCCCGACGGCGAGCAATGGCTGGTCGACCGCATCGCCGACGTGGCCGAAGGAGTTGGCAGACCCGCGCTCACCGTCGGCGTCCTCGGCGGGCGTGGCGGGGCCGGAGCGTCCACGCTGGCCTGCGCGCTCGCCGTCACCTCGGCGCGCGAGGGGCGCCGCACCCTGCTCGTGGACGCGGATCCGCTCGGTGGCGGACTCGATGTACTCCTGGGCGGCGAGGCCGCCGAAGGCCTGCGCTGGCCGGCGTTCGCCGCCTCGCGCGGCCGGGTCGGCGGCGGCGCCCTGGAGGAGTCCCTGCCCGAACTGCACGCGCTGCGGGTGCTGAGCTGGGATCGCGGCGACTCCGTCGCCATTCCGCCACAGGCTGTACGGGCAGTCCTGGCCGCCGCCAGACGGCGCGGCGGCGCGGTGGTGGTCGACCTGCCACGCCGCATCGACGAAGGCGTCGCCGAGGCCCTCGCCCAACTCGACCTCGGGCTGCTGGTGGTCCCCGCCGACCTGCGCGCCATCGCGGCGGCCAAACGCGTCGCGTCCTCGGTCGGCATGGTCCTGCGCGATCTACGGGTCGCGGTACGCGGGCCGTACGCCCCTGGCCTCGACGACCGCCAGGTGGCACGGCTGCTCGGGCTGCCCCTGGCGGGTGAAGTGCCCGCCGAACCACCGCTGTTGGACGGCGGTGTGCCTCCTGGTGGATCGGCGCGAGGGCCACTCGCCCGGTTCTGCACCGCCTTCTGGCAGCGGGTTCCGGTGGAAGGCGGGGGCGTATGACCTGGGACGCCGGTACGGGGATGGACTGCGGCGCCGGTCTCGGCGGGAGCACGGGCCTGCTGGACGGCGTACGGCAGTGGCTCGCGGAGAGCGGCTCCGAAGCCACCCCCGCGCGCGTGGCACAGGCGCTGCGTGAGCAGGGGCGGGTGCTCGGGGACGCCGAAGTCCTCGGTGCCGCCGAGCAACTGCGCTCCGAACTGGTCGGCAGCGGCCCGCTGGAACCACTGCTCGCCGACCCGTCCGTCACCGACGTACTCGTGTCGGCGCCGGACCGGGTGTGGGTGGACCGGGGCGGCGGCCTGGAGCTGACGGCCGTCTCCTTCGCGGACGCGGCGGCGGTACGACGGCTCGCTCAGCGCCTCGCGGCCGTGGCCGGGCGACGGCTGGACGACGCACGGCCGTGGGTCGACGCCCGGCTTCCTGACGGCACACGCCTGCATGCGGTACTGCCGCCGGTCGCCGTCGGTTCGACCTGTCTGTCTCTGCGGGTCGTACGGCCGCGCGCCTTCACGCTCGACGAGTTGGTGGCGGCCGGGACGGTACCGCCCGGCGGGGACAGGGTCTTGAGAGCACTGCTGGACGCCCGGTTGTCGTTCCTGGTCAGTGGCGGAACCGGGAGCGGAAAGACGTCACTCCTGAGTGCCCTGCTGGGGCTGGTCGGCCCGGGGGAGCGGATCGTTCTCGCCGAGGACTCGGCGGAGCTGCGGCCCGACCATCCACATGTGGTGCGCCTGGAGGGGCGACCGGCAAACCAGGAGGGTGTCGGGCTCGTCGCACTCCAGGACCTGGTCCGCCAGGCCTTGCGGATGAGACCGGACCGGCTGGTCGTCGGCGAGGTGCGCGGGCCGGAGGTCGTGTCCCTGCTGGCCGCGCTGAACACCGGCCACGAGGGCGGCTGCGGGACGGTGCATGCGAACGCGGCGGCGCAGGTGCCGGCCCGCCTGGAGGCGCTGGGCACGGCCGCCGGGCTCGACCGGGCCGCGCTGCACAGCCAGTTGGCGGCGGCGTTGTCGGTGGTCCTGCATCTCGTACGCGACCGGGCCGGGCGGCGGCGGATCGCCGAGGTGCATGTGCTGGAGCGGGATCCGTCGGGGCTGGTGGTGACGGTGCCCGCGCTGCGATGGGGCGCGGAGGCCTTCGTGTACGAGCGGGGGTGGGAGCGGCTGCAGGGGCTGCTTCGGGACGGGACGGAGGGGCGGCAGTGAGGACTCGCAGTCGGGGTGGGAGCAGTAGGGATGGGATCGGGGTGTGGCATGGCGGTCGGTGAGATGTCCGGGATGTCGTTCGGGGTGGCCATGGTGTGTGTCGGGGCGGCGGCCTGGTTGACGGGCGGGTGGGAATCGGGGGCGCGCAGGACGCGGCTGCTGATGGCGGGTGGCGAAGTGATGGGGGCAGGTCCGCCGCCTTGGGAGAAGGCGCTCGTCGGATGGCGACGGCTGCGTGGGCGGTTGCGGGTCGAGGGGTGGTCGCTGGTCGCCGGTCTGGTGATCTCGGTGGTTGGCGCGTCTGTGGTGCCGCTTCTCCTCGGGCTGGCAGGAGTGCCGCTGCTCGGGAGGGTGCGGCGGGCGGCGGAGGCTCGGCGGGAGCTGGAGCGGCGGGGGGATGCGGTGATCGGGCTGTGCGGGGCGCTCGCCGGGGAGGTGCGGGCCGGGAGACAGCCGGGTGAGGCTTTGCTCCGGGCGGCGCGGGAATCGCCGGGGCTAGGTGAGGCGCAGGCGGTGGTGCTGGCGGCGGCGCGGTTCGGCGGGGATGTGCCCGGCGCGCTCACCGACGCCGCACGGCAGCCGGGGGCCGACGGGCTGGTGGGGCTCGCCGCGTGCTGGCGAGTGGCCGTGGACCGGGGCGCGGGGCTTGCCGCGGGGCTCGACCGGCTGGAGGGGGCGTTGCGAGCCGAGAGAGACCAAAGGGCTGATCTGCGGGCTCAGTTGGCCGGATCGCGGTCCACGGCGGTGATGCTCGCGGGGCTGCCGGTCCTGGGGCTCCTGCTCGGTACCGCCTTGGGCGCCGATCCGTTGCACGTGTTGCTGCATACCGGCCCCGGTTTGGCCTGTCTGCTGATCGGCGGGGTGTTGGAGGGCGTGGGGCTGTGGTGGGCACTGCGGATCGTACGAGGAGCGGAGGCCGCATGAGCACGGAAGTTGTCCACAGGTTGGGGGTGGCCGTGTGTGGAGTGCTGGCCTTCGGCTGGCTGGCGCGGTCGCTCTGGGCGGCGCGTCGCGAACGGCGGGTGCGTCGGAGGGTGGCCGTGTTGCTGGCCCTGGAGGCTGCGTCCACCGCGCGGCGCTTCGAGTTGGGGGGTGTGGGGCGGCAGTGGCTGCCCGTCGTGGGGGCCGTGTGTGCCGGCTGGGTGCTGGTCGGGGGCTTCGTCGGGAGCCTGGTGGGTCTGGCGGCCGGTTTCGGGGTCTGGTGGTGGCGGCAGCGGCGGGGGCCTGGCCCTGCGGAGGAGTACGACGAGGCGCAGGCGGCGCGACAACTCCCGCTTGCCGCTGATCTGTTGGCGGCGTGCATCGCGGCAGGCGCAGGCCCCGTGGTGGCTGCCCAGGCCGTGGGCGAGGCGCTGGGGGGACCGGTGGGGGAGCGGCTCGCACGGGGTGCGGCAGAGGTGCGCCTCGGGGGTGAACCGGTCGCGGCGTGGCGGAGGTTGGCGTCGATACCGGGTGCCGGGCCGCTGGCGCGGCTCCTGGAGCGCGCGGGTGAGTCGGGCGTACCGGCGGCCGTGCCAGTCGGTCGCCTTGCTGCCGAGGCCCGCGCGGAGTGGGGGCGCACCGCCACGGCACGGGCACGCCGGGCGGCCGTCATGGTCACCGCGCCGGTCGGGTTGTGCTTTCTGCCCGCGTTCCTCGCCATCGGCGTGCTGCCTGTGGTGATCGGGCTGGCGGACGGGCTGTTGGGAGGTGGCGGTGGGTGACGGGTGACGGGTGACCGGCCACCGGCCACGGTGTTCGGTGAACGGCAAGTGAGCAACGGCAAGTGAGCAACGGCAAGTGATCAATGGGCATGGACCTTACGGGGGTTGAGATGGGCAAGGCAGTGCGAGTACAGGTGCGGATGCGGGCAGGGCTCCTTGGGCTGGTGCGGAGGGACGCGGGAATGGTCACCTCCGAGTACGCGGTGGGGATCATCGCGGCGGTCGCCTTCGCGGCCGCGCTCTACAAGGTGCTGACGAGTGGCCAGGTCAGCGCGGAGCTGCAGGGGATCGTGGAACGGGCGCTCAATGTCCAGATGTGAACGGCGGGCGGAGGCGGAGCGGATTGCGTCGGTGGTGAGGGGGCCGGCTCCGGCCGGAAGGGTAGTCCGCGGGCCGCTCCGCTGCCGGGACCGGGGATTCGTGACCGCCGAGGCCGCCGTGGTGCTGCCCGCGTTGGTGCTCGTCGCGATGTCGCTGGTGTGGGCCCTGCTGGCCGCCTCCGCGCAGATCCAGTGTCAGGACGCGGCGAGGGCGGGCGCCCGCGCGGCGGCCCGCCAGGACTCGCCCGACGCGGTCCTGACGACGACGCGCCGCGCGGCACCGCGGGGCGCGCGGGTCGAGATGAGCCGGGAGGGGGACCTGGTCCGGGTGACGGTCACGGCGAGCGCCCCTGGTCCCGACGGGCTGACTCTGGAGCTGAGCGACGAGGCGGTGGCTCTGGCGGAGGAGACGGTGGGGGTGAGCGGAGGATGACGGGAGATGGCCTGCCCGCGGCGCTGGGGCGGCCCCAGGAGAGTTGGCGGGGCGGGCGCGTCAGGTGGTTCCACCCGTCGGGCACGGCAGGCAGGTTGGCCGCATCGCACAGGTCCGGCATACCGGCTGGGTCGGACAGAGGGTCGGCGACCGTCTGGTCGGTCGGGGTGATCGCCGTGCTGTGCGTGGTGTTCGGGGTGGTGCTGGCCATGGGGCAGGTCGTCCTCGTCCGTCACCGGGCGGCGGGAGCGGCCGACTTGGCTGCGCTCGCGGCGGCGGACCACTGGATGGACGGCGCAACGGCCGCCTGCGGCGAGGCGGACCGAGTGGCACGGGCCCAGCACGCACGCCTCGTCCGGTGCACGCTCGGCGGCGAGATTTCGGACGTCACGGCGGCGTCGGGGCGGGGGCCGTTCGCGGCGGAGGTCAGGTCGAGGGCGGGGCCTGCGGGGCCGGTCGGATCTACAGGGCAGATGGGATCAGCGGGACCCATGCCGGCTGCGGGGTCTGCGGGATGGGTCACGCCGTGATCGCGGTGGTGGCGGACCGCGTCGGGCGGCAGTGAACGCCGGGCGACGCCGTGCCGTCCGTCGCAGCCGGCCACGAACCGCGCCCGCCACCGGTCCGGCCGCCCGTCGGTGTCGCGCACGGTCACCTCGGGCCGCCCGCTGTCGGCGTCGCGCACGGTCACGGCCTCGATGCCGAAACGAATCTGCCCGCCACGTTCCAGGAACCGCGTCAACAGGTCGGTCACCAGATCCTGTTGGGGATAGACGGTGTGCCGCTTCCCCTGCCCGAGCCCGCTGTAGGCCAGCCGGAACCGGCCGTCCTCGGTACGGAACTCGCAGGTGCTGTGGAGCTGCCCGTGCCGGCGCAGCCCCTCGGCGAGACCGTGCCGTTCCAGGATCCGTACGGTGTTTGGCCGCCAGGAACCCGGCACGTGCCCGCGTCTGCACATGCGTGCGCTCGGCCCGTTCCAGGACGATGCAGTCGATCCCCCGGTCCACCAGAATGTTGCCGAGCACGAGCACGAGCACGAGCACGAGCCCGGCCGACCCGGACCCGAGGACGACCACATCGGTCACGTGGTCGACCGGTCGCCGCCGACTCTTCCCGTCTGTCACGGAACCAGATACTAAGTAGCTCAAAATCGGTGATCGTACCGGAATCACCTGAATGCCCGGCCGGAACGGCAAAGAGATCGCCAGGCCGGACAGGCCCCGGGCGCTGTCGCCGTCCACAACCTCCCCGGACGGAAGACTTAGGCCTCCGGTGCCTCCCGCAGTAGTTCCGTGAGCAGTCGCACGGCGCCCCGTTTGTGCAGGGGGTCGTTGCCGTTGCCGCACTTGGGGGACTGGATGCAGGACGGGCAGCCGGCGTCGCATTCGCAGGAGGCGATGGCCTCGCGGGTGGCCGTGAGCCAGGCGCGGGCGGTGTGGAAGGCACGCTCCGCGAAGCCCGCGCCGCCCGGGTGGCCGTCGTACACGAAGACCGTGGGCAGCAGGGTGTCCGGGTGCAGCGGGACGGAGACGCCGCCGATGTCCCAGCGGTCGCAGGTGGCGAAGAGCGGCAGCATGCCGATGGAGGCGTGTTCGGCCGCGTGCAGGGCGCCGCCGAGGATCTCCGGGTTGATCCGGGCCGCGTCCAGCTGGTCCTCGGTGACCGTCCACCACACGGCTCGGGTACGGAGCGTACGAGGGGGGAGGTCGAGCTTCGTCTCGCCCAGGACCTCGCCGGTGATGACACGTCGACGCAGGAAGGAGACGACCTGGTTGGTGACTTCGACGGAGCCGAAGCACAACCGGCCCTGGCCCCAGGGGACTTCGACGTCTGTCTCCAGGACGGAGATGGCGGTGGTGTCCCGGGCGACCGTCGAATACGGCGGGTTGGCCTCCTCGACCAGCGCGACGGAGTCCTCCAGGTCCAGCTTGCGCACCAGGTAGGTGCGGCCCTGGTGCAGGTGGACCGCGCCCTCGTGGACCGTCGTGTGCGAGGCGCCGGCGTCGACCGTGCCGAGCAGCCGGCCCGTTCCGGCCTCGACGATCTGTATGGGCGTGCCGCCCTCTCCCCGGATGTCGGTCAGGTCGGCGGCCCGCTCCCGGCGCGTCCAGTGCCAGGCCTTGGTCCGGCGGCGCAGCAGCTTGGCGGCCTCCAGTTGGGGGAGCAGTCCGGGCGCCGCAGGGCCGAAGAGCTTCAGGTCGTCGTCCGTGAGCGGGATTTCGGCGGCGGCCGCGCACAGGTGCGGGGCGAGGACGTACGGGTTGTCGGGGTCGAGGACGGTGGATTCCACCGGTTGGTCGAAGAGTGCCTCGGGATGGTGGACCAGGAAGGTGTCGAGCGGGTCGTCGCGGGCGACGAGGATCGCCAGCGCACCCTGCCCGGAGCGCCCGGCGCGGCCCGCCTGCTGCCACAGGGAGGCCCGGGTGCCCGGGTAGCCCGCGATGACGACTGCGTCGAGGCCGGAGATGTCGATGCCGAGTTCAAGGGCGGTGGTGGCGGCGAGGCCGAGGAGTTCGCCGGAGTGGAGGGCGCGTTCGAGGGCGCGGCGTTCCTCCGGGAGGTAGCCGCCGCGGTAGGCGGCCACACGCCGGGCCAGTGAGCGGTCGATCTCGGCGAGGCGTTCCTGGGCGATCACCGCGATCAGCTCGGCGCCGCGGCGGGAACGTACGAAAGCGATCGAGCGCATGCCCTGGAGGGTGAGATCGGTGAGGAGGTCGGCGGTCTCGGCGGTGGCACTACGGCGGACGGGGGCGCCCTTCTCGCCGTGCAGCTCGGTGAGAGGGGGTTCCCAGAGGGCGAAGACCAGCTCGCCGCGTGGGGAGGCGTCGTCGGCGACCTCGACCACCGGGAGGCCGGTCAGGCGGCGTGCGGCGACCGAGGGCTCGGCGGCGGTCGCGGAGGCCAGCAGGAAGACGGGAGAGGCGCCGTAGTGGGCGCACAGACGGCGTAGGCGGCGCAGGACCTGGGCGACATGGGAGCCGAAGACACCGCGGTAGGTGTGGCACTCGTCGATGACGACATAGCGCAGGGCGCGGAGGAAGGAGGACCAGCGGGGGTGGGAGGGCAATATGCCGCGGTGCAGCATGTCGGGGTTGGTCAGGACGTAGTTGGCGTACTGGCGCACCCACTCGCGTTCCTCGAAGGGCGTGTCCCCGTCGTAGGCGGCCGGGCGTACGGCATTCCCCAGCGGTTGTGAAAGTTCCTTCACAGATCGGCGCTGATCTGCGGCGAGGGCCTTGGTCGGGGCGAGGTAGAGGGCGGTCGCGCCGCGGCCGTTCGGGGCCTCGGAGCCGTCCAGGAGGGCGGATAGGACCGGTACGAGATACGCCAGGGACTTGCCGGAGGCCGTGCCCGTGGCGACGACCACCGACTCGCCGTCCAAGGCATGTTCGGCGGCCAGTGCCTGGTGGGACCAGGGGTGTTCGATACCCGCGGCCTGCACCGCGGCGATGACCTCCGAGCGGATCCGGTCGGGCCAGACGGCATGGCGGCCCGCACGAGGGGGCAAGTGCTCCGTATGAGTGATGCGCGAAGCCCGGCTCGGCCCCGAGGCGAGACGGTCCAGGACCGTGCTCGGCGAGGGGCGGGAAGCGGTGTCCGTCGAGGGTCGATCGGATCGGTGATTCTTGGCCATCGGCATCGAGTGTGTCACCGGCATGACGGACAATGGAGCCAAGGCGTCGTGCACGCCTGCCGGTAAGTGATTGAATGCCATCGCGGCTGGCGAACCGTCCCGGGGGCTCCGCCGAGGTGTCCCGTGGGGCGACCGCTCGATAGCAAGGTGCTGGAGGATTCGTGGACCTGTCTCTGTCGACTCGCAGTGTGTCCGGCCCTAACGGCGACCGTACGGTCGTCGAGGTCGGTGGCGAAATCGATGTATATACCGCGCCCAAGCTGCGCGAGCAGCTGGTCGAGCTGGTGAACGACGGCAGTTTCCACCTCGTCGTCGACATGGAGGGCGTGGACTTCCTCGACTCCACCGGGCTCGGCGTCCTGGTGGGCGGCCTGAAGCGGGTGCGTGCCCACGAGGGCTCGCTGCGTCTGGTCTGCAACCAGGAGCGCATTCTGAAGATCTTCCGCATCACCGGCCTCACCAAGGTGTTCCCGATCCACACCTCGGTGGAGGAAGCGGTGAACGCCACCGACTGACCCGTCCACGGGCCGCGAGCCGGAGGACGGCAGAAGTCGCGCGCCCATGACTGCAGAAGCAACAGAGGGGGGACCGGGCCTCGGTGGCCCGCCCCTCCGACAGCACGCCCGTAGCTGAGGGGGATGCATGGCCACCGTTGAGCTCCGCTTCAGCGCGCTGCCCGAGCACGTCAGGACCGCCCGACTGGTGGCGGCAGCGGTGGCGCGCAGGGCCGGAGTGGACGAGGCCGTACTCGACGAGGTCAGACTCGCCGTCGGTGAAGCCTGCACCCGTGCCGTCGGGCTGCACCAGAGCAGCGGCATCTCGGCGCCGGTGCGGGTGTTGCTGATCGAGGAGGAGAAGCAGTTCTCCATCGAGGTCGGCGACGAAGCGCCGCGTACGGCTCCCGGTGAGTCGGTGCCCGGCGCATCCCACGGCGACTCCGACGCGGAGACCGAGGAGGACGAGATGGGGCTCGCTGTCATCAGCGGCCTCGTCGACGACGTCGAGGTCACCGCCGGGGAGAACGGCGGACTGATCAGGATGAGCTGGCCGACCACGCCGCCGGCCACGCTCGCTCCCTGAGCACCTCCCCGTAGCCCCTCGTACGTGCTCAAGTAAGCAAAAGGGCCCTGCTGAGCAGGGCCCTTTCGCATGCCCGGTACTCCTGTCGTCCCCTCACGCGCCTTTCGTGAATTGATTCACGATCAATCGCGCGATTATTTGATCAAGCGTCAACGGTTTTGGGGCATTAGCTCATTTGGGGCCCGTGGACACCGGGCGATCATTTGCTGAAGAGCATGTGCAGACTAATTCCGTTTACCGCCCACTGTTTTGATCAGGTTCCGGTACCTACAATCCGTCCACATCTTGAGCTCGGTCCAAGCGTCAAGGAGGACGAATGGCGGGGCTTTCTACCCCTCAGAAGTTTGACCAGTCCACAACCTTCGCAGCCGCAGTACTGACCGACGACAACCGTCTCATCGTGATGGTCATCGGGGTCGTCGCGCTCGCGGCGCTCGTGGTCGCCGGGGTCCTGGTACGCCAGGTGCTCGCGGCGGGCGAGGGCACCGACAGCATGAAGGAGATCGCAAAGGCGATCCAGGAGGGCGCGAATGCCTACCTGGGACGGCAGATGCGCACCCTCGCGGTATTCGCCGCCGTGGTGTTCTTCCTGCTCATGCTGCTTCCTGCGGACGACTGGAATCAGCGTGCCGGACGGTCGATCTTCTTCTTGATCGGCGCGGCGTTCTCGGCGACCACCGGTTATATCGGTATGTGGCTCGCCGTACGGAGCAATGTCCGCGTGGCCGCCGCGGCAAGGGAAGCGACTCCGGCGGAGGGTGAGCCCGAAAAGGATCTCACCGCCGTCTCGCACAAAGCCATGAAGATCGCTTTCCGCACGGGCGGCGTCGTCGGCATGTTCACGGTGGGGCTCGGCCTGCTGGGCGCCTCCTGTGTGGTGCTGGTGTACGCGGCCGACGCGCCGAAGGTCCTGGAGGGCTTCGGCCTCGGTGCCGCGCTGATCGCGATGTTCATGCGCGTCGGCGGCGGCATCTTCACCAAGGCCGCCGACGTCGGCGCCGACCTGGTGGGCAAGGTCGAGAAGGGCATTCCGGAGGACGATCCGCGCAATGCCGCGACCATCGCCGACAATGTGGGCGACAACGTCGGCGACTGTGCCGGTATGGCCGCGGACCTCTTCGAGTCGTACGCCGTGACGCTGGTCGCCGCGCTGATCCTCGGCAAGGCGGCGTTCGGCGACGCCGGGCTCGCGTTCCCGCTGATCGTGCCCGCGATCGGCGTACTCACCGCGATGGTCGGCATCTTCGCGGTGGCGCCCCGGCGCTCCGACCGCAGCGGCATGTCCGCGATCAACCGCGGGTTCTTCATCTCCGCGGTGATCTCGCTCGTGCTGGTGGCCGTGGCCGTGTACGTCTACCTCCCGGGGAAGTACGCCGACCTCGACGGCGTCACGGACGTCGCGATCTCGGGCAAGGACGGCGACCCGCGGATCCTCGCGGTCATCGCCGTCGCGATCGGCATCGTCATGGCCGCGCTGATCCAGCAGCTCACCGGCTACTTCACCGAGACAACCCGCCGTCCCGTGCGGGACATCGGCAAGAGCTCGCTCACCGGTGCGGCCACCGTCGTCCTCGCCGGTATCTCCATCGGCCTCGAGTCGGCCGTCTACACCGCCCTGCTGATCGGCCTCGGCGTGTACGGGGCCTTCCTGCTCGGCGGTACGTCGATCATGCTGGCGCTCTTCGCCGTGGCGCTGGCCGGCACCGGTCTGCTCACCACGGTCGGCGTGATCGTGGCGATGGACACCTTCGGGCCCGTCTCCGACAACGCGCAGGGCATCGCCGAGATGTCCGGTGACGTCGAGGGCGCGGGCGCCCAGGTGCTCACCGACCTGGACGCCGTGGGCAACACCACCAAGGCCATCACCAAGGGCATCGCCATCGCCACCGCCGTACTCGCGGCCTCGGCGCTCTTCGGCTCCTACCGCGACGCGATCCTCACGGCCGCGAACGAAGTGGGCGAGAAGGTCTCGGGACCGGGCGCGCCGATGAACCTGATGATGGACATCTCCCAGCCCAACAACCTGGTGGGTCTCATCGCGGGCGCCGCGGTCGTCTTCCTCTTTTCGGGGCTGGCGATCAACGCGGTCTCGCGGTCCGCAGGGGCCGTGGTCTACGAGGTGCGGCGGCAGTTCCGCGAGCACCCCGGGATCATGGACTACACCGAGAAACCCGAGTACGGGCGCGTCGTCGACATCTGCACCAAGGACGCGCTGCGCGAACTGGCCACGCCCGGTCTGCTCGCCGTACTCACGCCGATCGCGATCGGGTTCACGCTCGGCGTCGGCGCGCTCGGCTCGTTCCTGGCGGGAGCGATCGGCACCGGCACGCTGATGGCGGTCTTCCTCGCGAACTCGGGCGGTGCCTGGGACAACGCGAAGAAGCTCGTCGAGGACGGTCACCACGGCGGCAAGGGCAGCGAGGCCCATGCCGCGACGGTGATCGGCGACACGGTCGGCGACCCGTTCAAGGACACCGCGGGACCCGCGATCAACCCGCTGCTGAAGGTGATGAACCTGGTGGCGCTGCTCATCGCGCCCGCGGTCGTCAAGTTCTCGTACGGCGACGACAAGAGCGTGGGTGTGCGGGTGCTGATCGCGGTGCTCTCTTTCCTTGTCATCATCGGCGCGGTGTACATCTCCAAGCGGCGCGGGATCGCCGTTGGTGACGAAGGCGACGCGGAAAGGGTGACCAAGCCGGCTGACCCCGCAGTGGTGTCGTAGTGGTGTCGTAGTGGTTTCTGGGGAGTCCGGTGGCGCCTGGCCTCACACCTGGTCAGGGTTCCAAAGGGTTCCCATGGGTTCCGCACAAGGGGCGGGCGGATGGCGCGTACACACGTGCCGTCCGTCCGCCTTGGGTGTGTTCACACCTTCTCCGTGAGCCTTCTCTCGCTTGGTGCAAATGGCTTCAAAAGGTATTCAAGCCGACATTCGACGTGCGAATGTCGCGCGCATGCCGTGTATGTTCCGGGGCCGAGAGCCATGGAAGGGACCAATCCGGTGAACAAGAAGCTCGCGGCCGCACTGTCCGGCGGTGCGGTACTCGTACTGGCGCTGTCGGGATGCAGCAGCGACGACGGCAACGACAAGCTGAACTCCTGGGCCAAGCAGGTCTGTGACGCGGTGCAGCCGCAGATCCAGAAGATCGCGGCGGCCAACGCCCAGATCCAGCAGGAGACCTCGGACGACAGCACGCCGGAAGAGGTGCAGAAGGCCGACTCCACGGGCTTCCAGGACATCTCCGACGCCTACAAGACGATGGCGACCGACATCGAGAACGTCGGGCCCCCGGACGTCGACGACGGCACGAAGAAGCAGGAGGACGCGGTCACGGAGCTCAACGGCCTCTCCACGTCCTACGCCGACCTGGTGAAGCAGTCGGACGCCCTCGACACCAAGGACCAGGCGAAGTTCGCGGACGGACTCAGCGGGGTCGCCGAGCAGTTGGGCGAGCTGAGCAAGAGCGGGAACGACGCCCTGAAGAAGCTCGAAGAGGGAGACGTCGGCAAGGCGATGGCCACGCAGGAGAGCTGCAAGTCCGCCCCTGCCTCCGCGTCCGCCTCGCCTTCTTCGACCCAGGGGTGATGCGGACGACGCCGGTTCTCCCGGGGTGATCCCAGGAGGGTGATCGTTCGTCAACCGAAAGATGGCCCGGTACGCGCGCGTGCCGGGCCATCGGCGTGCCCTGTGGGGCGCCGGGGGCGTGGGCTGTGTGCTGTGCGTGGCGCCGAGGGTGTGGGCCTGTGCGGCGCCGGCTGTGTGCTTTGTGTGGCGCCGGCTGTGTGGCTTGCGGGGGCGCCGACTGTCCACAGGCCTACGGCGGGGTCGGTACAGACTTGTCCACAGGTGTGCATGGCGGTCGGCAAGGCTGTCCACAGCCGCACGCGCCCGTCGGCGCGAGCGGCCACAATGGGGGACGTGAGCCACACCAGCCAGTCACCCTTGCCCTCGTCCGACCGCACCGACGTCGCAGCCCGGTTGCGTGACGCCCTGCTCGGGGCGGCCTTCACCGCCGATGGCCTGCTCGATCTGCTCGGCGCTCCCGCGTACGCGGCGCTGGCGCGCAGCGAGACCGTGCCCGCGCTCCGGGCCACCCGGGGGGACACGCCTCTGGAGACGCTCGTACGGCTCTTCCTGCTGCAGCAGCCCGTGCCGCACGCACGCGTGGCGGACGTTCTGCCGGTCGGGGACTGTGTGGAGAGCGGCTGGCTGGCACGGGTGGGCGGGGACGAGGTCGCCGCGACCGTGGACATCCGGCCCTACGGCGGCTCCGACGGGCAGGACTGGTTCATCGTGTCCGACCTGGGGTGTGCCGTCGGCGGCGCGGGTGGCATCGGCAGCCGGGACGAAGGCGTCGTGCTCGGCGTGGGCGGCGCCTCCACGACCCTCGCGGGCATCACTGTCCGTACGCCGGTGGAGTCGGCCCTCGACCTCGGCACCGGCTCCGGGATCCAGGCCCTGCACGCCGCTCAGCACGCGACCCGCGTGACCGCGACCGACGTCAACCCGCGCGCGCTGCACATCACCGCGCTCACCCTCGCCCTCTCCGGCGCCCCTGCCGCGGACCTGCGGGAGGGTTCCCTCTTCGAACCGGTCGCCGACAAGACGTACGACCTGATCGTCTCGAACCCGCCCTTCGTGATCTCGCCGGGTGCCCGGCTCACCTACCGCGACGGCGGCATGGGCGGGGACGATCTGTGCCGGACGCTCGTTCAGGAGGCGGGGGAGCGTCTCAGGGACGGGGGATACGCGCAGTTTCTGGCCAACTGGCAGCACGTGGAGGGCGAGGAGTGGCAGGACCGGCTCCGGTCGTGGGTGCCGCGCGGCTGTGACGCGTGGATCGTGCAGCGTGAGGTCCAGGACGTCACGCAGTACGCCGAGTTGTGGCTGCGCGACGCGGGCGACCACCGGGTGGATCCCGCCGAGTACCAGGCGCGGTACGACGCCTGGCTGGACGAGTTCGAGGCGCGCAAGGTGAAGGCGGTCGGCTTCGGGTGGATCACGCTGCGCAGGGCCGTGGCCGCCCAGCCCTCGATCACGGTCGAGGAGTGGCCGCACCCCGTCGAACAGCCCCTCGGCGAGGCCGTCCGCGCGCACTTCGACCGCGTGGACTATCTGCGGGCGCACGACGACGCAGCCCTGCTCGCCGAGCACTTCAGGCTCGCGGTCGAGGTCGTCCAGGAGCAGGTCGGGCTGCCCGGCGCCGAGGACCCGGAGCACGTGGTGCTGCGTCAGAACCGCGGGATGCGCCGGGCCACGAAGGTCGACACGGTCGGCGCGGGTTTCGCCGGTGTATGCGACGGCACACTGAGCGCCGGCCGGATTCTGGACGCCATCGCCCAACTGGTCGGCGAGGATCCGGTGTTGCTGCGGGACCGGACGCCCGCGCAGATCCGGCTGCTGGTGGAGCAGGGGTTCCTTGAGCCCGCGGGGTGATGAGGGATCAGGGCTGAGGGCTGAGGGTGAGCCTGCGGCATCGCGCCCGAGGGCGTCTCCGTACCGCTGAGTGCGTACGACTCCTGATCGTTGGGTACGTACGACCCCCGATCGCCGAGTGCGTACGACTCCCGATCGCCGAGTGCGTACGACTCCCGGGATTCCGAAGTCCGGAAGCAACAAGTTCGAGACGAGTTGGTGCGGCGGGCCCGTGTCGCACCGTGTCGCACCTGTGGCCCGGTCGGAGGGACTCATGGGGTGTCGGCCGCCCGGTGTTCACCGGGGGTTCGTGTGTCCGCTGCCGGGGCCTGTCAGCGTCCCGACCCTGAAGACTCGGGCGGAAGGACAGAACCGTGGAAAGCGGACCGGCGATCTTCGCGGGGGCGGTGTTCGCGCTGTTCGGAGGCGGACTGCTGGCCTGGACCGCGACCAGGCTGCGTCGCGGCGAGCCCGTCGCCGTCGGTGTGAACCACGTCGCATCGGCGACGCTCGCGAGCGTCGCCGCAGTGGGGGCATTGGTGCTCGCGATCTGGTGCATCACGCGCGCGTGAAGGCGACGACTTCGGTAACTGGGAGGTCACACTCCGGATAGAGCCGAAACGGCTGGTCGGCACTCCGGGCGGCAGGAATGGCGGTAGTCGGGTTACCGTTCGAGTGGCCGTTGCGGGCTTTTCCCGTTTGACACGGGGGCGGGATGTACCGTCACACTCCGCAGCGTCAGCACCATCCGACCCCCGGGAGCAAGGCCTGGGGAGATCCCCCGCGTCGACCGGAGAGAAGAGCGAAGTTGTCCCCGACCAGCGACACCGCACACGGCGGCCGCCGACTCGTCATCGTCGAGTCGCCTGCCAAGGCGAAGACGATCAAGGGCTATCTCGGCCCCGGCTATGTCGTCGAAGCGAGCGTCGGGCACATCCGTGACCTTCCCAACGGCGCCGCGGAGGTGCCCGAGGAGTACACCGGCGAGGTGCGCCGCCTCGGCGTGGACGTCGACAACGACTTCCAGCCGATCTACGTGGTCAACGCTGACAAGAAGGCCCAGGTCAAGAAGCTCAAGGACCTGCTGAAGGACTCCGACGAACTCTTCCTCGCCACCGATGAGGACCGCGAGGGCGAGGCCATCGCCTGGCACCTTCTCGAGGTCCTGAAGCCCAAGGTCCCGGTCCACCGGATGGTCTTCCACGAGATCACCAAGGACGCGATCCGCGCCGCGGTCGCCAACCCGCGCGAGCTCAATCAGCGCATGGTCGACGCCCAGGAGACCCGCCGCATCCTCGACCGTCTCTACGGCTACGAGGTCTCGCCGGTCCTGTGGAAGAAGGTCATGCCGCGTCTGTCGGCGGGCCGCGTGCAGTCCGTGGCGACCCGCCTCGTCGTCGAGCGGGAGCGCGAGCGCATCGCCTTCCGCTCCGCCGAGTACTGGGACCTGACGGGCACGTTCGGCACCGGCCGCACCGGGGACGCGTCCGACCCCTCGCAGCTGGTCGCCCGCCTCTCGGCCGTCGACGGAAAGCGCGTCGCCCAGGGCCGCGACTTCGACTCGCTCGGCCAGATCAAGGGCGCCAACACGCTCCACCTGGACGAGGCGAACGCCCGCGCGCTCGCCGCCGCCCTGGAGAACACGGACTTCGCGGTCCGCTCGGTAGAGTCCAAGCCGTACCGCCGCTCGCCCTACGCCCCGTTCCGTACGACGACGCTGCAGCAGGAGGCCTCGCGCAAGCTCGGCTTCGGCGCGAAGGCCACCATGCAGGTGGCGCAGAAGCTGTACGAGAACGGCTTCATCACCTATATGCGTACGGACTCCACGACCCTGTCCGAGACGGCGATCTCCGCCGCTCGTACGCAGGTCACGCAGCTCTACGGCGCCAACTACCTGCCGGACAAGCCGCGGACGTACGCCGGGAAGGTCAAGAACGCGCAGGAGGCGCACGAGGCGATCCGCCCGTCGGGTGATCGTTTCCGCACCCCGGCCGAGACGGGCCTGACGGGCGACCAGTTCAGGCTGTACGAGCTGATCTGGAAGCGGACCGTCGCCTCCCAGATGAAGGACGCGGTCGGCAACTCCGTCACCGTCAAGATCGCGGGCACGTCCGCCGACGGCCGCGACGCCGAGTTCAGCGCGTCCGGCAAGACGATCACCTTCCACGGCTTCCTGAAGGCGTACGTCGAGGGCGCGGACGACCCGAACGCCGAACTGGACGACCGCGAGAGCCGGCTGCCGCAAGTGGCCGAGGGCGACCCGCTGTCCGCCGAGGAGCTCACGGTCGACGGGCACGCCACCAAGCCCCCGGCCCGCTACACCGAGGCCAGCCTGGTCAAGGAGCTCGAAGAGCGCGAGATCGGCCGCCCGTCGACGTACGCGTCGATCATCGGCACCATCCTCGACCGCGGCTACGTCTTCAAGAAGGGCACGGCTCTCGTGCCGTCCTTCCTGAGCTTCGCCGTGGTCAACCTGCTGGAGAAGCACTTCGGGCGGCTCGTCGACTACGACTTCACCGCCAAGATGGAGGACGACCTCGACCGCATCGCGCGGGGCGAGGCGCAGTCCATTCCGTGGCTGCGGCGGTTCTACTTCGGCGAGGGCGACGCGCGGGGTGCCGCCGAGGCCGGGAACGGCGACGGCGACCACCTCGGCGGCCTCAAGGAGCTCGTCACCGACCTGGGCGCCATCGACGCCCGCGAGGTGTCGTCCTTCCCCATCGGCAACGACATCATGCTGCGCGTCGGGCGCTACGGCCCGTACGCCGAGCGCGGCGAGAAGGACTCCGAGAACCACCAGCGCGCGGACGTCCCCGAGGATCTCCCCCCCGACGAGCTGACGGTCGAACTCGCCGAGGAGCTGCTCGCCAAGCCGAGCGGCGACTTCGAGCTCGGTGCCGACCCGGTGACGGGTCACCAGGTCATCGCTCGCGACGGCCGCTACGGCCCGTACGTCACCGAGGTGCTCCCCGAGGGCACCCCGAAGACGGGCAAGAACGCCGTCAAGCCGCGTACGGCCTCGCTGTTCAAGTCGATGTCGCTCGACACGGTGACGCTGGACGACGCACTGAAGCTGATGTCGCTGCCGCGGGTGGTGGGCAAGGACGCCGAGGGCGTGGAGATCACCGCGCAGAACGGGCGCTACGGGCCGTACCTGAAGAAGGGTACGGACTCGCGGTCCCTCACCGCCGAGGACCAGCTTTTCAGCATCACGCTGGAAGAGGCGCTGGAGATCTACTCCCAGCCCAAGCAGCGCGGCCGTGCGGCCGCCAAGCCGCCGCTGAAGGAGCTGGGCGCGGACCCGGTCAGCGGGCAGCCCGTCGTCGTCAAGGACGGCCGTTTCGGGCCGTACGTGACCGACGGCGAGACCAACGCGACCCTGCGGTCCGACGACAGCGTCGAGGAGATCACCCCGGAGCGCGGCTTCGAGCTGCTCGCCGAGAAGCGCGCCAAGTCGCCGGCCAAGAAGACCGCGAAGAAGGCTCCCGCCAAGAAAACGGCCACCAAGAAGGCCCCTGCCAAGAAAACCGCTGCCAAGAAGACGACGACTTCGAAGACGGCTGCCAAGAAAGCACCCGCCAAGAAGACCGTCGCCAAGAAGACGGCGGCTTCGGAGGGCTAGGTCCTGTCGTCACATTCCCGTCGTCGCCCGCGAGGCGGCCGGGAATATGACGACACGGTCTAGCAGGTGGCGGGAGCCTGGTGCCCGCCTGGCAACCGTCCTTCGTGTGTCTGACGCGTGTGCGCCCCTCCACCTTTTGGTGTGGGGGCGTCCGTATGTTCGGCCACCTCTTCGGGGAGTCGGTGGGTCCGGATAGGCTGTCAGGATGACGCGAGCCGAGCAGCCAACGGCCCACAATCCGGCCCCCGACGACGCCCTGGTCGCAGATTCCCGCGAGCGCGCCGTGCGCGCTCTGCTGCGCCAGCCGCAGCTGAAACGGCTGTGGAGCGCCCAGCTCGTGGGAGGTGTCGGTGACGCCCTGGCCCTGCTGGTCCTGGTCGTCCTGGCCCTGCAGGCGGCGATCTCCGAGGGTTCCTTCGGCGGTGGCTACCGCGGAGTCGCCCTCGCGGTGGCGGCCGTCCTGGGGACACGCGTTCTCGCGACGGTGCTCTTCGGAGCCGTCCTCCTGGGTCCGCTCACCTCGTTGACGTCCCATGAAGGGCTGCTCGACCGGCGCTGGACCATGGTCGGGGCGGACGGCCTGCGGGCCGCGCTCCTGATCGTCGCGCCCCTGTGGATCGACTGGACGCCGGACGACGCGCTCGCCGCCATCCTCGTCGTCGCCTTCGTGACCGGTGTCGCCGAGCGGTTCTGGACGGTGTGCCGGGAGAGCGCGGCGCCCGCGCTGCTGCCCGCGCCGCCGCTGGAGGGCGCCACGGTGCGCCCGCTGCCGGACCACATGGACGCCCTGCGGCGCCTGTCGCTGCGTACGGCATTCCTGGCGGTGCCGATCGCGGCCGCCGCCCTCGTCGTCGTGTCCCTCGTCAACAACCTGCTCGGTACCGGAATCGCCTGGTTCGGCCAGCACCAGGCGGCGCTGGCCTCGTACGTCGCCGCAGGGCTGTTCGCCGCCTCGCTGTCGGTGCTCACCTTCCTCGAACTGCCCGACGCACGCACCCCGCGCGCGCGGTCGCCGCTGGAGGGCCTGCGCCGCCCCAGGACGGGCACGGCCGTCGACACGGGCCGTACGGGTGCGATTCCGCTGCTGGTCCTGGCCTGCGCCGCCGTCGCCGCGGCGATCGCGGCCGCCGTCGCCGTCTCCGTGCTGCACGCCAAGGACCTGGGCGGCGGACCGGTGACGTACGGGCTGCTGGTGCTGGCGCTGACCGGCGGTGTCGTCATCGGCATCCGTGCGGCCTCTTCCGTGTTGCCGACGCTGTCGCGGCGGAGGCTGCTCGCGCTGGCGATCGCCTTCACCGGCGTCGCGCTGCTGGCTGCCGGGCTGGTTCCGGATGTCACCACCGTCCTGGTGCTCGTCGGCCTCGCAGGCATCGGCGCGGGCGTCGCGGCCAACACTGGGCACGCGCTGCTCGACCAGGAGGCCGAGGACTACCGGCGGCCGCGGACGACCGAGCATCTGCACGCGGTCGTACGACTGTTCGTGGCACTCGGCGCGCTGGTGGCACCCCTGGTGGCCGCCGCGATCGGTCCGCACCGCCTGGAGAGCGGCAAGTTCGTGTTCGCGCACGGGGGCGCCGCCTTCACGCTGATGCTGGTCGGCGCGCTGCTGCTGCCGGTCGCCGCGCTGGTGCTCGCCAAGGCCGACGACCGCTCCGGAGTGCCGTTGCGGCACGACCTGCGGGACGCGCTGCGGGGCGGCGACGATCCGGTGCAGGCACCGGCCGTCTCCGGGTTCTTCATCGCCCTGGAGGGCGGTGACGGGGCCGGGAAGTCGACCCAGGCGGAGGCGCTCGCCGAGTGGATCCGTGCCAAGGGCCACGAGGTCGTGGTGACCCGGGAGCCGGGAGCGACGCCGGTCGGCAAGCGGCTGCGGTCCATCCTGCTGGACGTGTCGTCGGCCGGTCTCTCGAACCGGGCGGAGGCGCTGCTGTACGCCGCCGACCGCGCGGAGCACGTCGACACGGTGGTGCGGCCCGCGTTGGAGCGGGGCGCCGTCGTCATCTCGGACCGGTACATCGACTCCTCGGTGGCCTACCAGGGGGCCGGGCGCGACCTGTCGCCGACCGAGATCGCGCGGATCTCGCGGTGGGCCACGGACGGGCTGGTCCCGCATCTGACGGTGCTGCTGGATGTCTCGCCGGAAGCGGCGCGTGAGCGGTTCACGGAGGCGCCGGACCGGCTGGAGTCCGAGCCGGCCGAGTTCCACGCGCGCGTGCGGTCCGGTTTCCTGACGCTCGCCGCCGCCGACCCGGGGCGGTACCTCGTCGTCGACGCCGCGCAGGAGCCGGAGGCGGTCACCACCGTCGTCCGGCACCGGCTCGACGTGATGCTGCCCCTCTCCGAGGCCGAGGTGAAGGCTCAGGAGGAGGCCCGCAAGGCGGCCGAGGAAGAGGTCCGGCGCAAGGCCGAGGAGGAGGCCGCGCGCAAGGCCGAGGAGGAGCGTCAGGAGCGCGAGCGCCAGGAGCAGCTCGCCCGCTTGCGCGCGGAGGAAGAGGAGCGCAAGCAGCGCGAGCTGGAGGAGGCCCAGCGACGCGAGGCCGAGCGCCAGGCGGAGGAGGCCCGCCAGCGTGCCGAGGAGGCCCGCCGCCGTGCCGAGGCGGAGCAGGCCCGCAAGCTCGCGGAGGACCAGGCGCGGGCCGTGGAGCAGGAGCGTCTGCGCAAGTTGGCCGCCGAGGAGGCGCGGCTGCGCGCCGAGGCGGAGGAGCGCCGGCTGGAGAAGCAGCGGAAGGCCGAGGAAGCCTTGCTGCGGGCGGAGGAGGCTCGGAGGGGGGCGGAGGAAGCGGCGGCTGCTTCGGCTGCGGCGGAGGCAGCCGCGTTGGCTGAGGCTGCGGAGACTGCCGGGTCGGCTTCGGCTGGGGCTTCGGCCGGGGCTTCTGCGGCGGCTGGGGGTTCCGGTTCGGCTTCGGACTCGTCGGCTGCTGCTTCGACTTCGCCCTGGCCGTCGCCGTCGCCCTCGCCCTCGCCCTCGCCCTCGGACTCGTCTTCGTCATCGTCTTCGCCTTCATCTGCGGCTCCGGCTCCGACTGCGGCTCCGTCTTCGTCCTTGGCGGATAGCGAGACGACCGTGCCTACGCCGGTTGTGGCGCCGCCGGGCGGGTCGGCTGGGGCGGTGGATGAGACGGCGGTGCTGCGGCCGGTGCGGGCTGATGAGGGTCCGGGCGGTGCGCGGTCCGACTCCGGGGCGGGTGGCCGTTCCGGGGCCCGGTCCGTTTCCGGGGCGGAATCTCGCTCTGGCTCCCGGCCCGGCTCTGGGGCAGAGACTCGTGGTGGCTCCGGGGCAGAGACGCGTGCTGGTTCCCGGTTCGATGCCGAGGAGACGGCCAAGCTGCCGCAGCCGCCTGCGCCTGAGAGGGATGCGGACGAGACGGCCGTACTGCCGCCGGTCACTCCGGGCGCGGCGGACGAGACGGCGGTACTGCCGCTGGTGGCCCCTGGTGCGGCAGATGAGACGGCCGTGCTGCCGCCGGTTCGGGACGCGGGTGCGGGCGGCAGTTCCACGGGTGATCCTGCGGATCGGGTGCCGCCGGGCTACTTCCGGGACGAGCGTCCGGCGCAGGCGCAGCCGTCCGACGATTCCACGGACCGTACGCGCGAACTGCCCCAGGTCGATGCCGAGGGCACCCCGCGTCGACGCCCTCGCCCCGACTGGGCGGAGGAGACCCCGCTCGACGATCTCCCGACGCTGGCGGACGAACTGCTGGGCCCGCGTGAGCGCGATGACGACGAATGGGACGAGGAGCGGGGGAAGGGCGGCCGCCGCCGTTGAGATCCGGCGGTCGTCGCTGCTTGAATCGGCGGTCGGCGCCGCTGAAGTCCGGCGGTCGTCCCGGCTTGAATCCGGCGGTCGCTGCCGTTGAGATCCGGCGGCCGCCGCGGCTGAGATCCGGCGGTCGCCACCGCTCGTCCTCGGCCCGGGGACCCGTTGTCAGTGGCGACCCGCACAATGGACGCGGTAGGGCGAAGTACGACGGAAGGGCGGTGCCCCATGCCCGTGTGGGACGACCTGGTGGGCCAGGAGAAGGTGAGCGAGCAGCTCGCCGCCGCTGCGCGCGACGCCGACACCCTTGTCACGGCGATTGCCTCGGGCACCCCGCCGCCCGAGGCGTCCAAGATGACGCACGCCTGGCTGTTCACGGGTCCGCCCGGCTCGGGCCGCTCCACGGCGGCGCGGGCGTTCGCGGCCGCGCTCCAGTGCGTGAGCCCCGACCGCGCGCTGGGCGGCGTCCCCGGCTGCGGGTTCTGCGACGGCTGCCACACCAGCCTGATCGGCACCCACGCCGATGTGCAGATCGTCCGCACCGACATGCTCTCCATCGGTGTGAAGGAGACCCGCGACCTGGTCCGGCGCGCGCAGCTGTCCCCGGCGACAGGCCGCTGGCAGGTCATCGTTCTGGAGGACGCGGACCGTCTCACGGAGGGCGCGGGAAACGTTCTGCTGAAGGCCGTGGAGGAACCGGCCCCCCGTACGGTCTGGCTCCTGTGCGCCCCGTCCATCGAGGACGTCCTGCCCACCATCCGCTCCCGCTGCCGTCTCCTCATCCTGCGTACCCCGCCTGTGGACGCGGTTGCCGACATCCTCGTACGGCGTGACGGCATCGAGCCCGGCGTGGCAGCGGTGGCCGCCCGCGCGACGCAGGGCCACATCGGGCGGGCCCGTCGCCTTGCTACGGACCAGCGCGCCCGCGAGCGGCGGGCGGCCGTCCTCAAACTCCCTCTTCGGGTCGACGACATCGGCGGCTGTCTCAAGGCGGCCCAGGAGCTGATCGACACGGCGTCCGAGGACGCCAAGCAGCTCGCCGAGGAAGTCGACGTCAAGGAGACCGAGGAGATGAAGGCGGCCCTCGGTGCGGCCCAGGGCGGTCGCATGCCCCGCGGTACGGCGGGTGTCATGAAGGAGCTGGAGGACAACCAGAAGCGCCGAAGAACGCGGACGCAGCGCGATGCACTGGACCTGGCCCTGATCGACCTCACCGGGTTCTACCGCGACGTCCTCGCCCTCCAGTTCGGCTCCCGCGTGGCCCTGGCCAACACGGAGGCCGAGGACACCCTGGAGCGGCTGGCCCGCGGCAGCTCACCGGAGGCGACCCTGCGCCGCATCGACGCGATCGCCGGCTGCCGCGAGGCCCTCGACCGCAATGTGGCCCCGCTGCTCGCGGTGGAGGCGATGACGATGGCGCTGCGGGCGGGCTGACAGGGTTGGGCTTCTGAGCCCTTAGGGTTCTGGGCTTCTGAGTCGGGCTTCAGGCTTTCTGGGCCTCTGGCTCTCCGGGCCTCCGGGGTTTCTGGGCCTCCGGGGTTTCTGGGTCGGCTTCGGCTCTCCGTACTTCCGTACCTCCGCGTATCCGTACCTCCGAGTGCCTCCGGCGTGGTCCCGGTGGCCGGTGATGCTCTCCCGGCCTGCGTGACCAGTTGACCGTGTCACCCGTACGAGCCCCATTGGCAACTGATGGTGATCAATTGATCGCGCAAGGTTACGCTCGCGGGATGTACATCAGGCGCACTCCTCGGTCGGCCCCGTCCGGCCGGCCGATCAGTTCCCCTAGGCGGTCCGGTACACCGTCTCGGACCCTCCGTGTGAGCGGCGTGCTGCTGGCCGCCACCGCGTTGCTCGTGTCGGCCTGTTCCTCGGGGAGTTCGACCACGGCGACGGCGACGGCGACGGCGGACGCGGTGCTGGCCGCGCTGCCCAGTTCCACGCCGTCGACGCTGGCGCCGTACTACGGGCAGAAGCTCACCTGGCGTACCTGCGGTGTGCCCGGCTTCGAGTGCGCCACGATGAAGGCGCCGCTCGACTACGCGAAGCCGGCCTCGGGCGACATCAGGCTGGCCGTCTCCCGCAAGAAGGCCACAGGCCCGGGGAAGCGCCTGGGTTCGCTGCTGGTCAACCCGGGCGGGCCGGGCGGCTCGGCGGTCGGCTATCTCCAGGCGTACGCCGGGATCGGCTACCCGGCGGAGGTCCGCGCCCGCTACGACATGGTCGCCGTCGACCCGCGCGGCGTGGCCCGCAGCGAGCCGGTGGAGTGTCTCACCGGCCGCGAGATGGACACGTACACGCAAACGGACAACACACCGGACGACGAGAAGGAGACGGACCAACTCGTCGACGCCTACAAACAGTTCGCCGAGGGGTGCGGGCAGCGCTCGGCCGAACTGCTGAGGCATGTCTCCACGGTGGAGACGGCCCGGGACATGGACATGCTGCGGGCCGTGCTGGGCGACAAGAAGCTGACGTACGTCGGGGCGTCGTACGGAACGTTCCTCGGGGCGACGTACGCCGGGCTCTTTCCCGACCGGGTGGGGCGGCTGGTTCTGGACGGTGCGATGGATCCGTCGCTCAGCGCTCGCGAGCTGACCGAGGGGCAGACGGCGGGTTTCGAAACGGCCTTCCAGTCGTTCGCGAAGGACTGCGTACGCCAGAGCGACTGCCCGCTGGGCGGCGCAGGCACCAGCGCGGACCAGGTCGGCAAGAACCTCAAGGCCTTCTTCCAGCAGCTCGACGCGGACCCGATCCCGGCGGGCGACGCGGACGGTCGTGAGCTGGGTGAGGCGCTCGCGACGACGGGCGTGATCGCGGCGATGTACGACGAGGCGGCCTGGCCGCAGTTGCGCGAGGCTCTCACCTCGGCGATGAAGGAGAAGGACGGCGCGGGTCTGCTCTCCCTCTCCGACAGTTACTACGAGCGCGACGCCGACGGCAGGTACGCGAACCTGATGTACGCCAACGCGGCCGTGAACTGCCTCGACCTCCCGGCCGCCTTCTCCCGCCCCGACCAGGTGGAGACCGCCCTTCCCTCCTTCGAGAAGGCGTCACCCGTCTTCGGGGAGGGCCTGGCCTGGGCCTCCCTGAACTGTGCGTACTGGCCGGTGAAACCGGCCGGCGAACCCCACCACATCGAGGCGAAGGGCGCCGCCCCGATCCTCGTGGTCGGCACCACCCGCGACCCGGCGACCCCGTACCCCTGGGCTCAGGCCCTCGCCTCCCAGCTCGCCTCCGCCACCCTCCTCACCTATGTCGGTGACGGCCACACCGCCTACGGCCGCGGCAGCGATTGCATCGACTCCACGATCGATCGCTACCTCCTCCAGGGCACCCCCTCCACCAAGGGAAAGCGCTGCTCATAGCCCTGCCGCACGCCCCGGAAGTGACCCCCCGGGGCGTGTTCTGAGCACCCCCGGAAACTGTGTAGACTTACCGGCGTTGCTGATCGCACCATAGTGCGGACGGCGCGCCGCCTTAGCTCAGATGGCCAGAGCAACGCACTCGTAATGCGTAGGTCTCGGGTTCGAATCCCGAAGGCGGCTCTGAGGAACCCCAGGACTCACTCGCCGTGACCTGGGGTTTCTTGTTTCTGTTGACCTTCGAATCGATGCAAATCGGGGTGTCGTTTCCTCGGCCCCCTTTCGCCCGTGGCGGCGGCCATGTCCGCGAGGAAGGCGTGCGCGAGCATCGCCAGGGTGTTGGTGGTGATCAGCGGAACACCGAAGCTCTCGGCGAGGGCCACGTCGTGAGCGTCGCAGACGGAGAGGTTGTTCGACAGCTCGGTACGCCTTGCCACAGGACCAGCGTGGGGTGCAGGTCGAGGGCGAGGGCCTGGTAGTCGGGCCTGGGGCTCGGAATGTCCATCGCCCGGCCAATCGCCGTGGCCCATGACGCCGACATCACAGCACCACCCGATCCGTCAGGCGGCCCGCGGATCACCCTCACCTTCCAAACGGCATCCCCGGCGCCCGCACCTGGCGGGCGGTCTCGGGCGGACCACGGCGGTTCATACCTCCGACGTCCGAGCGGTGCCGGACGGCTTCGAGCGCGGAAAGGGAACCCGGAGGGGCGTACCTCGGTGCAGTCATCGGAACTATTCGCGCCTACAAGGGGATTGGCGAGGTCCCTGGGATCGCATACAGTCCAGGCGTCCTCCTCTGTTCCCCCACCTCAGGAGACCCCTTGCGACGACATGCGCGCTCCATCAAACGCGGGGCGGTCCTCACGGCCGCCGCGCTGGCCTTCGGGATGTTCGCCTTCATGCCCATGCCCTGGGCGTCCGCCGCCGACACGGCTCCCACCGCCGCGCCGGCCGCCACAGCTGTCATCGACGGCTGGAAAGGCAGCTGGTCGGTGTCCCCGCAGAGCGGCGGCCCCTCGTACGCCAACCAGACGCTACGGCAGATCGTGCACACCAGCATCGGCGGCACCTCGGCCCGGGTACGGATCTCCAACGTCTTCGGCACCGCGCCGCTGACCGTGCAGAACGTGCACGTGGCGCAGCGCAGTTCCGGCTCGTCGGTGAACACCGGCACCGACAAGGCGGTGACCTTCGGCGGCCAGACCTCGGTGACCATCGCCGCGGGCCAGTCGGCGGTCAGCGACTCCACCGCGTTCACGGTGGCGGCGCTGGCCGACGTTGCCGTCAGCTTCTATCTGCCCAACTCCACCGGTTCGGCGACGTACCACCAGCAGGGCAACCAGACCAACTACGTGGCGGCCGGCAATGTCAGCGGCAACGGCACTCTCAGCGGAGCGGCCACCAACGGCACTTACTCCTTCCTCACCAACCTGGACGTGCAGAACAGCGCCGCCAAAGGCTCGGTGGTCACCCTCGGCGCGTCCCTCACCGATGGCGTCGCCTCCGCCTCGAACTCCAACCGGCGCTGGCCCAACGACCTGGCGGTCCGGCTGCAGAACAGCGGCCGTACGGTCGGCGTGCTCAACCAGGGCATCAGCGGCAACAGGCTGCTCGTCGACGGTGCCGGGCAGAGCGCGCTGAACCGCTTCGACCGGGACGTTGTCGGCCAGTCCGGGGTGCGCTGGGTGATTTTCTCGGACGACCCGATCAACGACCTGGGCAGCACGAAGCCGCCACCTACCTCGGCTCAACTCATCACCGGACTCAAGCAGTTGATCTCCAAGGCGCACTCGGCGGGCCTGCTGTTCCTGTGCTCGACCCTCACTCCCTACCAGGGCGCGAGCTACTGGACGCAGACCGGCGAGACCGCACGTGAGGCGGTCAACGCGTTCATCCGCGGCTCGGGCAGCGGCTGCGACGGCGTGGTGGACCAGGACGCCGCCACACACGACCCGGCCAACCCCACCTACTACCTGCCCGCGTACGACAGCGGCGACCACCTGCACCCCAACGAGGCGGGCCTGCAGGCCATCGCGAACGCGGTGAACCTCAGCCTCTTCGACTGACTCCACGAGCACACCGCCCGCGAGTTCCGCCATCGCGCTGCGCGCGCACGCCAACGGCAAGTAAGTGACCGCGGACATCACGGGCGCCGGCCCGCTGATCGCCAACCGGGACACCGTGGGTCGGGCGCATCCTGGCGGCCCGGTGAGAACCCGCCCGGTGGACAGCCGGTGGACAGACGCCTTTGGACCGTGCATCACGGGGTAGCACGGTCAACCTGCCGCACGTGCTCTGACCGGCAAGAACGACACTCAGCAGCACGACCCGGCACCAGGCAACATGATCGCTCACGGTCTCGTAATGCGTAGGTCTCGGGTTCGAATCCCGAAGGTGGCTCTGTAAAAGCCTCAGGACTCACTCACCGTGACCTGGGGCTTTTGCTTTTCTTTGACCGTGTGTCGCAGTGGCTGACCGACCCGAGGGC
>NZ_JBHXMF010000031.1:0-113109 GCF_042721055.1 Streptomyces sp. NPDC058470
ATTCGTCCCTTGTTCCTGCGGCTCCGCCCCAGACCCCGCGCCTCACACGCCGGAGGGGCTGAAAATCTTCAGCCCCTCCGGCGCGGGGGTCTGGGGGCGGCAGCCCCCAGGCACGGGATGGGTAGGGGCGGAGGGGGCGAGGGAAATCAGTGTCGGTCAGCGCTCGGGGTCAGGTCCTGGAGGCCTACTACTCGTAGGAGTTGGAGGCGTTCGTGGGACTCCGTGCCCGGGCGGGCGGTGTGGACGATCAGGAGTTGGTCGTGGGCCGGGTTGAGCAGGACCTCGCAGCCCAGCTCCAGCAGCCCCACGGTCGGGTGCCGGAACCTCTTCGTCGAGGCGCGCCGCACCGCCACCTCGTGTGACTCCCACAGCCGGGCGAACTCCTCGCTCGCCGCGCGGAGTTCGGTCACCAGGCGGGCCGGCTCCGGGTCGTCCGGGCGGGCCGCGGCGACCGCGCGAAGGGTGGCCACATGCGAGCGGGCCAGCTCGGGGTGGTCCTCGGGCGGGAACAGGGCGCGCACCCGTGGCTCGGTGAAGAACCGCCGTATGACGTTGCGGCCGACGCTCGCTTCACCCCCCAGGGCCACCGCCATCGCGTTCTGGGCGAGCACGTCGCCGTAGTCCGTCATGACCTGCGCCGGCGCGTCGTACAGCCGGTCGAGGATCAGCAGCAGACCCGGGCGCACGTGGCCGGAGACGCCGTCCGTACGCGGCGGCTCCTCACCCACCAGGTGGAAGAGATGGTTCCGCTCGTCGCCCGTGAACCGCAGTGCCCGTGCCAGGGCGGCCAGCATCTGGCGCGACGGGCGCGGGCCGCGGGACTGCTCGAGGCGCGTGTAGTAGTCCACGGACATGCCCGCGAGCGCCGCCACCTCCTCGCGCCGCAGTCCTGGCGTACGGCGCCTGGCACCGGCCGCGAGTCCCACGTCGGAGGGATCGAGGCGGGCCCGGCTGCGACGCAGGAAATCGGCGAGTTCGGTTCGGTCCACGCTTCCAGCCTGGCCGAACGCGCCCGGCTTATCCAGGGCCTGCCGATCCCAGGATCGAGAGGTCTCTCCCGCGGAACTCGGCGACGCCCCACGCTGCTGGCAACAGAGGGAGCACATGATGCTGACGTTGGTGACCGGCACAACGGGTCAGGTGGGCAGCCGTTTCGTACCGCGGCTGCTGCGGCAGGCGCAGGCGGGGGATCAGGTACGGATCCTGATCCGCGACGGGTCGAAGGCGTCCGGGCTCGCCGAGCTCGGCGCCCAGGTCGTGATCGGGGACCTGCGCGACAACGAGGCGCTCGGCAAGGCCCTGGCAGGTGTGGACGCCGTGGTGAACATCGCGGCCGCGTTCCGTGGGGTGTCCGACGAGGAGGCATGGGCGGTCAACCACGACGCCGCGCTCGAACTGGGCCGCGCGTCGGTGGCCTCCGGCGTACGCCGCTTCATCCAGGTCAGCACGGTCGTGGTCTATGGAACGGGCCGTGGCCGGCCCGTCACCGAGGAGGACCCGACCGTCCCCGGTGGCCTGATGTGGGGCGCCTACGCGGAGTCGAAGGCGCAGGCGGAGCAGGCCCTGCTGTCCCTGGAGAACCTGGACGTCCGCGTCGGCCGCCTGGCCTTCGTCTACGGCGAGGGCGATCCCCATCTCGCCCAGTCGATGATGTGGGCGGGCGACTGGGCGGCCACGCAGCGCCTCCAGATGGTCCACCACGCGGATGCGGCCCAGGGCCTGCTGCGGCTCCTGCACGCCCCGGGAGCCGAGGGCCGTGTCTACAACATCGCCGACGACACCCCCGTCACGGCCGTGGACCTCCACCAGCTCAACCGCATCGACCTCCCCCCGGCCCTCTACGACCGCACGGACCCCGACCCGTGGCTCTGCATCACCTCCACGGCCCGCATCCGCCGCGAACTGGGCTACCGCCCGCTCTATCCGTCCGTCTGGACAGCCCTGGACGCGGGCGCGCTGTAGCCGTGGGCGCGGCCGGAGCTGCCGTCATCAGCGCGCCCGAAGAGCGTCGCGCAGCCACGCGTACGACGCCTTGGGCGTCCGCTCCAGCGTTGCGTAGTCGACGTGCACGAGGCCGAAGCGGCGCGTGTACCCCTCCGCCCACTCGAAGTTGTCGAGGAGCGACCACACGAAGTAGCCGCGTACGTCGACGCCGGCCTCCAACGCCTTGTGCAGCGCCCGCACATGACCGTCCAGGAACGTGATCCGCTCCTGGTCGTCGATGCCCTCGTAACTACAGCCGTTCTCGGTGATGACCACGGGGGGCAGCCGGTCGCCGTAGCGCTCGTGGAAGCCGGTGAGCAGCTCGGTGAGCGCCTCGGGAACCACCGGCCAGCCGAAGTCCGTGACCGGGTAGCCCGCCAGTTCGCGTACGGAGAAGGGGAGTTCGGCGGGCAGTGTCAGTCCGCCGAACTCGATCTCCGCGCCCTCGGGGGCGCCCACCTTGGTCGGCTGGTAGTAGTTGATGCCGTACCAGTCCAGCGGCTCCGCGATGATCTTCAGGTCGGACTCGACGTCACCGGGGAGCAGGTCGGCGATGCCCTCCGGGTACTGGCCGAGCAGCAACGGGTCCGCGAACAGGCGGTTGAGGAGCAGGTCGTAGAAGTCGGCGGCCTGTACGTCCTCCGTGCTGTCCGACGCCGCCCAGGTCGGCCCGTGCGAGTTGGCGATCCCGATGTCGGTGACTCCGGCCGCGCGCAGGGCCCGTACGGCAAGACCGTGGCCCAGAAGTTGGTGGTGGGCCACCGGCAGGGCGTCGAAGAGCAGCTTCTTGCCAGGTGCGTGTGCGCCCAGCGCGTGGCCCAACAGGGTGTGTTCGGCGGGCTCGTTGAGGGTGATCCACTTGGTGACGCGGTCGCTGAGACGGGCGGCGACGACGGCCGCGTACTCGGCGAAGCGCTCCGCCGTCGAGCGGTCCAGCCAGTCGAGGTCGACGGGCAGGTCCCAGTGGAAGAGGGTCGGCACCGGACGTACGCCCGCCGCGCAGAGCTCGTCGACGAGACGGTCGTAGAAGTCCAGGCCTCCGGGGGAGTTCACCCGGGGCCAGGAGACGGAGAAGCGGTACGCGTCCACGCCGAGGTTGCGCAGGAGCGTGACGTCCTCGCGGTAGCGGTGGTAGTGGTCGCAGGCCACCTCGGCGGTGGAGCCGTCCTTCACATGGCCTGGTTCGGCGGTGAAGGTGTCCCAGATCGAGGGGGCGCGTTCGTCTGCGGCTCCCTCGATCTGGTGGGCCGAAGTGGATACGCCCCAGAGGAAGGTGGGCGGGAACTGCGGGAGGGGACTCGTCGCCATGCGCGCGATCATCCTTACTCGCAGTAACGGAAGTCAACAGGGCCGTGTGAACTAGGAGTTACGACTTCGGGGGCGCCTGGAGGGAGGCGTGGTGCGGTTGTTGGGCGACTGCGGGCCGTCTTGGGCTCGTCGCGCCCACGCGTCGGAGCCGCGCAATGTCACAGCCCGCCCCTCTAAAGACCTCCCCGGGGCCCTCGTCTGACGAGAGTGCCCTGAAAGCCCTCGGACTGGGCCCTCGCCCTTTACGCTCCCTCCTTCAACACCCTCGAAATCAGACTCCGTTGCTCCTCCGTCAGTTTCGGGTCCGCCGCGAACACGGTTTTTCCGTCCACGGTGATCTCGTAGCTGAAGCCGTCCGGGACTCCGATGGGGGCAGTGTCCCGGCCAGCGGCGACCGCCTGCTCGGCCAGGGCGTGCCACTCGTGGGCATCGGGCCGTCCCGAGGTGTTCACCTCGGCGTGGCGCTCGATGCCGGCGAATCCGCCTGTGCGCCTTATCTGAATACGCATGGGTCCTGTCTAAGACTTATCCCGTGTCTATGACACGGGGGCGTCCGGTGCGTGGTCGTGTCGTTCCGGTGTGGGCCTTGGGCCGCATGGACGCGGTTTGGGTTTCATCCGGGGTTGTCACGGTACGCGGTCCGGCATTTCGCCGAGCAGAGGCCCTGGTGCGGGGCACGTGGTGCTCCGCCGGGTGGGCTGCCGTGGTGCTCTTGTCCCCGGGTGGGGGTGGGGAGGCGATCACGGTGGACTCGGACAGGGCTTCTTGCAGCCCAGGGCTGAACTGGTCAAGGGCCCCGCGGGCCGCCTCGGTATCGAGGCGGGCGCTGGCCGGGTCGTCAGGGTCGGTGAGGGTGGTGAAGCAACCCCAGGCGGTGGCGATCAGGTCGCGGTCCGCGCGCAGGCCGCAGCCTCCGTCGGCAGGGTCGCAGTAATGGGTGCGTTGGGACAGGGATTTGGGGACGAGGCGTCCGCACAGGCAGTGCTGGGACCAGGCGGTGGTGAACGTCGAGGCGCGCCGCAGGCAGCGGGATCCGCTCCAGCCTCCCGCGCACCGCTTCCTCCAGCACCACCCGCACCGCCAGTGCCCGCGCTGCTTCGACCTGCTCCTTCTTCCCGGTCACCGACGCGTGAGAGGACCGCGGCGGCCACGACAGATCGCAACCCCACGTCTGCCATCGGGCCTGCGACAACGACGAACCCGCAGGGGCAGCAGGGTATTTGAGTGGCCCCCACCCGCCAGGCCAGGGACACTGACCCGATGCGCATCCGAGCGGTCGGCATCGAGGAACTTCCTCTCCTCCAGGACATCGAAAGGGCCGCCGGGCAGTGCTTTCGCGGCATCGGCATGCCGGAGATCGCCGACGACGACCCTCTCCCGATCGAGGAACTCTCCCGCTACCAGCGGGCCGGACTGGCCTGGGTGTCAGCCGACAAAACTGACCGTCCGGTGGCCTACCTCATCGCGGACCCCGTCGACGGCAACCTGCACGTCGAACAGGTATCGGTCCATCCGGACAGCGCGCACCGCCGGGTGGGCCGGTCGCTGCTGGACCACCTCGCAGCCCGAGCCGCCACCGACGGAAAACCCGCCGTGACCCTGACCACGTTCGCCCACGTGCCCTGGAACGCCCCCTACTACGCACGCTGCGGCTTCCAGCCACTGGAGGAGAACGCGCTCACCCCCGGTCTCCGGGCGATCCGCCAACGGGAAGCAGCCCACGGCCTGGACCGCTGGCCACGGGTGTGCATGCGCAGAGCCCTGTGACCATCGGCCCCGTCCACCTCACCACCTGGCCGGCAGACGGACCGCCGCTGACTCACCACCGCATGGAGGACCGCACAGAGCGCCCGGCGCGAGCGGCATGCCGAAGAACTCGCCCGAGTCGATGCAGCATCATCTGCGCCAGCGCCTCAACAAGCACACCGCGGACCGCTGGCCGCAACTGACCCGGGTCGAGGTCCGTTACCGGGGCGGGTTCGCCTACCTCGACGGCGTACTGCCTGGCGGTGAGGTGCTCCCGCTGTGTCGCCTGCGCTTCGGCGGAGTCCTGCACACCTGGGCCTTCGCGATCTACATCGCCAGCCGCGACAGCTGTCAGGACAACACCCTGCCCAGCGGCCTACCCGTCGGAAGCCCCGAAGAAGCCCTCGACTGCGCCTGCGGCCTCTACCTCAACGACCTCACCGCCTGGCTCACCCCACCCTCAACGACCTAACGCGGTGCTGCCCTAGGAGGTGGGTACCCCGACCTGTTCCCACGCCTTCAGGACGGCCTGGAGTTCCTCGCCGTCGTTGAAGCGGGCGCGCGCCGCGGCGATCGTGAGCCCGGCGAAGTCGGAGAACAGGGCCTGCTGGCCCAGTTCGCCGCCGGTGAGCACGTCGTACCAGATCTGGCCCGCCCGCTCCCAGGCGTTGCCGCCGAGGGCGGTGGCGGCCAGGTAGAAGGCGTGATTGGGAATGCCGGAGTTGATGTGGACTCCGCCGTTGTCGCGGCCCGTGTTCACGAAGTCGTCCATCGTCGCGGGCTGCGGGTCCTTGCCGAGCACGTCGTCGTCGTACGCCGTGCCCGGTTCCCTCATGGAGCGCAGCGCGGTGCCGGTGACGCGCGGGGCGAGCAGGCCCGCGCCGATCAGCCAGTCGGCCTCGGCGGCACTCTGGCCGAGTGTGTACTGCTTGATGAGCGAGCCGAAGACGTCGGACAGGGACTCGTTGAGGGCGCCGGGCTGCCCGAAGTAGGTGAGGTTCGCGGTGTACTGGGTGACGCCGTGGGTCAGCTCGTGGCCGATGACGTCGACCGGGATGGTGAAGTCGAGGAAGATCTCGCCGTCACCGTCGCCGAACACCATCTGCTCGCCGTTCCAGAAGGCGTTGTTGTAGTTCTCGTCGTAGTGCACGGTCGCGTCGAGCGGCAGGCCCTCGCCGTTGATCGAGTTGCGTCGGTAGGCGTTCAGGTACAGCTCGAAGGTCGCGCCGAGACCGGCGTACGCACGGTTGACGGTGGCGTCCTTGCCGGGCTTGTCGCCCTCGCCGCGGACCTTCCTGCCGGGCAGGTCCGTGCGGTGGCGGGCGTCGAAGATCGTGCGGTGCGGCTTGTCGTCGGCGGCTTCCCTGGCCGGGGCCACGGCGGGCGCTCCGACGACCGTGGTCAGCCGGCGGTGGGTGCGTTCGAGAGCGTCCCGCTCCAGGGTGCGGCGGGCGGGCCCGGCGAGCGCGGGGTCCTCGGCGCGGGCCAGCCGGTCGAGGACGTGGGGCGGCACGATGGTGCAGAAGACAGGCTCGAAGCCTGACGGATTGGCGGTCATGCCGGGCACATTTGCACTGAGTCATGACTCTGTCACTACCGGCAACCATGATTGGTGAAATGTGACAATAAGGGCCGCCCGGACCTGCCCCCAAGTGGTATGGCGCACCTTTTGCCTGATATGGGTGGGCGGTCCCGCATACTGATACGGGCCCCCGCATCCGGTGCGGTTCGGCTAGCATGCGGAGCATCATGCGTTTCGGGCTGCTCCTCCTTAGCTGCCGCGGCGAGGGCCTGTAAGTCGAGGCCGACCCCCTCCCCGCGGAGTCTGGCGTTGCGCCGTCGGCCGTCCTTCAGGACACCTTCGAGGAGCCGTCGCATCATGGCGAACAGCCAGCACCGTCCGAACCGTCAGCAGCCCACCTCCATGCCGGTCCACAAGTACCGCCCGTACGACCAGGTCGACATCCCCGACCGTACGTGGCCGGACAACCGGATCACCGTCGCCCCCCGCTGGCTCTCCACCGACCTGCGTGACGGCAACCAGGCCCTGATCGACCCCATGTCGCCCGCCCGCAAGCGCGAGATGTTCGACCTGCTGGTGAAGATGGGCTACAAGGAGATCGAGGTCGGCTTCCCGGCCTCCGGCCAGACCGACTTCGACTTCGTGCGCTCGATCATCGAGGAGGAGGGCGCGATCCCGGACGACGTCACGATCTCCGTACTGACCCAGGCCCGCGAGGACCTGATCGAGCGGACCGTGGAGTCCCTGGTCGGCGCCAAGCGCGCCAACGTCCACCTCTACAACGCCACCGCCCCCGTCTTCCGCCGGGTCGTCTTCCGCGGCTCCAAGGACCAGATCAAGCAGATCGCCGTCGACGGCACCCGGCTGGTCGTGGAGTACGCCGAGAAGCTGCTGGACGAGCGGACGACCTTCGGGTACCAGTACAGCCCCGAGATCTTCACCGACACCGAGCTGGACTTCGCCCTGGAGGTCTGCGAGGCCGTCATGGACGTCTGGCAGCCGGGCCCGGACCGCGAGATCATCCTCAACCTGCCCGCCACGGTGGAGCGTTCGACCCCGTCCACGCACGCGGACCGCTTCGAGTGGATGTCGCGGAACCTCTCCCGCCGCGCGTACGTGTGCGTCTCCGTCCACCCGCACAACGACCGCGGTACGGCGGTCGCGGCGGCCGAGCTGGCGCTGATGGCCGGCGCCGACCGCATCGAGGGCTGTCTGTTCGGGCAGGGCGAGCGCACCGGCAACGTCGACCTGGTCACCCTGGGCATGAACCTGTTCTCGCAGGGCGTCGACCCGCAGATCGACTTCTCGAACATCGACGAGGTCCGCCGCACCGCCGAGTACTGCAACCAGATGGAGGTCCACCCCCGTCACCCGTACGTCGGCGACCTCGTCTACACCTCCTTCTCCGGCTCGCACCAGGACGCCATCAAGAAGGGCTTCGACGCCTTGGAGGCCGACGCGGCCGCCAAGGGCGTCACCGTCGACGACATCGAGTGGGCGGTCCCCTACCTGCCGATCGACCCGAAGGACGTCGGCCGCTCCTACGAGGCGGTCATCCGGGTCAACTCGCAGTCGGGCAAGGGCGGTATCGCGTACGTCCTGAAGAACGAGCACAAGCTGGACCTGCCGCGCCGGATGCAGATCGAGTTCTCCAGGATCATCCAGGCGAAGACGGACGCCGAGGGTGGCGAGGTCACCCCGAAGGACATCTGGGCGATCTTCCAGGACGAGTACCTGCCGAACTCCGGAAACCCGTGGGGCCGTATCCAGGTCAAGACGGGGCAGTCGACGACGGACCGCGACGGCATCGACTCGCTGACCGTCGAGGCCTCGGTGGACGGTCAGGACACGGTCCTGACCGGTACCGGCAACGGTCCGATCTCCGCCTTCTTCGACGCCCTGCAGTCCATCGGCGTCGACGCGCGCCTGCTCGACTACCAGGAGCACACGATGAGCGAGGGCGCCTCCGCGCAGGCCGCCTCGTACATCGAATGCGCTATCGGCGACAAGGTTCTGTGGGGAATCGGGATCGACTCGAATACGACACGTGCCTCGCTGAAGGCCGTGGTCTCCGCCGTCAACCGCGCGGGCCGCTGACCTCGTTCACCTGGCATTTCCCGGCCCCGTCCGCCTTTTGAGGCGGGCGGGGCCGTGTCGTTTACCGGCCATTCCATGTGCAGGTCACGGGTGGGTCTCGTCCTGGGTACTGACTCGACATCAACAATGTGGCTAACATCACGCCAGCGCGGCGATGTTGCCGCGGCGTTACGGAGGTGTGCGACGTGCTGCCAGGATGGGGACGAAACGGTCGTGCAGTTCCGGTTTCCCGGATCCTGGGCACCCGTACCGCGTGGACCACCGTCGGCGACGGTGAGTTCTTCTGCCCGGGCTGCGGAGGTGACCGCAACTACCAGCGGCTCACCGGCCGGCGCCGCATCACCTGCCTCGGCGTTCCCGTTCTCCCGCGCGGCGAGACCGGGCCCGTCGTCGAATGCGCCGCCTGCCGCCACCACTACGGCGCCGACGTCCTGGACCACCCCACCACCACCCGCTTCTCCGCGATGCTCCGCGACGCCGTCCACACGGTCGCCCTCGCCGTGCTCGCCGCGGACGCCCACTGCGCCCGTACGTCCCTGGAGACCGCCGCCTCGGCCGTCCGCTCGGCCGGCTTCGACGACTGCACGGAGGACCAGCTCGGCGCCCTCGTCGAGGCGCTCGCCGCGGACACCGGGCGCGTCTTCGGCGAACCGTGCGGCGCGAGTCTGGCCATAGAGCTGCACGAGGCCCTGGACCCGCTGGCCCCGCACCTCGCCCCCACCGGCCGGGAGGCGATCCTCCTCCAGGGGGCGCGTATCGCGCTGGCCGACGGCCCGTACACGCCCGCCGAGCGTGATGTCCTGTCGACGGTGGGCGCGGCACTGACGATCTGCTCGGACGACGTGACGCGGCTGCTGGCGGCGGCGCGTACGCCGTCGTAATACCCCGTACGCCGTCGTACCTCCCCGTACCTCCCCGTACCCCCCGTACTCGCGGTGCTCCCTGATTCCCCGTACTCCCCAGGGAGTAGTCCGGCCGTCGGGACACCCGCCGCAGTACCCGTGAACTCGCCCTCCCGTGCGACGAATTGGCCTCTCCGCGCCGGAAGTCTGGTGTGTGTCCAGACGAACCGTCCAGGAGGGGGGACCCCGCCATGGGGCCCGGAAACACCACCACGCGTACCCGGAGAAGGGCCGTGCCCTGGGCGCTGCTCGGACTCTGGGTGGCACTGCTCGCCTTCGTCGCGCCGTTCGCGGCCAAGTTGGCCGACGTACAGCACGACCGGGCCACGGACTACCTCCCGGCGAGCGCGGACTCCACCCAGGTCGCCAAGATCCAGGAACAGTTGCCCGGCGGCGAGACCACCGAACTGGTGCTGGTCTACCACCGCGACGGCGGGCTGACCGCCGCCGACCGTACGACGGCGGCGCAGCAGGTCGACGCGATCGCGGCCGCGAACCGGCTGACCGGAACACCGCGGGGCGTGCCGTCCGGGGACGGGACCACCCTGATGTACCCGGTGGCCAGTACCGAGCCTGGGATCGACGAGGAACTGCGGGACGCGTTCGTCAACGACGTACGCGATGTCGCCCGGGGAGAGGACGGCCTGAGCGTCGAGGTGGGCGGGCCGGGGGCGCTCGCCACCGACGCCGCCGAGGTATACAACTCCCTCGGCGGGCCGCTCCTTTACACCACCGTCGCCGTCGTCGCCCTCCTGCTGATCGTCATCTACCGCAGCCCGCTGCTGTGGCTCGTCCCGCTCGCCGTCGCGGGCATCGCGGACTACCTGTCGATGGGCGTCGCCTACGGACTCCATCAGGCGTTCGGCACCACCATCTCCGGACAGAGCTCGGGCGTGATGACCATCCTGGTGTTCGGTGCCGGGACCGACTACGCGCTGCTGCTCATCTCCCGCTACCGGGAGGAACTGCGGCGCGTGGAGCGGCCGTACGACGCCATGGTGGTCGCCCTGCGCGGCTGCGGGCCCGCCGTGCTCGCCTCCTCCGGCACCGTCGCCGTAGGACTGCTGTGCCTGCTCGCCGCCGACCTCAACAGCAGCCGCGGGATGGGCCCGTTGGGCGCACTCGGCGTGCTGTGCGCGCTCGTCGCCATGCTGACCCTGCTGCCGGCCGTCCTCGTCCTGCTCGGGCGCCGGGTGTTCTGGCCGCTCGTCCCCGCCTTCGGGAGCAGGCCCAAGGAACGCCGAAGCCTCTTCACCGCGATGGGGAGTTCGGCCGGACGCCGGCCGTACGCCGTCCTGGCGGGCGGAGCCGTACTCCTCGGCGCGCTGGCGCTCGGCACACTGAACCTGCCCGGCGCGCTCAAGCAGCAGGACTCCTTCGTCGACAAGCCCGACGCCGTCGCCGCGATGGAGACCCTCGCCGCCGCCTACCCCGAACAGGGCACCCAGCCCATCACCGTGATCACCCCCGCCGACCAGGCCGACGCCACCCTCGCCGCGGCCCGCGACCACCAGGGCGTCGCCGCCGCCGAACGCGGACGCACCGGAAACGGCTGGACGGAGATCTCCGTCACGGCGAAGGGCGCGCCCCAGTCCGCGGCGGAGACCGCCACCATCAAGTCCCTACGGGACGACCTCAACGGGTCCTACATCGGCGGACCTAGCGCGGAACAGCTCGACCTCAAGGACACCAACGCCCGCGACCAGCTCGTCGTCGTACCGATCGTCATCCTGTCCGTCCTGCTGATCCTGATCGTGCTGCTGCGCAGCCTGGTCGCCCCGCTGCTGCTCGTCGCCGCCGTGATCGCGGTGTGGGGCGCGGCGCTCGGAATCGGCGGCCTGCTCTTCGGACCGGTCCTCGGTTTCGCGGGGACGGATCCAGGACTTGGCCTGCTGTCGTTCGTGTTCCTCGTCGCCCTCGGCGTGGACTACGGCATCTTCCTCATGCACCGGATGCGGGAGGAGTCGCTGTCCGGCGCCGAACCCGCCGCCGCCGCGCTCACCGCGCTGCGGACCACCGGGGGTGTCATCGCCTCCGCCGGGCTCGTCCTCGCGGCGACGTTCGCCGTGCTGACGAACATGGGGCTCGTGCAGCTGGTCCAGCTGGGATTCGTGATCGCGGTGGGGGTGCTGCTCGACACCTTCCTCGTACGGACGTATCTGGTGACGAGCGCGAGCGTCGCGCTGGGCCGGAAGGTGTGGTGGCCAGGGCGGTTGTCGCGGGAACCGGCTCAGGGGCAGCCCCCCGAGCCGCGCCAGAAGGAACCCGTCGTCGTCGGCTGAGTACCGCGTGGGCGCCCCTCCCTGTCGGAGGGGCGCCTTCCGGCGGAAGATGAACCGTTCAGACAGACGGAGGATGAACCCGTGCAGGCAACCACCACGGCGGCGCGGCCCCGCCGCAGCGAGCGGGTCATGGCGGCGATCAACCGCGATCCCGGAGACTCCCCGCACGCGACCCGCAACGACGCGCTGCTGGCCCTGGCGGTCGCCGTCATCGGCACGACCTTCGCGCTCCTCACCGACGACGCACGTGAACCGGACACACTCGGCTGGGTACTGCTGCTCGCCGCCCATACGCCCCTGGTGTGGCGCCGCCGCCACCCGCTGCTCGTCCTGGCCGCCGTGGTGGCGATGGTGGCGCCCTACCACGCCCTCGACAACAACCACCTCGCGGTGACGCCGGCCTCGTACGTCGCGCTCTACACCGTCGCCGTCACCGGCCGTCCGCTGCGCACCGTGCTGGTGGGCATGGCCGTCGTCGGCATCTCCGTCAGCGTGATGCTCACCGTCGACACCCACCAGGCCATCGAACTGCTGCGTATCTCCGGCTGGGTCGTCGCCGTGCTCTTCTTCGGCGTCGACGTCCGCTTCTACCGCCAGTACGTCGCCTCGATCGTCGAGCGCGCCGAACGCGCCGAACGGACCCGCGAGGAGGAGGCCCGCCGCCGCGTCGCCGAGGAACGCCTGCGCATCGCCCGCGACCTGCACGATCTGCTCGCCCACAGCATCACCCTGATCGGCGTGCAGACATCCGTCGCCGCACACGTCCTGGCCGCCGACCCCGACCGCCTGGACCGGGAGGCGGTCGCCAAGGCCCTCGACGACATCTCCGGCACCTGCCGCAGCGCCCGCGGCGAACTGCGCACCACACTGGAGGTGCTGCGCGAGTCTCCCTACGGAGGAGACGGGCGCGGCCCGCTGCCCGGGCTCGACGGAGTGCCGGACCTGGCAGCGGCGGCCCGGCTCTCCGGCGCCGAGGTCGAGCTCGCCGTCCACGCGGACGGCGTCCCCTCCGCGGTCGGCGCCGCCGCCTACCGGATCGTCCAGGAGGCCCTCACCAACGCGGTACGGCACGGGGGACCCGGTGTGACGGTACGCGTGGACCTGCGTGCCGAGGGCGGCGCGCTGCGGCTCGCGGTCACGGACGACGGGGTGGGCGACGCGGGCAGCACACCCGGGTTCGGGCTCGTGGGGATGCGGGAGAGGGCGCGCAGTGTGGGCGGGACGGTGGAGGCGGGTATGCGGGTGGAAGGTGGATTCGAGGTGGTGGCGGTGTTGCCGGTGGAGTCGGCGGAGCCGGTGGGGGATGCGGTGCCTTGGCAACCCACAAGGGGAGCAGGACCCGTTCGTGTCGCCGAGCTCGGGTCGGGTGAGCCCCGATGACCATCCGGGTGGTCCTCGCCGATGACCAGACCCTCGTGCGGGCGGCGTTCGCGATGCTCGTCGAGTCGGCGCGGGACATGGTGGTCGTCGGGCAGGCGGCCACGGGCCGGGAGGCGGTGGAGCTGGCCCGCAGCGCAGGGGCGGATCTGATCGTCATGGACATCCGCATGCCCGACCTCGACGGCATCGAGGCCACCCGGCTCATCGCCGCCGACGCGGACCTGGCCGGGGTCAGAGTCCTGGTCCTGACCACGTACGACACCGACGAGCACATCGCGGAGGCGCTGCGCGCGGGCGCCTCCGGCTTCCTGGTGAAGGACACCAGGCCCGCCGAGCTCCTCGACGCGATCCGCACGGTGGCCGCCGGCGAGTCCCTGCTCTCGCCGGGCCCGACCGCCCGGCTCATCGCCCGTTTCCTGCGCAGCCCCTCGGTGCCCGCGACGGGCGGGCCCGAGGGGCTCTCCGGGCGGGAGCGCGAGGTGCTGACGCTGGTCGCGCGGGGCCTCAACAACACGGAGATAGCAGGGTCGTTGGGGCTGAGCCCGCTCACCGCGAAGACCCACGTGAGCCGCATCATGGGCAAACTGCGCGCCCGCGACCGGGCCCAGCTGGTGATCGTGGCGTACGAGTCGGGGCTGGTCGCTCCGCGCGCGCTGTGAGCTGACGGCACGTCAACACGCCGCGGTGGTGTGCGTATCACGGTGTCCCAACGGGCAGATTAGGTTCTGCCGGACGTCCCACGTCCCACGTCTCATGTCCCATGTCCGCTCGATGGCCAACCGTCCGCCGCAGTCCGTCGCAGTCCAGGGAGTGTCATGACCGTCATGAGCCGCACGGCCGCGTTCGCGGCAGCCACCGCACTCCTCACGGCCGCCGCCGACCCCGGCAGGGACTCCACCGTCCCGCCGGCCTCGCCCGACTGCACCTCCTCCGTGCCGTACACCGCGGGCCAGGGCGGCTACGACACCTACCGCATCCCGGCCACGGTCAAGACCCCGGCCCGCACCCTGCTCGCCTTCGCCGAGGGGAGGCACAGCGGCGCCGGTGACACCGGCAACATCGACGTCGTCGTGAGGCGTTCCTACGACAACGGCTGTACGTGGGGTGCGCTGCGGGTCGTCGCTTCCGGGGACGGCGACACCCGGGGCAACCCGGCGCCGGTCGTGGACCCTCGTAGCGGCCGGATCGTCCTTGTCACGTCGTACAACAGCGGGGCGGTGACCGAGGGGCAGATCATGCGCGGCGAGGTCACGGCGGCGCAGAGCCGGCGCGTCTTCGTCCAGACGAGCCGTGACGACGGCCTCAGCTTCTCCGCCCCCCGTGACATCACGGCAGAGGTGAAGCTGCCGGACTGGCGGTGGTACGCCACCGGTCCCGGGCACGCGGTCGCCCTTCGGCACGGTCCGCATGCCGGGCGGCTTGTGGTCGCCGCCAACCACTCCGCCGCGCCGCCGGCCGGGTCCGCCGACACCGGGCAGGAGCCCAAGTACTACGGCGCGCACGCCATCTACAGCGACGACGGTGGGGTGAGCTGGCGGCTCGGGTTCGTCGACGACTCGTACGACGGGGTCGACAACGCGAACGAGAGCGTCGCGGCCGAACTCCCCGACGGGCGGGTGTACTTCAGCTCCCGCGACCAGAACGGCACGAGTGCCGGCAACCGGCTCGACTCCTACTCCGGCGACGGTGGCGAGACCCTGGACCGTCCGTACGCCGTCCAGCCCACGCTGAACGACGCGCCCGTCGTCCAGGGCAGCGTCCTTCAGCTCCGGGGGGCGGGGGCTGTGCTGCTCTTCTCCGCGCCTTCCGTGCCCACCGCTCGGCGGGCGATGGCTGTCTGGCGTAGCGCGAACGGGGGTTCGACCTTCACCAAGGCGATCACGCTGTCGCAGCGGCCGGCCGCGTACTCCGACCTGGTGCAGCTTGGGACCAGCCGGGTGGGGGTTCTCTACGAGACGGGTTCGGCGGGGACGTACGAGGGGATCGAGTTCCGGCGAGTGCGGATGGCTGACCTACGGGGGTGAGGTGGGGTTTGTTTCGCCCCCTCCGCCCCTGCCCATTCCCGTCACTTGGGGGCTCCGCCCCCAAACCCCCGCTCCTCAAACGCCGGAGGGGCTGAAACTCACCCGGCCGGCACTGGAGATTTTCAGCCCGTCCGGCGTTTGAGGACGAGGCCGTCCAGGCCGAAGCGGGGGCCTGGGGGCGGCAGCCCCCAGAAACGGGACGGGAAGGGGCGGAGGGGGCGAAAAACCCTACAGCAACCCCGCCGTCGCCAGGTACTTCCCCACCCGCTCGATCTCCCCCTCCGACAACGCGACCTGCGGCTCCGCCGTGACCGGGCAGTCGATGATCCCCCGTAGGTACAGCCCCGCCTTGAAGGCTCCGAGCCCGGCGGAACTACCCCCCATCCGGGCGGGATCGCCGACCCCCACGATCCCGAACAACGCACACAACCGCTCCTGCTCGGCCCGAGCCCGCCCCCAGTCGCCGTCCCGGCAGAGCTGGTACAGCCGTACGTACCCCTCGGGGTCGACGTTCGCCAGCCCGGGCACGACCCCGTCCGCCCCGAGCGCGAGCGCGGAGTCGACGACGAGTTCGGAGCCGGTGAGGACGCTGAAACCGGTGATGCCGGGGTGCGAGCGGGCGCCCATGACGACGGAGCGGAAGTCGGCGAGATCGCCGCTGGAGTCCTTCAGGCCGGCGAGGGCGCCGTCGGCGGCGAGTTCGAGGACGAGCTCCGGGCTCAGCTTGGTGTGGACGGACACCGGCATGTCGTACGCGAAGACGGGCACGGAGGACCGCGCGGCGAGGACGCGGAAGTGGCGGGCGATCTCGGCGGGATGGGTACGGGTGTAGAAGGGGGCGGTCACGACGACCGCGTCGGCGCCCGCCGCGGTCGCGTACCCGATGTGGTCGAGTACGCGCGGAGTTGTCATGTCGATCGCCCCGGCAAGGACGGGAAGCTGTCCGCCGACGTGCGAGACGACCGTGGAGACGACGAGCCGCCGGTGCGCGTCCGTGAGGTACGCGGCCTCGGCCGACGAACCGAGCACGAACAGACCGTGCACCCCGCCCTCCACCAGATGGTCCACGAGCCGGATGAGCGAGGGGACGTCCACCTCGCGGGCCGGTGTCAGAGGCGTGCAGACGGGCGGAACGACACCGGTCAGCGGGGCGGGGATCGTCATGAGGGCTCCCTGGGATGGTGCTCGAACGGGACGTCGGCCATGACGGCGGCCGGCGAGGCGGACAGCGCCTGCGCGACCAGGTCGCGCGTGGACTGGCCCTCCTCCACAGGATGGTGGCACCGGTAGCGGTGATCGGGGCGTGACGCGGCCGTGAAGTCCGGCATGCCACCCGCGCACACCTCGTCCGCCTTCCAGCACCGGGTACGGAACGGGCAGCCGGACGGCGGACGGGTCGCCGAGGGGACGGGGCCCACCAGGGGGATCGGGTCGATGGGGTCGAGGAGGCCGGGCGTGGCCGAGAAGAGGGCCCGGGTGTACGGGTGCCGGGAGCTGTCGGTGACCTCGTGGGCCGGGGACTCCTCGACGATCCGGCCGAGGTACATCGTGATCACCCGGTCGCTCATCCTGCGGACCGTCTGGATGTCGTGCGAGACGAAGACGAGGGCCAGGCCCAGGCGCTCCTTCAGGTCCAGGAGGAGGTTCAGGATCTGGGCGCGGACCGACACGTCCAGGGCGCTCGTCGGTTCGTCGGCCACGACGAGGTCGGGGTCCAGGGCCAGTGCGCGGGCGATGGCCACGCGCTGGCGCTGGCCGCCGGAGAGCTGCCCCGGCAGGCCGTCGGCCAGCACGCGGGGCAGGCCGACCAGCTCCATCAGCTCCTTGACCCGCTCCTCGCGCTGGGCCGGCGTACCGCGCTTGTGGACGTCCAGCGGGTCCCGCAGGATCCGCCGGATCGTCAGGCGCCGGTTCAGGGCGGTGGACGGGTCCTGGAAGATCATGCCGGTGCTGCTGCCGACGGCCTTGCGCCGCTCGGCGGGGCTCAGCGACCACAGGTCCCGGCCACCGAACGTCACCGTCCCGTACGTCGGCTGCTGCACCCCCACCAGCACCTTGGCGAGCGTCGACTTGCCGCAGCCGGACTCGCCGACGACGCCGACCGTCTCGCCGGGCGCGATGGTGAGGTCGGCGCCGGTGAGGGCGTACACCCGGTCGCGCGAGAACAGCCCGCCGGTGCGGGCCTTGTGGACGACGTGAACGTCGGAGAGCGAGAGCAGGGCGTTCGTCGCGGGGGCCTCGCCTTCGAGGGTCGGCGCGTTCACCGTACGGTCCCGTCTTCGCCAGTCGGCGTGATCACCGTACGGCGGCTCCGCGTCACCGTACGGCGCCCGCGCTTCCCCCAGTCGGCGTGGCCTCGTACGGCCCCGTCTTTCTCAGCCGGCGCGTTCACCGACGACCCCGCTTCCCCAGCCTGCGCGTTCAATTCACCACCTCGCTTTCGGTCGGATCCGGCGTCAGGTCGATCGCCGGGTGGTGGCAGGCCGCCAGGTGGTAGCGGCTGCCCAGTAGGTCGGGCGGGGTGTCGCGGCACCGTTCGCTCGCCATCGGGCAGCGGTCGGCGAAGCGGCAGCCCGCCGGGAAGTCCGCGGGGGAGGGGACGACGCCCTTGATCTGCGTCATCCGTTCGGCCGCCGTCTCCAGTGACAGGACGCTGCCCAGGAGGCCGCGCGTGTAGTGGTGGGCCGGTTCCTCCACCAGGTCGGCGGTCACGCCGACCTCGACGATCTGGCCGCCGTACATGACGACCACCCGGTCGGTGACCGCCGAGATCAACGCCAGGTCGTGCGAGACGAGGATCAGCGCGAAGTCCAGCTCGGCGCGCAGTCGCAGCAGCAGCTCCATGACCTGCGCCTGGACGGTCACGTCGAGGGCCGTCGTCGGTTCGTCGGCGACGATCAGCTTGGGGTCGCGGGACAGCGCCATGGCGATCAGGACGCGCTGGCGCTGGCCGCCGGAGAGCTCGTGGGGGTAGCTGCGCAGGGTGCGTTCGGGGTCGAGGCCGACCAGTTCGAGGAGCTCGGCGGGAGTGCGTCGGCCGCCCCGTCGTACGACCTGTTTCAGCTGCGACCTGATCGTCATCGCCGGGTTCAGGGACGACAGCGCGTCCTGGTAGATCATCGCCATCTCGTGGCCGAGCAGCTTGCGCCGCACGCGCATCGGCTCGCCGACCAACTGCCGCTGGTTGAAACGCACATGGCCCCGGACCCGGGCGCCCTTCGGCTCCAGGCCCATCACCGTCAGCGCCGTCAGCGACTTGCCGCAGCCGGACTCGCCCACCAGCCCGAGTACCTCACCCGGCCGCACCTCGAAACTGATGCCGTCGACGATGTCCACACCCCCGTGGCGGGCATCGAAGCCGATGGCCAGGTTCTCGACGGCCAGAACGGGCAGGGCACCCTCGGGAAGGGGGCGGGCCCGGCTGCGCAGCCGCCCGGCGGCCTCCGAGAGCCCCGGCAGGTCCAGGACCTTGCCGCTGCCGGGCTCGGGGGCCTCAAGACGGTCCTTCGCCTCTCGTGCCGGCACGTCTCGCGCGGCGGGTGCGGCCCACGCGTCCGAGACGCCCTCGGAGAGGATGTTCAGCGACAGTACGGTGACCAGCATCAGCAGGCCCGGGAAGACCGTGGCCCACCAGCCTCCGGTCAGCACCATGTTCTTGCCGTCCGCGATGACGCTGCCCCAGGACGGGTCCGGGGGCCGGACGCCCGCGCCGATGAAGGACAGCGAGGCCTCGAAGACGATGGCCTCGGCGACCTGCACGGTGCAGAACACCAGGATCGGCGCGGCGCAGTTGACAGCCACGTGCTTGATGACGATGTGCGGGGTGCGGGCGCCGATGACGTGCTCGGCGGTGACGTAGTCCTCGCCGTACTGGGCGAGGACGTTCGCCCGTACGACCCTGGCGACCGACGGCGTGAACAGGAAGGCGATCGCGCAGATCAGCACCGTGATCCCGCCGCCGAACACGGCGACCAGGACGGCGGCCAGCGCGATGCCCGGGAACGCCATGACCACGTCCAGGCAGCGCATCAGCGTCTCGTCGACCGCCTTGCGCGAGGTCGCGGCGACCGCGCCGAGGAGCGCTCCCACGACGAGGGCGAGCGCGGTGGCGCCCAGGCCGATGGCGAGGGACCAGCGTGCGCCGTACATCAGGCGGCTCATGATGTCCCGGCCGAGGCTGTCCTGCCCCATCCAGTGGCTGGCGGACGGGGCGCCGGTGCCGCCGACCGGTGTCTGCTGGTCGAGCGGGTCGTCCGGGGCGAGCAGCGGCGCGAACACCGCGACCAGCACCACCAGGGCCAGGAAGCACACGGCGATCTTGGACAGCAGGGGCAGCCGGCGCCAGCCGCGCAGCCGGATGCCGGGGCGGGACAGGACCTCGGTGAGACGTGTGCGATGGAACGGCGTGAACATCAGGTCGCCTCCCTCAGCCTCGGGTTGACCAGCAGATACAGGATGTCGATGGCGAGGTTCACGACGACGAATCCGGTGGCCGTGGTCAGGACGACACCCTGCACGACCGCCGGGTCACCGTTCTTCACGGCGTCGATCATCAGCTTCCCCATGCCGGGCAGCGAGAAGATCGTCTCGATGACGACCGCCCCGCCGAGCAGATAGCCCACGCGCAGTCCGAGCACGGTGAGCGGGTTCATCAGGGCGTTGCGCAGGACGTTGCGGCCGACCACGACGTGCGGCGGCAGGCCGCTGCCGATCGCCGTCCGCACGTAGTCCTTGTCGAGCTCCTCGACCACCGACGTGCGCACGATCCGGGTGAGCTGCGCGGCGACCGGCAGCGACAGCGCCAGCGCGGGCAGCGTCATCGTCTTGAGCCAGCCGGTCAGCGAGTCACCCGGGTTGATGTAGCCGCCGGTCGGGAACCAGCCCAGGTCGACGGCCAGGTACTGGATCATCAGCAGCGCCAGCCAGAAGCCGGGCGCCGCGACACCGGTCAGCGAGACGACGCGGATGATCTGGTCGGGCAGCCGGTCGCGGTAGATCGCGGCGGTGACCCCGCCGAGCAGCGCGAGCACCACGGCGACGCCGAGCCCCAGGAAGGTGAGCTGGAGTGTGAGTGGCAGCGCGGTGGTGATCTGTTGGAGTACCGGCTCCCTGGTCAGCGCGCTGGTGCCCAGGTCGCCGTGCAGCAGGTCACCGAGGAAGGAGAAGTAGCGGACCGGGAACGGATCGAGGAGCCCGTTCCGCTGCCGGAAGTCGTTCAGCTGCTGCGGAGTCGGATTGGCGCCCTGGAAGAACGCCGACGCCGGATCGACGTCCGAGAACCGCATCACGATGAACACGAACAAGACGATTCCGAGCATCAGCGGCACGAGCAGGGCGATGCGGCGGAGCAGGATTCTGACGACGGTGACCACGTGCTGACTACCTCCGGTCTACGCCCACTTGGCTTGCAGGAGGTTGATCCCGGGGTACGGCTGAGCCCTTATCCCGGTGAGCTTCTTCGGGTCCCAGGCGGTCATCAGCTCGTTGTGCACGACCGGATAGAGCACGGCCTGTTCGGCGACGACGTCGATGTAGTCCTGGATCATCGTCTTCTTCCGGGTGGCGTCCGGCTCCCGCGTCGCCTGGTCCATGTCCTTGAAGAGCTTCTTGGCGACGGAGTTGTCGGCCCAGCGGGCGTAGCCCATCCACAGGTTCTGCGGGCCGTAGTTGTAGTGCATGATCAGGTCGGCGTCGAGGCCGAACTGGTTGGGGTTCGAGGCCGCGGCGACCACCTGGTAGTCCTGCTTCTGGTCCATCTTGGTGAAGACGGCCGTGGTCTCCTGCGGGTCGAGCGTCGTCCTGACGCCGATCGCGTCCCAGGACGCCTTGATCGTCGGAAGGCAGTCGACGATCCAACTGACGTTGACCGCCATGATGTCGACCTTCAGCCCCTTGACCCCGGCCTCCGCCAGGAGCTGCTTCGCCTTCTCCGGGTCGTACGCGTACACGGTCTTCGCCGGCCGGTAGCTCGGGTTGCCCTCGTTGAGGAACGAACTCGACGGCCTGCCGTGCCCCTTGAGCGCGACCTGGACCATCTTGTCGGTGTCGATGGCGTAGTGCAGCGCCTGCCGCACCCGCACATCGTCGAAGGGCTTGCGCCGGGTGTTGAACATCAGGAAGAGGTTGTTCATCCCCGCGCCGCCCTCGACGGTCATCCCGCCCTTCGTGAGCTGCTGGATGTTGGCGTACGGAATGTTGTCGGCGATCGGCGCTCCGGCGCTGGCCCCCGAGATCTTGGCGACGCGCGGTGCGGCGTCCACCATCGTCAGCCAGTTCATCTTCTTGAAGGCCGCCCTGCGCGGGCCGTTGTAGTCGGCGAAGGCCTCGAAGGTGGTGTTGGACTTCGGGTGGTGGGCGGTCTGCCGGTACGGTCCCGAACCGATCGCCTTGCCCCTGATCGCGTCGTCCCAGGCGCCCGGCAGGGAGAAGACGTGCTTCGGCATGACCTTCGCGAGGGTGAGCCGCGAAACCCCTTCGGGGAAGGGGAACTTGAGCAGCAGCTCGACGTTCATCGCGTCGATCTTCCTGACCTCCCGCAGCCAGCTCGCGAAGAAGCCCTTGCCGAGCGTCTGCGTCTTCGGATCGAGGATCCGGTCGAACACGAACACCACGTCGTCGGCGGTGACGGGCTTCCCGTCGTGGAACCTGGCGCCCGGCCGCAGTTCGAACTTCCAGGAGGTGCCGGTGAGGTCGGCGGGCACCTGGGTGGCGAGTGCGGCGTACGGCTCGCGGGAGATCGGGTCCGTGTCGAGCAGGCCCTCGTAGATGTGGTTGTTGGCGGCCATGGAAAAGGCGGACGCCGTCTGCGTCGGATCCCAGCTGCCGTCGTTCCCGTAGCCGATGACGGCGGTCAGCGTGCCGTTCCCGCCGCTGCCTCCGCCACCGGTGTCGTTCGTGGACTCCGGCCCCCACGAGCACGCCGACAGCGACGACGAGACGGCGGCGGCCGCGCCCAGCGCGCCGGTGTACTTCAGGAACGACCGGCGGTGCAGCGCCGGAGTGGGGGTCACGTCGCGCACGGTTCCTCCAGTGAGGAGTGGTCCAGTGAGTGGGAGATACGACGTCCTACGTCATAGGGGGCAGCGTGACCATAAGAGGGGGCGTAAGGAGGGTCAAGGGAACACACACGAATGGCGTATGTTCCAAAGGTGCGACCAATGGCACAGAGAAATAGGCCTAATTGACGACTGGTCAATGACTGATTGACGTTTCTTCATTCTGGAGGTGGGACGTCGGATGTCCAGCGAGCGTACGATGCGGCGCATGCCCGAGGAGACCGGTAACCGGCGCAGACCCGAGCGTCGGCTGGGCGGCCAGATACAGCGCGAGGTGATGCAGCTGATCCTCGACCGCGGACTCCGGGCCGGTGCGCCCCTGCCGACCGAGACGGAGCTGATGGAGGACCTCGGCGTCAGCCGTAACTCCGTCCGCGAGGCCCTCAAGGCGCTCCAGGCCCTCGACATAGTCGACATAAGGCACGGCTACGGCACCTACGTCGGCGAGGCGTCGCTGACCCCGCTGGTGGACGGCCTGACCTTCCGGACACTCGCCCGGCCCGTCGACGACGCGAGCGCGCTGGCCGAGATACTCCAGGTCCGCGAGGTGCTGGAGGAGGGGCTGATCCGCCGGGTCGCGGGCACGCTCTCCGAAACCGAGCTGGACCGGCTCGAATCGATCGTGGCGAGGATGGAGATCGCGGGCGGGACGGAGAGCGCGGGCCCGACGGACATTCCCGGCCGGGAAGGCGGCCCCTTCGCCGAACTCGACCGCGAATTCCACGAGTTGCTTTACGCCTCCCTGGGCAACGCCCTCGTCCCCCAGCTCCTCGGCGCCTTCTGGACCGTCTTCCGCCGCGTCTCCGGCATCCGCGGCTGGACCGACGACCCGGCACCCGAGGTCACCGTCCGCCGCCATCGCGACATCGTCACCGCCCTGCGCGCCCACGACGTCGAAGGCGCGCAGCGGGCGATGACGGTCCACTTCCGCGGCATCGAGGCGCGGGCGGCGCAGGAGTCACGCGGGGTAGGTTGAGTCTCGTGACCGAGACCTGGGACCCGAACGGCGCGGGCGTCCTGCGCCTCCCCTCCGGCCGCCTGGTCCGAGGCCGCGCCCTGCGCCGCCCGCTGCCACCTGACGGCCCTCCACCGACGTACGCCGTGTATCTCCTCGGCAAGCAGCCGCCCGAAGTCCCCTGGGAGACCCACTGGTTGCGCTGGCCGGACTTCCGGCTGCCCGCCGACCGGGCCCGTGCGGTCGAACTCCTCGCCGAGGCCTGGCGCCGGACCCCTGCCGACCGCGTCGAGCTCGCCTGTGGCGGTGGCCGGGGCCGCACGGGCACCGCCCTGGCCTGCCTGGCCGTCCTCGACGGGGTACCGCCGGAGGGGGCCGTGGACTTCGTACGCCGCCACTACGACCGGCACGCGGTGGAGACACCGTGGCAGCGGAGGTACGTACGGCACTTTGCCGCCTGAGCGGGGACTACGAAGCGGCGTCGGTTTCCGCCACCGTCCGTACGTAGGCGCCCAGGCGGGCGATGGCCGACGGGTTGCGCGGGCTCTCGACGAGGTCGACGTAGTCGAGGACGAAGATCCGCTTGTTCTTGACGGCGGAGACGTTCCTCAATGGCGCGTACGAGAGAAGGAACTTGCGCTTCTCCTCGGCGCTGACGTCCCCGTAGTCGCAGATCACGATGACATCCGGGTCCCGCTCGACGACGGTCTCCCAACCCACCGTCGTCCAGGAGTCGTTGAGGTCGTGCGTGATGTTCACGCCGCCCGCCTTGCTGATGATCTCCTCGGGGGCGGCGTACCGGCCGGAGGTGAAGGGCTGGTCCTGGCCGCTGTCGTAGAGGAAGACCTTCGGCCGGTCCGCGCCCGTCGGTGCCTCGGCCTGCACGGCGGTGACCTCCTTCTTGAAGTCCGCGACCAGCGTGGCCGCCCGCTTCTCGACGCCGAAGAGCTTCCCGAGGTTGGTGAGGTCGGCGTACAGGGCGTCCAGCGGCGGCATGATGCCGCGCGAGGAATCGGTACGGCCGTTGCGGCAGGACTCGGTGAGGATGTACGAGGGGACGCCGAGCTTCTTGAGGGCGTCCGGGGTGAAGCCGCTGTCCTCGCGGAAGCCGTAGTTCCAGCCGGCGAAGACCAGGTCGGCGCGGGCGTCGAGGACGTTCTCCTGGGTGAGCTGCTGCTTGGACAGCCACTTCACCTCGTCGTAGCCGTCCTTCCAGGGCACGCCGGTCAGATCGCCCTTGTCGTCGGGCATGGCGAACCCGGCCATGCGGTCCTCCAGGCCCAGCGCGAACATGATCTCGGTGATACCGACGTCGTTCGTGACGACACGTTCGGGGACCTTCTCGTACATCACCTTCTGACCGCAGTTGGTGAGGGTGACGGCCGACGACGCGGGTTTCGACTCAGCTGTCTCGACCTGGGCGCCGCATCCGGTGGCGAGAGTGGCGAGGCACACGGCGGCGGCTGCAACGGGCTTGCGCATACGAGGAGTTCCTTTATCGGGCCGAGGGGAGAAGGTCGAAGAGCAACTGCACGGCGCCGGTCTCCGGATGCCGCACGGGATGGGCGCGGACCCCGAACACCTCGGCCAGCAGCGCTGGTTGGAGCACGTCGTGCGGCGGGCCCGACGCGACGACACGGCCCCCGTCGATCACGTACAGCAGGTCGCAGTGGGCGGCGGCGAGGTTGAGGTCGTGCAGGGCGGCCAGCACGGTCAGGCCACTGCCCCGGACCAGGGACAGCACGTCCAACTGGTGGGCGATGTCGAGGTGGTTGGTCGGCTCGTCCAGCACCAGCACGCGCGGCTGCTGGGTGAGTGCCCGCGCGATCAGGACGCGCTGCTTCTCGCCGCCGGAGAGCGCGAGGAAGCCGCGTTCGGCGAGATGCGCGACTCCGGTACGGGCCATGGCGTCGGCGCAGATCGCCCGGTCCTCCTTGGCGGTACGCCCCTGATGCGGCAGCCGCCCCATGCCGACCACCTCGGCGACGGTGAAGTCGAACTCGGACGACGACTCCTGCGGCAGCGCGGCGAGCAGCCGGGCGGTGGCCCGCGGGTCCATCGCGTGCACGTCGTCCCCGTCGAGCCGCACCACCCCGCCCGCCGGCCGCAAGGCCCGGTACACGCACCGCAACAGTGTCGACTTGCCGCTCCCGTTGGGCCCGACGAGTCCGACGAAGTCCCCACTGTTCACGCTCAGTCGAATGTCGTCCACGAGCCGGACCGCACCGGCGTCGACCGACACACCCTCCACATCGAGCCGCATCGGTCAGTGCCCTCCGAACGCGTAGCCGCCGCGCCGCATCAGCAGCAGGAAGGCGGGCACTCCGACCACGGCGGTGATCACGCCGACCGGCAGTTCGGACGGCGCGAGCAGTAGCCGGGACAGCACATCGGCCCATACGAGCAGGACTGCTCCGGCGAGCGGCGCCACCACCAGCACCCGCCGGTGATCGGCGCCGACGAGCATCCGTACGACATGCGGCACCATCAGTCCGACGAACCCGATGGCTCCGCTGACGGCGACCACACACCCGGTCACGGCGGCCGTGACCAGGAACAGCTCCCGGCGCAACCGCTCGGGCCGCACACCGAGCGCGGCGGCGGTCTCGTCCCCCATGGCGAGGGCGTTGAGAGACCCGGCCCGCCGCAGCAGCCAGGCCCACCCCGCGAGCGCCACCACGGCGGCGAGCGGCACCTTCTCCCAGGTCGCGCCGCCGAGGCTGCCAAGGAGCCACATCATGGCCGACCGGGCGGCCTCACCGCGGGCCGCGCCGAAGACCATGACGGTGGTGAGGGCCTCGAAGCCGTACGCCAGTGCCGTCCCGGTCAGCACCAGGCGCAGGGGTGTGAGCCCGAGCGGTGACCTGGCCACCGCGTAGACGAGCGCCATGGCTGCCAGCGCCGACCCGAAGGCGGCGACGGACAGGGCCCACACCCCGAGCCCGGCGAACAGCCCGAGCAGGATGACCGCGTTGGCACCCACGGCCGCGCCGGAGGAGATCCCGAGCACGAACGGGTCGGCGAGCGCATTGCGCACCATGGCCTGCACGGCGACGCCGACGGCCGCGAGCCCGGCGCCGACGACGGCGGCGAGCATCGCACGAGGCAGCCGGATCTCCCAGACGATGGTGTACGGGGCGACGTCACCGGGGGCGATACCGCCGCCGGTCACCCCGGCCCACAAGAACCGCAGTACCTGCCCCCACCCGATCCCCGAAGCGCCCAGCCCGACCCCGCAGAGCAGCGACAGACACAGCAACAGCGCCAGCCCAACGACCAGCGGCACGACGGGTATTCGGCGCACGAGCGGCGGGTCCTAAGCCTCGGGCCGCCTCGTGAACACAAGCAGGGGGGTGGGCGGCACGGCACGACCGTGCGCTCCCCTCTCGCAGTCCGCGGCGAGCGTCATCGGGTCACATGCCACCCCGTGGGTAATCGGGCTCACGCGACGGCCGGGCGGCCTGCCACGCTTACCGTTGCGGGTCAGCGCCGGACTCTCACCGGCTTCCCCCACGGGACGCGCCCCGAGCGTAACAAACGGGCGATGGGCCGATGCCGGCCGTGGCAGGGGCGCCGGTTCGGCTGCTCAGGGGCGGGTGGCACGGAAGCGCAGGCTGCCGCTCTTCGGGTGCAGGTCCACCGATACGCCGGTGAAGCCGGCCCCGGTCAGGCGCGCGGGCAGGGTGCGCGGGTCCAGCGTGTTCATCGTGTCGCGGAAGTGCAGGATCCGGAAAGGCAGGCTCAGTTGGCTGTCGCTGCCCGCGAAGGTGCCGCCTGGACGCAGCACACGGAAGGCCTCGGCGAAGATCCGGTCCTGGTGCTCGGCCGTGGGGACATGGTGGAGCATCGTGAAGCAGACGACGGAGTCGTACGAGGTGTCGGGCAGCGTCGTGGCCGCGCCGTCGGCGTGCAGGATGCGGGCGCGCTCGCCCCACCCGTCCTGGAGGAGCCGCGCGGTGTCCCCGTCGATCTCCACGGCGGTCAGGTGCGGAACCTCTTCGACGAGTACGCGCAGATTGGCCCCGTAGCCCGGCCCGATCTCCAGTACGTCCTCGCCCAGCTCCACGCCCTCCAGGGCCCAGGGCAGAATGCGGTCCTTCGTGGTCTGCGCCCATCCCTCGGAGCTGCACAGCCTGCGGTGGGCTCGGTTCATCGGCATGCACCCGACGCTAGAGGCCGCCGCGGCCTGTCCGCCACGGGCTAGGCTGCCGTTCCATGTCGCGGAACGGACAGGGGCCCGGGGTGTCGCGGAAGGGGCAGCTGTCGGGGGTGCCGCGGGACGGGCAGCCGCCTGTGACATCGCGGAAGGGGCCGTCGTCTGTGACGCCGGGGACCGGGAGGCAGTCGTCTGTGCCGCCGGGGACCGGGAGGCCGTCGCCCACGTCCGCCACCGCGATCTTCGTCGGGCACTTCACCATGCCGCGAGGCACCGCCTTCACCACGCACTGGCACTCCTTCCACCAACTGGCCTGGTCGGCAAAGGGATTGCTGCGCGTCGGCAGCGAAAAGGGCTCCTGGCTGCTGCCTCCCTCGCTCGCCCTGTGGATCCCGGCCGGGCTGCCGCATTCGACCGGATCGGAGGGCGACGCGGTGATGCGCAGCCCGTACGTCGATCCCGCGAGCTGCCCGCAGATCGCCTGGACGGAGCCGACGGTGGTGGCGGTCGGGCCGCTGCAACGCGCCCTCATCGACCACCTGGTGCGCACGGACATCGCCCCGGAGGCCCGGTCCCGCGCGGAGGCCGTACTCCTGGACGTGCTGAGCCCCGTCCCCGTGACGAGCATCGTGGTGACCGAGCCCCGGGACCCGCGCACCCGTGCCGTGGCCCGGGCCCTGACCGCCGATCCGTCCGACGGGCGCCCGCTGTTCGCCTGGGGGGAGGAGGTCGGCGCGAGCGCCCGTACGCTGGCCCGCCTCTTCGTCGCCGACACGGGCCTGGCTTTCGCCCAGTGGCGGGAACAACTGCGGATGCGGGCCGCGATGCCCCTGCTCGCCGACGGCCTGACTCTGGAGACCGTCGCGCGCCACGTCGGCTACGCCTCAGCCAGTTCCTTCGTCGCGGCCTTCCACCGGATCACGGGCGTCACACCGCGCCAGTACTTCCCTGCCCAGCCCTGATGACAAGGCACGCTAGGCGCAGGCCGGGCACAGGCCGCGGTAGGTGACCTCGACCTCGGAGACCGTGAAGCCGAAGCGCTCCTCGGCCGGGAGGTCGGCCAGTGGGTTTCCGGCCGGGTGGACGTCGCGGATGGTGCCGCAGTTGGAACACACCAGGTGCTGGTGGGGGTGGTGGGCGTTCGGGTCGTAGCGCTTGGCGCGGCCGTCGGTGGAGACCTCGAGGACCTCACCGAGGGAGACCAGCTCGCCCAGGGCGTTGTAGACGGTCGCCCGGGAGATCTCCGGCAGCCGCTGTGCCGCGCGGGCGTGCACCTCGTCGGCCGTGAGGTGTACATGCTCGCCGTCGAGGACCTCCGCAACGACACGTCGCTGGGAGGTCATCCGCCAGCCACGTCCTCGCAGTCGCTCCAGCAGGTCACTCATATCGGTTCACCTATTCAGGTTCAGTGGGATGCCCGGAGTTTACCGGTGGACGTCCGGGTCCCGGTTGGATATGGGCTTGGCCCGCTTCTTGACTTGGACTCGGTCCATCGTAGGATCGGTTCCGGCGATAGCCAAGGGACAGGAAGACTCCAGTACGACATGAGACAGAGACGTGACGGGACCACCTCGGCTTCGAGGCGATCCATCCCCTCCGGGATGCGCGGTCGCGCGAGCCATATCTCCCTTCAGGTCGTGTGTGAGGTTCTCCGCAGGTCGGCGAGGCCGGTCACCCCGACTTCGCCGCCGCCCACCCCAGTCTTCGTACCCCCCGCCCGACCGTTCCACCGCCCGCAGTTCCTGAGCACCGTGATCCGCCAGGTCCGGAAGGATTCCCATGACTGAGAACCACGACGCAATCGTCACCGACGCGAAAACGGAGGGCGGCGGTGGCTGCCCGGTCGCGCACGACCGAGCCGCACACCCGACCCAGGGCGGCGGAAACCGCCAGTGGTGGCCGGAGCGGCTCAATGTGAAGATCCTCGCCAAGAACCCCGCCGTGGCCAACCCCCTCGGTGAGGACTTCGACTACAGCGCCGCGTTCAAGACCCTCGACCTCGCCGCCGTGAAGGCGGACATCGCCGAGGTGCTGACGGATTCGCAGGAGTGGTGGCCGGCCGACTTCGGGCACTACGGCCCGTTCATGATCCGGATGGCCTGGCACAGCGCGGGCACCTACCGCATCAGCGACGGCCGCGGCGGCGCCGGTGCGGGCCAGCAGCGCTTCGCCCCCCTCAACAGCTGGCCGGACAACGGCAACCTCGACAAGGCCCGCCGTCTGCTGTGGCCGGTCAAGAAGAAGTACGGCCAGTCCATCTCGTGGGCCGACCTCATGATCCTCACCGGCAACGTCGCCCTGGAGTCGATGGGCTTCGAGACCTTCGGCTTCGCCGGCGGCCGCGCGGACGTCTGGGAGCCCGACGAGGACGTCTACTGGGGTCCCGAGACCACCTGGCTCGACGACCAGCGCTACACCGGTGACCGCGAGCTGGAGAACCCGCTCGGCGCCGTCCAGATGGGCCTCATCTACGTCAACCCCGAGGGCCCGAACGGAAACCCGGACCCGCTGGCCGCGGCCCGCGACATCCGTGAGACCTTCCGCCGGATGGCGATGAACGACGAGGAGACGGTCGCCCTGATCGCGGGCGGTCACACCTTCGGCAAGACCCACGGCGCGGGCCCGGCGGACGCCGTCGGCGACGACCCCGAGGCCGCCCCGATCGAGGCGCAGGGCTTCGGCTGGAAGAGCACCTACGGCACCGGCAAGGGCGGCGACGCGATCACCAGTGGCCTGGAGGTCACCTGGACGCAGACGCCGACCCAGTGGAGCAACTACTTCTTCCAGAACCTGTTCGGCTACGAGTGGGAGCTGACGTCGAGCCCCGCCGGCGCCAACCAGTGGGTCGCGAAGGACGGCGCGGGCGCGGGCACCATCCCCGACGCGCACGACCCGTCGAAGACCAAGGCTCCGATGATGCTGACCACCGACCTCGCCCTGAAGGTCGACCCGGCATACGGGGAGATCTCGCGGCGCTTCTACGAGAACCCCGACCAGTTCGCGGACGCCTTCGCCCGCGCCTGGTTCAAGCTGACCCACCGCGACCTGGGCCCGATCGTGCGCTACCTCGGCTCCGAGGTCCCCTCCGAGACGCTGCTGTGGCAGGACCCGCTGCCCGCGGTGACCCACGAGCTCGTCGACGCGGCGGAGATCGCCGCCCTCAAGACCCTGATCCTCGGCTCGGGCCTGTCGGTCTCCCAGCTCGTCTCCACCACGTGGGCGGCGACCTCGTCCTTCCGTGGCAGCGACAAGCGCGGCGGCGCCAACGGTGCGCGCATCCGTCTCCAGCCGCAGATCGGCTGGGAGGTCAACGAGCCGGACCAGCTCGCGCAGGTGCTGCGCACCCTGGAGGGCATCCAGACGTCCTTCAACGCCGGCGGCAAGCAGATCTCGCTGGCCGACCTGATCGTCCTCGCGGGTGCCGCGGGCGTCGAGAAGGCCGCCAAGGACGCCGGCTTCGACATCGAGGTCCCCTTCACGCCGGGCCGCGTCGACGCCACGCAGGAGCAGACGGACGTCGAGTCGTTCGCCGCCCTTGAGCCGACCGTCGACGGTTTCCGCAACTACCTCGGCAAGGGCAACCGCCTGCCGGCCGAGTATCTGCTGATCGACAAGGCGAACCTGCTGAACCTGAGCGCGCCCGAGCTGACGGTCCTCGTCGGCGGCCTGCGTGTCCTGGGTGCGAACTACGGGGACACCAAGCACGGCGTCCTCACCACCACCCCGGGCATCCTGACCAACGACTTCTTCGTCAACCTGCTCGAACTGGGCACGACGTGGTCGGCGACCTCCGAGGACCAGAACACCTTCGAGGGCCGCGACGCCTCGGGCGAGGTCAAGTGGACCGGCACCCGCGCCGACCTGGTCTTCGGCTCCAACTCCGAGCTGCGCGCCGTCGCGGAGGTCTACGCCAGCGATGACGCGAAGGAGAAGTTCGTGAACGACTTCGTCGCCGCGTGGGTCAAGGTCTCGAACCTGGACCGGTTCGACCTGGTCTGATCATCCCGATTCACCGGTGATCCGGCGGTGATCCGCCGGTAACGAACGTCCAGGCCAGCCCATAGGGGTCGGCCTGGACGTTCCTTTTTCCGGTGCCGTCGAGCTCTGGCCATCTGGCTTCGAACGTGCCTATGCAGTCCTTCACCAAACAGGGTCCAGGGGGGCGGAGCCTGATGACCGGTGAGTGCATCGGCCTCGTATGAGTGAAGGCTCCGGGTTCGGACCTGCGACTCCACCTCCCGCTGGTTTAGTGAATGCTAAACTCGCGAAGGGATTGAACGTGGAAGAGCAGTGGGACATCTACCTGACGGACGAGGTGGATCAGTGGCTGCACGATTTGGAGAAGGCCGACCCAGGCTCGTACACGCTTGTCAACCAGGCGATCTGGATCCTTGCCTGCCACGGCCCGGCCGAGGGGCGTCCTCTTGTCGACCGGATCAAGGGCTCGGCCTTGCACAACCTCAAGGAGCTGCGTCCCGGTTCGGCGGGGCGGAGCGAGATGCGCGTCCTGTTCATGTTCGACCCATGGCGTTCCGCGATCCTGTTGGTGGCCGGAGACAAGGCGGGGAACTGGAGCGCCTGGTACGACGAGGCGATCCCGTTGGCCGAGCTTCGGTATGCGGAGTACGTGGCTGATCGGAAGAAGGAGTCGGGGAAGTGAGCGGATACGTCAGCTGGTCGGACAGTGGGCACCGAGAACGGGCGGAGACGCTGGCGGGTGGTCGGGACCCGTTTCTGGAGGGTGCCCAGCGCATGCTCACCGAGGCACAGGCCTGGCGGCTGGTCGACATGCGTCGGGAGCGCGGGTTCACCCAGGCCCAAGTGGCTGAGCGTATGGGTGTGAGCAAGGGACGGGTCTCCCAGATCGAGAGTGGTCAGGTCTCCGGCACGGATGTCGTGGCGCGGTACGTCGAGGCGCTGGGTGGGAATCTGGTGCTGGTCGCGGTCTTTGGTGACGGGGAGTTGCGCAAGGTCGGTTGACCGGACGTGGGTGGTGGAGCGTGCGGGGGTGCTTGTCGGTCGGGGACACGGTGCGGGCGGCCCCGGCAGTCACTTGAGAACGGGGGTGGGGTCACCCGGCCACGGCGCGAGTGAACTCCGTCCAGGTGAAGGATCCGATCACCCGGACGGGACCGTCCGGGTCCTTGCTGTCGCGGACGGGGACGATACCGAGGCTCAGGTGCGGTCGGCGGCTTCCGGAGTTTCGGGATCGGCGGTGAGTTTGTCCTGGGGTGCGGTCTCGCGGCGCGGGAGCAGGAGCGGGGTGGCCAGGAGGAGGACCCCCGCGATCGCGATCGCGGTGCGTGGGGCGGTGATGGCGGCGAGCAGGCCCCATGCGGCGGTCAGGGTCGCGATGGTGGCGCTGCTGCTGACCGACCACGCGGTGAGGGTGCGGGCGACCCGGTCGGGGGTGGTGTGGTCGAGACGGTAGGTGGCCAGTACCGGGTTGAACAGGCCGATGCAGGTCACCAGGCCGAACTGGACGGCGATGACGAGCACGATCCCGGGGACACCGGGCTGGACGAACGCCAGCCCGAGGGGCCAGCAGGCACGCAGTACCCCGGAGATGCGCATCACCCTGTGCTGCCCGAAACGCGGTACGAGCCGGCGTGAGAGGCGTGCGCCGATGAGGCCGCCGATGCAGGGGGACGCGAACACGAGGCCGTACTGCCAGGGTGCGAACCCGAGGTCGCCCAGCAGGAGTACGAGGATCAGCGGCTCGGAGGCCATGATCAGGCCGTTGACCGCCAGCACGTTGAAGAACAGGGGGCGGAGGGTGGGATGGGCGAGGATGTAGCGCCAGCCGTCGAGTAGATCGCCCGCTTGCAGTCGTGGTGCGGCGGGCCGTGTGGGCTGTGGGTCCGTTCCGCCGATCGCGCGGATGCCCAGGGCCGAGAGCAGATAGCTGACCGCATCCGCGATCACGGTGGTCACCGGGCCGAAGATGCCGATCGCGGCTCCGCCGAGCGGTGGTCCGACCGTCGTCGCGGTCCATGTCGTGGACTCGAAGCGGCTGTTCGCGACGATCAGATCCTCCGGTGGCACGAGCGCCTTCAGATAGGCACCACTTGCCGCGTTGAACGCGATGTTGGCCGCTGCCACGACTACGGAGACGACGAGTAGTTGGGCAAAGCTGAGCAGGCCCAGCGCGAACGCGAGGGGGACGCTCAGCAGCGCCGCGAACCGGGTCAGGTCCATCGCGACCATGACCGGCCGCTTGCGGCGGAACTCCACCCATGGACCGAGCGGCACCGCCACCACGGCCCCCACCGCTCGCCCCGCCGCAGCCAGCGCCGCCACCTGGGTCGGCCCGGAGTGCAGCACGAGCACCGCGATCATGGGAAACGCGCCGAACCCGAGCGCCGTACCGTACGAGCTGACGGCGAACGACGCCCACAACCACCCGAACCGCCGCCCCAGCGCCTGTCCCCCCGTCATACCCACCGCACCTCTCGCCGCTCCGGAACCACCACATGTTGACGTCCGCATCCAAGCGAGTGGCGAGTGACGAGAGCAAACAACCAACCAGCCAGGAATCCACAACCATTGGTTGTGTCACTAGCATGACGTGTGTGGACCTCGCCGCTGTGCGCACCTTCGTGGCCGCCGCGGACGCGGGGCGATTCCAGGACGTCGCCGGCGAACTGGCGGTCACCCAGCAGGCCGTCTCCAAGCGCATCGCCACCCTGGAGAAGATCCTCGGCGTACGGCTGTTCATCCGTACCGCGCGCGGAGTGCAGCTCACCATCGACGGACACGCGTTCCTGCCCCACGCCCGCGAGCTCCTACGGGCCGAGGAGCGCGCGGTCGCCTCCGTCCGTCCCGGCCGCCGCCCGCTGCGTGTCGACGTGATCGGCCGACGGCTCGCCCCGGCCGCCGTGCTGGGTGAATTCCATCGCGCGCACCCCGAGGTCGAACTCGATGTCGTGACCCTCTTCGACGTCGACGCGGCCGTCGACGCCCTCCGGTCCGGCACGATCGACGTGTCCTTCCGGGCCGTCACGATGCCTGGCCGACGGCTCCCCGACGACATCGGCGTCGCCCGGGCCTTCGACGAGCCGATTGAGATCGTCATCGGGCCGGCCCACGAGCTCGCCGACCTTCGCGCGGTCAGGCCCGCCGAGCTCGTCGGGCACCGGATCTGGATGCCCGGCCTCGTTCCCCGAACCGAGTGGGGCGCCTACTACGACGATCTCGCCGCCGCGTTCGGGCTCACCATCGAGGTCACCGGCCCCGACTTCGGCACCAAGCCGCTGCTGGACACCATCGCCGAGTCCCGGTCACTGGTGACCCTCGTCGGCAAGCAGACCCACCTCGTCTGGCCCGCCGACCACGGCCTGCGACGCATCCCCCTGCGGGATCCGACACCGGTCTACCCGCACTCACTGGTCTGGCATCGCGCCAACCCACACCCGGCGCTGGCCGCACTCCGTGACCATCTCAGCTCCGGGCGGCCCGAGCACGCCGAGGCCGAGACCTGGACGCCGGCATGGGCCTAGGGTCACTCCGCCACGGCGCGAGTGAACTCCGTCCAGGCGGCGGAGCCGATCACCAGGACGGGCCCGTTCTGGACCTTGCTGTCGCGGACGGGGACGACACCGGGGAGGCCGTCGGCCACCTCGACGCACTCGCCGCCGTTGTCGTCGCTGTAGCTGCTCTTGCGCCAGGCGGCGCCCTTGAAGTCGTACGCGACCTCGACGCAGTCCTCCCCGCCGCTGCCGCCGCTGTAGCTGCTCTTGCACCAGCGGGCGTTGCTCAGGTCGTACTCGCGCATCGTCTGGAGTCCTCCGCCGCCGACTCGATCAGGGCCAGGGACGCCTCCAGCGGCAACGCGGCGGCCCTCAGCAGATCGTAATTCGTCTGGGTCCGCTTCACCACAGCCGGATCGTCCAGCAGATTCCCCGAATACACCGCCTCTGTATAGACAGTTGGCGGGGCGTCCTCGAACTCCATGAGCTTCATCATCTTGCCCATCTCCGGGTGCGCCCCGGCCGAGAACGGGAGCACCTGCACCAGCGCCATGCGCTCACGCACCATCGCCGCGATGTGGTCCAGCTGCCGGGCCATCACGGCGGGACCGCCGACCGGGACGCGCAGTGCCGTCTCGTGCAGAACCGCCCAATACACGGGCCGTGTAGCGTCCTTGAGGAGCTGGGAACGGTCCATTCGGAGCCTGACCATTTCCTCGATGTAGGCGTCGGCGGCGAGCGGGTTGCTCGCCAGGTAGATCGCGCGTGCGTACTCGGCGGTCTGGAGCAGCCCCGGGACGACCGTCGGCGCGTACTCGCAGATCTCGGTAGCGAGCCGCTCAAGTTCCGCCGCGTGCGCGAAGTACTCCGCGTACCGCTCCTCCTGGATGAGCTTTCGCCACAGCCGCTCGAAGAAGCCTCCGGTTTGTAGGATCTCGTCGATCCTCTGCGCCACATCCAACTGCGGCTTGCGAATGGCCTGTTCGAATTGCCCAATGTAGCCGCCCGACACAAAAACGCGATGACCCAACTCCGCCTGGGTTAACCCGGCGTTCTCCCGCTGCCGTTTCAACTCCGTCCCGAAAAACTCCCAAGCCGCCTGCCGCGAACCCTTGGCCACAGGCCAACCCCCCTGCACTGCGCTGCACTTGTAGAGGACAGACTCCTGCCGAGTGTAGGCGGGGAGCGCCATCCTGGAGATGTGAAGAGTGAAAGTCGAAAAGACAGGGGAGCAGGGTGAAGGCACAACACTCGGCGCGGTGCGTCGAAGAAGCGGAGGAAACGGTGAAGGAATTGCGGGCGGCGCTCACGAACGCCGGAATTACGCTGCCGTCACTGCGGATCGACCAGGCAAGTTTGGCGCGAGAGGCGCCTTGTCCGCGCATCGAATTGGGCGGCTGTTCCGTCGAGTTGGCGGCCCGGCTCGCGGCGGCCCTGCGGTGAGGCCGGTGATCGGCTCGTACGCGCTGGACACACGGACCGGAAGGGTGGGGATGGTCATGGGGCACGAGGGGCCGTACGTTCAGCTGAGACCGTACGGCGGCGGCAAGGAGTGGGACTGCGAACCGGACGCCGTCCGGGGAGCCACCGCGGCGGAGCGGCTCAGCGCGGCGACGGCGTATGCCAACGCACGCAGCCGCGGTGAGGTCCCTTGAAGGGGGAAGCGCCCTGAACCCACAAGGAGCGGCGTGGCATAAGGTGCTGCGCCATGGCGATATGGAACCGTCGTAAGCCGAAGGCGGCGAAGAAGTACCCCGTTCCCCTCACCGCGCACCAGTTGTGGATGGTGTCGCTCAGCGCGCCGGTGAACCGGGACCGGGACGCGTCGCGGACGACCCTGTACCCGTTCACCCGCATCGACGACGACAGGGCCCGACGCTGGCTGGCCGACCAGTGGGAGATCACCTCGCGTGACGCTCTGGTCGGCCGGCTCGACGACCTCGCGCGGACCGGGTACCGCACCCGGGCGCGGCTACGGCTCGGCGTCGAACCACTGGCGTGGGACGCCGGGCTGTACGTGGACATCTCCCGCAGGGGCTTCGCGTCCGGAATGCTGGGCGAGTCCGAGGCGTGGACCGCGCTCAAGAACATCGTGCCGGCGGTGGTGCGGTCGTACGCCTCCTGGAACGAGTACGCCGATCACTATCTGCTGGGCCGGATGGTCTGGCGGGACAACCTCCAGGGCACGCCGGACGCCGACTTCCCCGCCCCGCAGGCTGTGTCCGACGCACACCTGAAGTCCCTCCTCGACCCGGCGAACCGGGCGAGCCCCTGGAACATGGCTCCGTGGGAAGCGATTGGCCACCCGGACCACACACGCTGACTCAGTACGCGAGAATGACCCCATGAGCCTGTTCCGCGACGACGGCATCGTGCTGCGCACCCAGAAGCTGGGTGAAGCGGACCGCATCATCACCCTGCTCACCCGTGGTCACGGACGTGTACGCGCCGTGGCGCGGGGGGTGCGGCGGACCAAGTCGAAGTTCGGGGCGCGGCTGGAGCCGTTCTCGCATGTGGACGTGCAGTTCTTCGCGCGGGGGGGTGAGCTGGTCGGGCGGGGGCTGCCGCTGTGCACGCAGAGCGAGACGATCGCTCCGTACGGTGGTGGGATCGTGACCGACTATGCGCGGTACACCTCCGGGACGGCCATGCTGGAGACCGCCGAGCGGTTCACCGACCATGAGGGGGAGCCGGCGGTGCAGCAGTATCTGCTGCTGGTCGGCGGCCTGCGCACGCTCGCCCGCGGTGAGCACGAGCCGCATCTCGTCCTCGACGCCTTCCTGCTGCGCTCCCTCGCGGTGAACGGCTACGCGCCCAGTTTCAGCGCCTGTGCGAAGTGCGGGATGCCGGGACCGAATCGGTTCTTCTCGGTCTCCGCGGGAGGTTCCGTCTGCGTCGACTGCCGGGTGCCCGGCAGCGTCGTACCCTCGGCGCAGGCTCTCGAACTGCTCGCCGCGCTGCTGACGGGGGACTGGGAGACCGCGGACGCCGCCGAGTCGCGGCACGTCCGGGAGGGCAGCGGACTGGTGTCGGCCTACCTCCACTGGCACCTGGAACGGGGCCTTCGCTCACTTCGTTACGTAGAGAAGTAAAAAGAAGAAACAAGGAGACGAGAAACACATGGTCGTACGCGGGATCCTGGGACGCCAGCGCCGCGAGCACAGGACGCCGGAACCGCACCCGTCCGGTGCCCGTGCGCCCAAACTCCCCGGTGAGCTCGTGCCGAACCATGTGGCGATCGTCATGGACGGCAACGGACGCTGGGCCAAGGACCGTGGGCTGCCGCGTACCGAGGGGCACAAGGTCGGCGCCGAGCGCGTCCTGGACGTACTGCAGGGCGCGATCGAGGTGGGAGTCGGTGCCATTTCGCTGTACGCCTTCTCCACCGAGAACTGGAAGCGGTCGCCCGACGAGGTGCGCTTCCTGATGAACTTCAACCGCGATTTCATCCGCAAGACCCGCGACCAGCTCGACGAGCTCGGCATCAGGGTCCGCTGGGTGGGCCGGATGCCCAAGTTGTGGAAATCGGTGGCCAAGGAGCTCCAGATCGCCCAGGAGCAGACCAAGGACAACGACCGGCTGACCCTGTACTTCTGCATGAACTACGGCGGTCGCGCCGAGATCGCCGATGCCGCGCAGGCCATGGCGCAGGACATCAAGGCCGGTCGGCTCGACCCGTCGAAGGTCAGCGAGAAGACCTTCGCGAAGTACCTCTACTACCCGGACATGCCGGACGTGGACCTGTTCCTGCGGCCGAGCGGTGAGCAGCGCACCTCCAACTACCTGCTCTGGCAGAGCGCTTACGCCGAGATGGTCTTCCAGAACGTGCTGTGGCCGGACTTCGACCGGCGCGATCTGTGGCGCGCGTGCGTCGAATTCGCCTCCCGCGACCGCCGCTTCGGCGGCGCCGTCCCGAACGAGCAACTGCTGGAGATGGAGCGGGACATGCGGGGCCGCACGGAAGACTGAGGCAGCTGCCACCCGACGACACGACGACACGGCACCCGGCGCTCCCCGCGCCGGGTGCCGCTGTCTGTCGTACGGGCCTACGGGATCAGTGGGTCGTCACCGCCGTGTCGTCGATCACGAAGCTCGTCTGGAGCGAGGAGTCCTCGACACCGGTGAACTTCAGCGTGACGGTGGTGCCGGCGTAGGCGGCCAGGTTGAGGGACTTCGCGACGTATCCGCTGGCCTTGTTCAGGTTGGAGTAGGTGGCCAGCGTCGTCGATCCGGCGGTGACCGTCAGCTTGTCGTACTGGACGCTGGTGGTGGTCTCGGCCGTGTCGATGTGCAGGTAGAAGGTGAACGTGGTGGCCGTGCAGCCGCTCGGGATCGTCACCGACTGGGACAGCGTCTCGGTGTGCGTCGTCCCGTAGCCGTTCAGCCAGGCCTTGTAGGAGCCGGTACGGGCCGCCTGGCCGCTGTCGGTGGTGATGACCCCGCTGGAGGCCGTCCAGATGGTGGCGCCCGACTCGAAGCCGGCGTTGCCGAGCAGCTGCGTCGAGGTGCAGGTGCCGCCGCCGGTCGAGCTGACCGTCCAGGTGAAGGACGCCGTGCCGCTGGCGCCCGTGCTGTCGGTCGCCGTGACCGTGGTGCTGTAGGTGCCCGCCGTGGTCGGGGTGCCGGAGATGGCGCCCGTGGAGCTGATCGACAGGCCGGTCGGCAGGCCGGTCGCCGCGTAGGTCAGCGTCCCGCCGTTCGTGCTGCTGGCCGCGATCTGGAGGCTCACCGCGGTGCCGACGGTGGAGGACTGGCTGCCCGGGTTGGTGACCGAGACGCCCGTGGTCGGCACGGTGATGTGGCTGCCGACGTTGATGCCGGCGAAGGCGTTGCCGACTCCGGCGTACTGGGTGGAGCTGGTGCCGTAGAGCGCCGCGGCGGCGTTCAGTGCGGCGGTGCGGGCCTGGGCGTAGGTGGTGCTGGACGTCATGTACGTCGTCAGCGCCTTGTACCAGATCTGCAGGGCGGCGGCCCGGCCGATGCCCGCGACGGCCACACCGTCGGAGGTCGGGCTGTTGTAGGTGACGCCGTTGATGGTCTTGGAGCCGCTGCCCTCGGAGAGCAGGTAGAACATGTGGTTCGCCGGGCCCGAGGAGTAGTGGACGTCCGAGCTGCCTATGCCGGAGAACCAACTGTCGTAGGAGCCGCCGTCCTTGTCGGGCTCGTCCATGTAACGCAGCGGCGTACCGTCGCCGTTGATGTTGATCTTCTCGCCGATGAGGTAGTCGCCGACGTCGGAGCTGTTGTTGGCGTAGAACTCCACGCCGGTGCCGAAGATGTCGGAGGTCGCCTCGTTCAACCCGCCCGACTCACCGGAGTAGGTGAGGTTCGCGGTGTTGGAGGTGACGCCGTGCGACATCTCGTGCCCGGCCACGTCCAGCGAGGTGAGGGCGTGAGTGCTGCTCGTGCCGTCGCCGTACGTCATGCAGAAGCAGGAGTCGTCCCAGAACGCGTTGACGTACGCGGTGCTGTAGTGGACGCGTGAGTAGGCGGCGACCCCGTCGTTCTTGATGCCGCTGCGGCCGAAGGTGTTCTTGTAGAAGTCCCACGTCATCTGGGCGCCGTAGTGGGCGTCGACACCGGCGGTCTGCGTGTTGGAGCCGGCGCCGGTTCCCCAGACGTCGTCGGCGTCGGTCATCAGGGTGCCGGTGCCGGATGTCGCGTTGTTCAGGCTGTACGTCTTGTGGGTGCCGCGTGTGGTGTCGTTCAGCTGGTACGTCGAACCGGACAGCGTGGTGCCGATGGTGACCGTTCCGCTGTACTGGCTGTTGCCGGTACCGGTCTTGATGCCCTGGTAGCGGTACAGCTCCGCGCCGCTGGTGGCGTCGGTGATGACGTGCAGCTGGCTGGGCGTGCCGTCGTCCTGGAAGCCGCCGATCACCGTCTCCCAGGCGAGCTTCGGGGTACCGCTGCCGGCCCAGATCACCTTGCGGGCGCTGTCGGTGGTGGCCTTCTCGGCGTCCAGTGCCTCGGCGGCGCCGAGCGCCTTGGTCTCGGCGGCCGACTTGCTGAAGGTCGGGGTGGTGGAGGCGACCTTGATGGTCTGCTTGGTGTTGAAGGTGCTGCTCACCGTGCCCGAGGCCTGCGAGGCGGGCGGAGTGTGCACCACGACGTCGCCGCCGAGTACCGGCAGACCGGCCCAGGTGCGCTCGTACCGTGTGTGCAGCGTGCCGTCGTTGTCCTTGGAGACGTCCTTGACGACCAGCTTCTCCTGGGCGCCGAGGCCCAGGGTGCCGGCGGTCTGCGTGGTCTTCTCGGCCGCGCTCTTGATCAGCGCGGTGCGCTGGGCGGGGGTCAGCTCTGCCTCAAGTGCGCTGGTGCGCAGGGGACTTGGGCCGGGGGACGCGGGCTTCGCGGCGGCCGGAACCGTCTGGACTCCGACGGCCAGGAGCGCGGCGGCGGCGACCAGCGCGCCGGCCGTGGTCGCCCTGGAGGAGCGCCGGTTCGCGAGGCGGGCGGATCTGTGGGGGCTGTTGCGTCTCACTCGTACTCCTACTGCGACGGCCGCACTACGGCGGCCGGAGACAGACCCGGGCGGACGGGGGTGTGCGGCCCGGGACGAGCTGAGCAGTGCGCATCCCTCGCGCGGGGCAGGGTGTGACAGACGTGGGGGATGGCTGAAGGAAGAGTGGCACCCCTGATGAGGGCATGTCATTCGAACCCGGTGAGGTCGAGGGTTATCCCTGTGCCCAGCGGGTGAGCATGCCGTTTGATGACCGATCGATGACTCTTCCATGACGCCGGCGGCGGCCGGAAGGACCCGGCCGGCCCGCCGCGTATCCCCCCCGGAAGTCCGGAAGTCCGGAAGTCCGGAAGCCTGGAAGTCCGGAAGCCTGGAAGTCCGGAAGCCTGGAAGTCCGGAGGCCTGGAAGTCCGGAAGACGTCAGAGGTACCTCAGACGCTCTTCGCCCCGCACTCCGCGCAGGTCCCGAAGATCTCGACCGTGTGAGCCACGTTCACGTACCCGTGCTCCGCCGCGATCGCCTCGGCCCAGCTCTCGACGGCCGGGCCCTCGACCTCGACGGCCTTGCCACAGACGCGGCAGACGAGGTGGTGGTGGTGGTCGCCGGTGGAGCAGCGGCGGTAGACGGACTCGCCGTCGGAGGTGCGCAGGACGTCGACCTCGCCGGCGTCGGCGAGGGACTGCAGCGTGCGGTACACGGTGGTCAGCCCGACGGAGTCGCCCTTGTGCTTCAGCATGTCGTGGAGTTCCTGCGCGCTGCGGAACTCGTCCACCTCGTCCAGCGCCGCCGCCACGGCGGTACGTTGCCGGGTGGAACGGCCCCGTACGGGCGATCCAGCGGTTGTCACCGTTGCCTCCTCCACGTCTGCACTTGCCCCGCCATTGTGCCAGTCCGGGCTGTACGAAGTCAGACGCCGACCTTCCCGTCCATCCCGCGGGTGGCCGGAATTGCGCACTCCGCCGGATCCCCGACCGTCTGCGCGGCCGCCAGTGCCCGGGCCCTGCGCCGCGCGAGCGGTGTCGCCAGCGCGGTCAGCACCATGAACGTGCCGATGGTCAGCAGCACGATGGTCGCTCCCGGCGGCACATCCTGGTAGTACGAGGTCACGGTGCCGCCGATCGTCACGCTCACGCCGATGGCCACCGCGATCGCGAAGGTGGCGGCGAAGCTCCGGCTCAGCTGCTGCGCCGCGGCCACCGGGACGACCATCAGGGCGGACACAAGGAGCAGGCCCACGACGCGCATCGCGACCGTCACCGTGACCGCCGCCGTGACGGCCGTGAGCAGGTTGAGGGCGCGCACCGGCAGGCCCGTCACGCGCGCGAACTCCTCGTCCTGGCTGACCGCGAACAGCTGGCGTCGCAGGCCCAGCGTGACCAGTACGACGAAGGCCGCCAGGATGCAGATCGCCGTCACGTCGGACTCCGAGACGGTGGACAGCGAGCCGAAGAGGTACGAGGTGAGGTTGGCGTTCGAGCCGGTCGGCGCGAGGTTGATGAACATCACGCCGCCCGCCATGCCGCCGTAGAAGAGCATGGCGAGGGCGATGTCGCCGCGCGTCTTGCCGTACCAGCGGATCAGTTCCATGAGGACCGCGCCGACCACGGAGACGGCCGTCGCCATCCACACCGGGGACCAGGAGAGCAGGAAGCCGAGGCCGACGCCGGTCATCGCGACGTGGCCGATTCCGTCGCCCATCAGGGCCTGGCGGCGCTGCACGAGGTAGATGCCGACGGCGGGCGCGGTGATGCCGACGAGAACGGCGGCGAGCAGCGCCCGCTGCATGAACGCGTAATCGAGGATGTCCATCAGCTCTTCGATCCCATCGACTGGCTCTTCGGTCCCATCAACTCTTCGTTCCCATCAGCTCAGCAGTCCCGTCCGGATCGGTTCGGCGTCGTGAGCCGCGTGCGGGTGTACGTGGTCGTGCCCGGGCAGTGCGTGCTGGCCGAGTGCGGCCGGGGGCGGGCCGTCGTGCAGGACGCAGCCGTCGCGCAGCACGACCGCGCGGTCGATCAGCGGCTCCAGAGGGCCCAGTTCGTGCAGCACGAGGAGGACGGAGGTGCCCTGGGCCACCTGCTTGCGCAGGGTCGAGGCCAGCACCTCCTGGCTCGCCAGGTCGACGCCCGCCATCGGCTCGTCCATGATCAGCAGCTCGGGCTCGGAGGCCAGGGCGCGGGCGATCAGGACCCGCTGGTGCTGGCCGCCGGACAGTGCGTTCACGGAGTCCTTGGCGCGGTCCGCCAGGCCGACGAGCGCGATGGCCTTCTGTACGGCCTCGTGGTCGGCCTTGCGCAGCACACCGAAGCGGGCGCGGGACAGCCGTCCGGAGGCGACGATCTCGGTCACCGTCGCTGGTACGCCGCCCGCGGCCGTGGTGCGCTGCGGTACGTAGCCCACGCGCGCCCAGTCGCCGAAGCGGCGGCGCGGGGTGCCGAAGATCTCGATCTCGCCGCCGCTGACGGGGACTTGGCCGATGATGCTGCGTACGGCGGTGGACTTGCCGGAGCCGTTGGCGCCGAGCAGGGCGACGACCTCGCCGTGGTTCACGGTGAGGTCGATACCGCGCAGGACGGGGCGTGAGCCGAGTTCCGCGGTCACTCCGCGCAGGGATATGACGGGCCCGCTCTTCATTCCGCCGTCCTCCGTGTTCGTTCCGTCACTTCGTGGTGCGTGTGGGGCGTGCTGTCACTGGGCACTTTCTGTCATTTCGCGCCCAGGGCCGTCTCCAGCGCCTTCAGGTTCGACTCCATGACCTGGAGGTAGTCGTCGCCCTTGGACTTGTCGGTGATGCCCTCGATCGGGTCGAGGACGTCGGTCTTCAGGCCCGCGTCGCCGGCGATGGTCTTGGCGGTCTTGTCGCTGACGAGGGTCTCGTAGAACACCGTCGTGACGCCGTCCGCCTTGGCCATGGTCTCAAGGTCCTTGACGCGGTTCGCGCTGGGCTCCGATTCCGGGTCCAGGCCGTTGATGGCCTCCTCGGTGAGGCCGTAGCGCTCGGCGAGGTAGCCGAAGGCCGCGTGGGTGGTGATGAAGACCTTGCTCTTGGTGTTCTTGAGCCCGTCCTCGTACTGGGTGTTGAGCGCGTCGAGCTTCTTCACCAGCGCGGCGGTGTTGCTCTTGTATTCCGCGGCGTTGTCCGGGTCCTCCTTCTCGAAGGCCTTGCCCACGCCCTCGGCGACCTCGGCGTACTTCACCGGGTCCAGCCAGATGTGCGGGTCGGTGGCACCGGTCTCCTCGCCCTCGGTGTCGTCGTGCTCGGCCGCGTGGCCGCCGACCTCGTTGCCGTGCTTCTCCAGGGTGGTCAGCGTCGCGGCGTCGATCTTGGTCTTGACCTCGGACTGTGCCACGGCGTCGTCGACGGCCGGCTGGAGGTTCTTCAGGTAGAGGACGGCGTCGGCCTCCTGCAGCTGCGCGGTCTGCTTGGCGCTGATCTCCAGGTCGTGCGGCTCCTGACCGGGCTCGGTCAGGTCCGTGACACTCACGTGGTTCCCGCCGATCTCCTCGGCGAGATACTGCAGGGGGTAGAACGACGCCACGACGTCGAGCTTCCCGCTGCTGTTGTTGTCGGCGGCGGACGAGTCCGAGCAGGCGGAGAGGGTGCCGAGACCGAGGAATGTGGCCGCGGTCACAGCGGTCCCGGATATGAGGCGTCGTCGTACGTTCATGACAGTCATTTTCAACAAATGTGGAAACGATTGTCAACAAGGGTTGGGTCACCCAACCGATTTGATACCGGGGTGGGCAGCGCCGGTAACCTGAAGCATTCGTGCCGTCCGTTCGTAATGAAGAGAGCACCGTGGCCGCCGACAAGATCGACACCATCGTCAGCCTGAGCAAGCGCCGTGGCTTCGTCTACCCCTGTAGTGAGATCTACGGTGGGCAGAAGGCCGCCTGGGACTACGGCCCGCTCGGCGTCGAGCTCAAGGAGAACCTCAAGCGCCAGTGGTGGCGTTACATGGTCACCTCCCGTGAGGACGTCGTCGGTATCGACTCGTCCGTGATCCTGGCAACCGAGGTCTGGGTCGCCTCCGGCCACGTCGCCACGTTCACCGACCCCCTTACCGAGTGCACCTCCTGCCACAAGCGCTACCGCGCCGACCACCTGGAGGAGGCCTACGAGGCGAAGCACAAGCGCCTCCCGGAGAACGGCCTCGCGGACGTCAACTGCCCCAACTGCGGTAACAAGGGCCAGTTCACCGAGCCCAAGCAGTTCTCCGGCCTGCTCTCCACCCACCTCGGCGTGACGCAGGACAGCGGCTCCGTCGCCTATCTGCGCCCCGAGACCGCGCAGGGCATCTTCACCAACTTCGCCCAGGTGCAGCAGACTTCGCGCCGTAAGCCGCCGTTCGGCATCGCGCAGATGGGCAAGTCCTTCCGCAACGAGATCACGCCCGGCAACTTCATCTTCCGCACCCGCGAGTTCGAGCAGATGGAGATGGAGTTCTTCGTCAAGCCGGGCGAGGACGAGAAGTGGCAGGAGTACTGGATGCAGGAGCGCTGGAACTGGTACACCGGCCTCGGTATGCGCGAGGAGAACATGCGCTGGTTCGAGCACCCGGCCGAGAAGCTCTCCCACTACTCCAAGCGCACCGCCGACATCGAGTACCGCTTCCAGTTCGGCGGCAACGAATGGGGTGAACTGGAGGGCGTCGCCAACCGCACCGACTACGACCTGAACGCGCACTCCAAGGCCTCCGGCCAGGACCTCTCCTACTTCGACCAGGAAGCCGGCGAGCGCTGGACCCCGTACGTCATCGAGCCCGCCGCCGGTGTCGGCCGCTCGATGCTCGCCTTCCTCCTCGACGCCTACATCGAGGACGAGGCCCCGAACGCCAAGGGCAAGATGGAGAAGCGCACGGTGCTGCGCCTCGACCCGCGCCTGGCGCCCGTCAAGGTCGCGGTCCTCCCGCTGTCCCGCAACCCGGAGCTCTCCCCGAAGGCCAAGGGCCTCGCCACCGCGCTCCGGCAGAACTGGAACATCGACTTCGACGACGCCGGCGCCATCGGCCGCCGTTACCGCCGCCAGGACGAGATCGGCACCCCGTTCTGCGTCACGGTCGACTTCGACACGCTCGACGACAACGCCGTGACCGTGCGCGAGCGCGACACGATGAAGCAGGAGCGTGTGTCGCTCGACCAGATCGAGGGCTACCTCGCCACCCGGCTGATCGGCTGCTGAGTCGGGTCGTGGACAACATCACTGGTGCCGGGCCCCGGATCGACGGGGGCCCGGCACCAGTGTTTCAACCGGTCCCGCGGGGGCTTCTCAACGGCCTTGCAGCGCCTTGACGTTGTCGCCGAACGTCCAGTTCTTCGAGCCGTCCCAGTTGATGGACCAGGTCATCAGGCCCTTGAGTGAGGTGCCGTAGGTGCGCCATGCCTGGGAGACGAGGCTCGGGGTCATATAGCCGCCGCCGGCGCCGGACTGGGCCGGGAGGCCGGGGACCTGCTTGTCGTACGGCACCTTGATGGTGGTGCCCTGGACGACAAGTCCCTTGTTCAGGCAGTCGGTCTGGGCGGTGAAGCCCTGGACGGTGCCCGCGGAGTACGAGTCGGCGGAGCAGCCGTACATGCTGCCGTTGTAGTACTGCATGTTCAGCCACCACAGGCGTCCGTTGTCCGCGTACTTCTTCACGATCGGCAGGTACGAGCCCCAGATCGAGCCGTACGCGACGCTGCCGCCGGTGACGTAAGCGGTCTCCGGGGCCATGGTGAGCCCGAAGTTCGACGGCATCTGGGCCAGTACCCCGTCGATGATGCGGATCAGGTTGGCCTGTGAGGCGGAGAGCGTGTTGATGTTGCCGCTGCCGACCAGGCCGGTCTCGATGTCGATGTCGATACCGTCGAAGTTGTACTGCTTGAGGATCGGGACGATCGTCGCGACGAACTTGTCGGCCACGGTCGCGGAACTGAGGTCGATCCCGGCCGCGGCCCCGCCGATGGACAGCAGGATCGTCTGCCCCGACGCCTTCGCCGCGCACATCTCGGCGGGCGTCGCGACCTTCACACCCGTGTCCATCCCGTCCGCCCACAGCGCCGTCCCGTCGGAACGGATCACCGGGAACGCCGCGTTGATCACGTTGTAACCGTGCTGCGCGATACGGGAGTCGGTGATCGGGGTCCAGCCGAAGGGCGGGTGGACGCCGTTGGAGGAGCCGTCCCAGTTCTCCCAGTAGCCCTGGAGCACCTTGCCTGAAGGGCGGGACTTCACGGCGCAGGTATCGGCAGCGGATGCGTTCGGCGCGATGGCGATCGACAGTGGGGTGAGTACCACTGTCGCCAGCGCGACGGCGAGCAGACGCAGCTTCCGACGGATCATGCGAGGCCTCCCGGTGGGGGGTGCGGTGAGGTGTCGTAGGCATGACAGTGCTCTTGGTCCAGACCAGTCGTCAAGAGGTCTGGACCAAATGCGATGGCGGATGGCGACCGGCCTCGGGCCTGTCGCGGCCGGCGAGTGACAGATGACAGATATTGAAATCTGTTATCTGTCATGCCATGGTGGATGTACGACACCCCTCCGAGCGCGTTCCCGCCCGGAGAACCCCCAAGGAGCCCTCATGCAAACCCGTCCCCTCGGATCCACCGGCCCCCAGGTCTCCGCCCTCGGCCTCGGCTGTATGGGCATGTCCGCGTTGTACGGCGACGCGGACCGGGCCGAGTCCATCGCGACCATCCACGCCGCGCTCGAAGCGGGCGTGACCCTGCTCGACACCGGTGACTTCTACGCCATGGGTCACAACGAGCTGCTGATCGGCGAGGCCTTGCGCAGTGCGCCGGCCGCTCGTCGGGAGCAGGCGCTGACGAGCGTCAAGTTCGGCGCGCTGCGCGACCCGGACGGCGTCTGGGCGGGGTACGACGGCCGCCCGGCGGCCGTGAAGAACTTCGCCGCCTACTCGCTGCGGCGGCTCGGCGTCGACCACATCGACGTGTACCGGATCGCCCGGGCCGACACCGATGTGCCGATCGAGGAGACGGTGGGCGCGATCGCGGAGCTGGTGGAGGCCGGACACGTACGGCACATCGGGCTGAGCGAGGTGGGCGCCGGGACGATCCGCCGGGCCGCCGCCACCGCCCCCATCTCGGACCTTCAGATCGAGTACTCGCTCATCTCGCGCGGCATCGAGGACGAGGTGCTGCCGACCACCCGGGAGCTGGGCATCGGCATCACCGCGTACGGCGTGCTGTCGCGCGGGCTGATCTCCGGACACTTCACGCGGGACCGGCAGCTGGCCGCGAACGACTTCCGCGGGATGAGCCCGCGTTTCCAGGGCGACAACCTCCAGCACAACCTCGACCTGGTCGACGCGCTGCGGAAGGTCGCCGAGCAGAAGGGCGTCAGCGTCGCGCAGATCGCGATCGCCTGGGTGCTCTCGCGCGGCGAGGACATCGTGCCGCTGGTGGGCGCCCGGCGCCGCGACCGGCTGACGGAGGCGCTGGGCGCGCTGGACGTGACGCTCGGCGCCGACGACCTCGCCGCCATCGAGGAGGCCGTGCCGGACGGCGCCGCCGCGGGCGACCGTTACCCGCAGGCGCAGATGGCGCACCTCGGCACGGAGCGCTGACGGTACCGGCAGGTACCGTCCTCGTCATGGCACCGAGCACCGAAGCACTGACCGCCGAGCGCATCCTCGAAGCGACCGAGGAGGTGCTGCGCCGCCACGGGCCCGCCAAGGCCACCGTGGTGGACGTGGCCCGCGCGCTCGGCGTCAGTCACGGCAGCGTCTACCGCCACTTCGCCACGAAGGCGGCGCTGCGGGAGGCGGTCACGAAGCGCTGGCTTGACCGTACGTCGGAGTCCCTCGCGAGCATCGTCGCCGAGGACCGCGACCCCGAGTCCCGCCTGCGTGACTGGTTCACGGCGCTCTTCGCCGCCAAGCGCCGCAAGGCGGGCGACGACCCCCAACTCTTCGCCACCTACATGGTGTTGCTGACCGGCGAGAACAGCGGGGTCGTCGACCGGCACGTCGCCGACCTCACCGGCCAGCTCGTCGAGATCGTCGAGGACGGCGTGCGGCGTGGTGTCTTCGCGTCCGACGCCCCGGACGTCACGGCCCGCGCCCTCTTCGACGCCACGAACCGTTTCCACGACCCCGGCTACTCCCGGGAGTGGGAACAGCCCGGTATCGACGGGGAGTTCGAGGCGCTCGTGGACCTGGTCGTACGAGGAGTGCGAGCCTGACCGGGAGCCCCTGCTCGCGGCACCGGCCACGGGGTTCTCGCCGCGCGCCAGGCTGTTACGGAGGCCACGGGCGGTGTCGGTGGAGCCGCCCACCGCCCCGGCGCAGTGAGGCACCCGGGCCGGTAGGTAACCGACGGACCGGCTACCGCTCCGTCGGGTCCACCGTCGCCTGGTGCGCCTCCGCCAGGTGTTCCTCGGCCTTCAGCCAGGGCAGGAACTGCGCCGCCTTGCGCCACCCGCACGTGTCACATTTGATCGTGCGCTGTACGCCCGCCCGCTGAACGTGCACGACGTGCTCGCGGCCGTGCTGGTCCCAGCGGCTTACCTTGCTCGTGTTGATCTGCAGCATGCCACCTCCTGGTGATACCGCGTGATGCCGCGTATACCGCATTCCCTTGCGCAGCAAGGAGTGTGCAGCAAGGCGAAGATCAACGGGGATTCTTTGCCGGTGAGTTGGCGGCGCGGTCGTCCATCGCCACGATCCGCCGCATCAAGGTGATGAGAGTCTCACGTTCGGTGTCCGACAGGCCGTCCAGGAAGTCGGTCTGCGAATGATCGGCCACCTTCTTGAGGTCCTTCAGTCGTTTCTCGCCCGCCGCCGTGAGGGCGACGCGCTGGCGGCGGCGGTCCCCGGGATCGCGGTCGCGGCGTACGAGGTCCTGTTGCTCGACCTCGTCGAGATAGCCCACGAGGTGGCTGCGATTGAGGCCGAGGCGGTCGGCGAGTTCGTGCTGGGCGAGGGGGCCGAAGTCGCCGAGGCCCGCGAGGATCGCGAAGTGAGGGAGGCGTAGGCCGTGTTCCTTGAGGGCCTCGACCAGGGCGCGGTGGCCGATCCGGGCCACGTGGCCCGCCAGGTAGGAGGGCAGGGCCAGCAGGGTCGGGGGGCGCAGGGCCGACGAGTCCGGGGTGTGCAGGGTCCCGTCAGGCCTGTCGGTGGGGGCGTCGTCGCGGGTCGCTGCCATGCCGCAACCCTACCCTCGACGTAATAGTGTCGGCATGTAATGATTACGTCGCGATGTGATCCCGAGTTGCACCGCGACGTGATCCCGACGGTCGAACACCTCAGTCGACACCCTCGACACCCTCGACACCCTCGATATCAGCGACCCCCTTAAGGACCGCCATGCCCGACTACGGCCACGACCTCCTCTTCGGCGCGGTGCTCACCCCCGACGCCGAACAGCCGCACACCGTCATCGAGTTGGCCCGGCTCGCCGACCGCTCGGGGCTCGATCTCGTCAGCGTCGCCGATCACCCGTACCGGCCGGACTTCCTGGACGCCTGGACCCTGCTGTCCGTCATCGCGGCGCGTACCGAGCGGGTGCGGGTCTTCCCGAACGTGGCCAACCTGCCGCTGCGGCCGCCGGCCGGGCTGGCGCGGGCCGCGGCGAGTCTCGACGTACTCAGTGGCGGGCGGGTGGAGTTGGGGCTCGGAGCCGGTGGGTACTGGGATGCCATCGCCAGTGAGGGGCAGTCGCGGCGCACGCCCGGGGAGGCCGTCGAGGCGTTGGGCGAGGCGATCGACGTCATCCGGGCGCTGTGGTCGACGGATGCGGGAAGCAAGGGAGTCGACGGCAGGCACTACCGGCTCGACGGGGCCCGGCCAGGGCCTGCGGCCGCTCACCCGATCGGGATCTGGGTCGGCGCCCTGGGCCCGCGGATGCTGCGGCTCATCGGGCGCGCCGCCGACGGCTGGCTGCCCAGTGCCACCCGGCTGCCGCCCGCCGAACTCGCCGCGGGGCAGCGGATCGTGGACGAGGCGGCGGCCGCCGCGGGACGCGACCCACGGTCGGTGCGCCGTCTCCTCAACCTGCCCGGCCCCGGTGTCGCGGCTGTCGGGTACGAGCTCCCCGGTCCCGCCCCGGCGGGGCAGCTCGCCGAGCGGCTCGCCGAACTCACCCTCACCCAAGGAGTGAGCGCCTATCTCCTCGCCTCCGACGACGCCCCGACCCTCGAACGGTTCGCCCATGAAGTCGCCCCTGCTGTACGGGAGTTGGTGGCCAAGGAGCGGGCCGTCAGCTGATCGTGCGGGGCAGCCGCAGGCTCAGGCCCGTCGTCAGGATTCCGAGCGCCAGCTGGACCAGCAGCGTGGTCACCAGCGCGTCCTGCATCCCGTGGCCCGGGACGAGGGACAGGAAGAGGGAGCCCAGGGTGGCCACGCCGAGGGCGAGGGCGGACTGCTGGGTGGTGATCATGACGCCGCTGCCCACGCCGCCGCGAGCGGGCGGGACCTCGGAGAGGATGATCCGGAAGAGAACGGGGAGTTGGAGGGCCTGGCCCGCGCCCGCCACCGCCGCGCCCGGCGCCAGCTCCCAGATGCCCAGGTCCGGCCAGGACCGCGAGGCGGCCAGCGCCATGAGGGCCAGGCCCACCGTCTGGATCAGTCCGCCGGCGGTGACGACCCGGGTGCCGTAACGCGCGATCAGCCGCGGACCGCACAGCGAGACGACGAAGAACGCCGCCGCCATCGGCGCGAGGGCAAGACCCGCCTGGACCGGACCGAGCCCCGCACCCTCCTGCAGGGCCACCGCGATCACGAACATGAACCCGCTGAAGCCGATCGAGAACGGCACGATCATCACCAGGCCGCGGCGCAACGACAGCAGCGCGAAAAGGCTCGGCGGCACCAGCGGCGTACGGCCCTTGCGGTCCTCCCGGCGCTCGACGAAGTAGAACGCCGCCGCCGCGACCGGGAACAGCGCGAGCGACAGCCAGGTCCACAGCGGCCACCCCGCCGCCCTGCCCTCGGTCAGCGGGGCCAGCAGCGCGAGCAGCGCCACGGCGAGCAGGACAGTGCCGGGGCCGTCGATCGGCTCCGGGTGCTGCGAGCGCGTCTCGGGGACCGCCCGAGTGGCCAGCACCAGACCGAGGATCACCACGGGCACGTTGACGAGGAACACCGCGCGCCAGCCGGTGCCCGCGATGTCGGCGGCGATGAGTACGCCGCCGAGGATCTGCCCGGCCACCATGGAGAGCCCGGCCGTCGCGCCGTACAGGCTCATCGCCTTGGCGCGGCGCGGGCCGGCGGTCGCCGACTGGATGGTGGCGAGCACCTGCGGCAGCATCGCCGCGGACGCCGCGCCCTGCGCGACCCGTGCGGCCACCAGCGTCCAGGCGCTGGGTGCGAGCCCGCACGCCAGCGAGGTCAGGCCGAAGGCCGCCATGCCGACGAGAAAGAGCCGACGCCGGCCGAAGAGGTCGCCGAGCCTGCCGCCGAGGACGAGGAGGACGGCGTACGAGACTCCGTACCCGGCGATGACGAGTTCGAGGACGGACGCACTCGCGTGCAGGTCCTGTCCCATGGTCGGCAGTGCGACGTTCACAATGAAGAAGTCGATCAACGGCAGGGCCGCGCCGATCAGCACGGTGAAGAGTCCGAGGCCGCCGAGCACGGGTGGAGAGACGGGGGATCGGACGGGGGTGGTGAGGGTTCCGGTTTCGGTCACGTGCTCCAGCCTGCCCTCGGCCCGAGGCTGGTACCAGAGTTTACTTATCCTGGTAGAGGCAGTACCTGGCAACAGGGTAAGACGTGCGGCAGGCTAGGAGCATGACAACGATGGCACAGGACTATTCGGGGGCGGCGGCCAGGCGGCACGGTGGTCGCGAGGCGGAGATCCGGCGGACCGAACTGGCTGCCTTCCTGCGCCACCGTCGCGAGCACGTCACCCCCGAACAGGTCGGTCTGCCCCGGGGCGCGCGCCGGCGCACCCCCGGCCTGCGCCGCGAGGAGGTCGCGCAGCTCGCCGCCGTCGGGGTCACCTGGTACACGTGGCTGGAACAGGCCCGCGACATCCATGTCTCCGTGCAGGTGCTCGACGCACTCGCCCGCGCCCTGATGCTCGACCAGAGCGAGCGCGTCCACCTCTTCCAGCTGGCCGGAGCCGTCGACCCGGCGCCCCCCACGACGTGCCCGACGGTGTCCCCGGCCCTGCGGGCCATCCTGGAGCAGCTGGAGCCGATGCCGGCCTGCGTCCAGAACAGCCGGTACGACATCCTCGCGTACAACCGCACGTACAGCCTGCTGCTCTGCGACCTCGACGCCGTACCGCGCGAGGACCGGAACTGCATGGTCCTTGCCTACACGCACGAGGAGTGGCGCTCCTCGATCGTGCATCTGGACGAGACCACCCGGCTCATGGCGGCCAAGTTCCGCGCCTCGATGGCCGGGCATCTCGCCTCGCCTGCCTGGAAGACGCTCCTCAAGCGGCTGCGGGCGGAGTCGCCGGACTTCTGCGAGGCCTGGGACCGCCACGAGGTGGTCGGTGTGGGCACCAAGCGCAAGGAGTTCCGCAACGCGTACGTCGGTCGGATCACCGTCGACCACACCGACCTGTGGCTCGGTCCGGACGTGGGGCCGCGCCTGGTGACGTATGTGCCCGCCGACGCCGAGTCGCGCGAGCGGCTGGAGAAGCTGCACGCGATCGCGGGGGAGCGCGGGGTGGTCATGGCCTGAGCCGCATTGGCTCGGGCTTCGTACGCCCGTGGCTCTCGGGACCGGGTTCGTCCCCGAGCCGGCGGTGTCCGGGTGATGTCCGGTGATGTCGTGCCCGGCTTCCAAGCGTGGAGCACGGCGAGGGCGGCCGGGGTCACGGCGGTCCGGGCCGACCGGTCGCGGTGCGGTGGTCTACCGGGAGATCACTTCCAGGAGGGCCTGGCCGGATCCCGCCCCGTATTCGGCGTCGAACGAATCGCGGCCGAGCTCCTCCACCAGCCGTGCACGGAGGGTCTGGTGCTCCTGGGCGTCATCCGGGTCCAGCTGATGCCCGAGCCTTCGCAGTTCGCTGTCGACCGCTGCCAGGTACCGGGTCGCACGGCGGTGGTCGCCGTCGGCGGCCGCGATGACCGCTGTGCTCAGAGCCACCTGCGGGTACACGTCCGTCATCTCGCCCTCCACCACCTCGCGGCGGGCCGCGGAGAACAGCTCACGGGCCTTCTGGACCTCGCCCGCGTGCAGTTCCAGATACGCCAGGTTGTGCCGTTCGTTCGCGACGCTTCTGCGCTCGCCCAGGGACTCGTTGAGAGCGATGCTCTCCGCGAGCAGGCGGCGAGCGGCCGGCACGTCACCGGCCATGCGTGCGGTGCCCGCCAGGATGTGCAGGGGGGTCCGCTCCAGGCGGCGGTCGCTGGTCCGCCGTGCGAGCTCCCGTGCCTCCTCGGCCAGACGTCGGGCCTCGGGCAGGTCGCCGCCCACGATGGCGACACGTGCCAGACAGCCCACCGCTTCCACCTCGGCGGCGACGTCACCGGCAGCCTGGGCGCGGGTGATCTCTGCCTCGCTCAGGCGCTGCACCACGTCGATCTCGCGGCGGCGAAAGGCTTCGACGGCCTCTTCGTAGAAGGTCATACCGGAAGAGGTTAGCCAGCGCGGGTCAGCCGGCCCGGGTCAGCCGGCCCGGGCGCGGACGGGGTCGCGGTGTCAGGCCCCCACACCCGTCGAGTTCCGTGTCCGCACGGGTTCCGGCTGCAGCCGGAACGCCGTCCGCTCGGCCGTCTTCCGTGCCCAGGCTCCGCTGGTCAGGGCGCCCAGGACGAGCACCGCGAGGCCGCATCCGGCGATGATCCACCAGGCGGGGCCGGCGGCCGCCATGAAGGTGTCCTTGTACGCCGTCGTGCTCACCCCGGAGGCCAGCACCGCGCCGATCACCGCGACGCCGAGCGTGCCGCCGATCTGGCGGCTGGTGGAGGCGACGGCGGAGGCGACGCCGGCTTGCGAGCGGGGCATGCCGGAGACGGCGGTGTTGGTGATGGGCGCGTTCACGAAGCCGAAGCCGAGGCCGAAGAGGACGTAGCCGATGATCAGCGTGGTGTTCGAGGTCTTGCCCTCGGACGCGGCGAACAGCACCCCGCTCGCCGTCATCGCGACCCCGGCGATCAGGAGGGGCACACGGGGGCCGCGGCTGCCGACCAGCCGGCCCGACAGCGGTGCGCAGACGAAGCACATGACTGCCATCGGCAGCATCCACAGGCCCGCGTGCAGCGCGTCGAGGCCGCGTACGTTCTGCAGGTAGAGCGTCGAGAGGAACAGGAAGCCGCTGAGCGCCGCGAATCCGCAGACGGCGATGACGGTGGCCCCGCTGAACGGCGCGGAGCGGAAGAAGCGCAGGTCGATGAGGGGTTCGTCGCGCCGGTGCTCGTAGCGGAGGAGGCCGATCAGTGAGGCGACGGCGACCGCGCCGAAGGCCACGATCTTGACGGCGCCCGAGGTGGGCGCCTCGATGATCGCGTAGGTGAGGGAGCCGAGGAGCGCGATGACGAGGATCTGGCCGACCGGGTCGGGGCGGCGGGCCCTGGGAGCGCGGGACTCGGGGACGTAGTGCAGGGTGAGCAGGAGCGCGGTCAGGCCCACCGGGAGGTTGATCCAGAAGATCGAACGCCAGCCGACCGAGTCGACGAGCAGCCCGCCGACCAGGGGCCCGAGGGCCATCGATATGCCGACCACGCTGCCCCACGCACCGATCGCCCGGGCGCGCTCGCGCGGGTCCGTGAACGTGTTGGTGATGATCGACATCGCGACCGGGTTCAGCATCGAACCGCCGACCGCCTGCACCATGCGGAACGCGACGAGTGTTTCGAGGGTCGGGGCGAGCGAGCACAGGAGCGAGCCGAGCGTGAAGATGACCAGGCCCGCGATGAACACCTTCCGGCGGCCGATGCGGTCGGCTGTCGAGCCCGCCAGCATCAGCAGCGAGGCGAGGACCAGTGTGTACGCGTCGATCGTCCACTGCAGGCCTGCAAGGCTCGCGTGCAGTTCCTTCTGCATGGAGGGCAGGGCGACGTTCAGAACCGTGTTGTCGAGGCTCACGATCAGGAGGCTCATGCAGCAGATCGCGAGCACCAGCATGCGGTGGCGGGGGCTCAGCTCGGGCATTCCACCATCGTACGACTGTTTCGATAGTGCGTCTAACTAACGACTGTCGCCGTAGTCGCCGACGTACGTGACAATGGGGGAATGTCCACGCCCACCCTCGTTCCCGCGCCCCCGCTGTCGATCGGCCCGCACACCGTCCAGCCACCCGTCGTCCTGGCCCCGATGGCCGGCATCACGAACGCGCCCTTCCGCACGCTGTGCCGGGAGTTCAGCGGCGGCAAGGGACTCTTCGTCAGCGAGATGATCACCACGCGGGCGCTCGTCGAGCGCAACGAGAAGACCATGCAGCTGATCCACTTCGACGCGACCGAGAAGCCGCGTTCGATCCAGCTGTACGGGGTGGACCCGGCGACCGTCGGCAAGGCCGTCCGCATGATCGCGGAGGAGGGCCTCGCCGACCACATCGACCTGAACTTCGGCTGCCCGGTCCCCAAGGTGACCCGGAAGGGCGGCGGGTCCGCCCTCCCGTACAAGCGGAACCTGCTGCGGGCGATCCTCCGGGAGGCCGTGAGCGGGGCCGGTGATCTCCCCGTCACGATGAAGATGCGCAAGGGCATCAACGACGAACACATCACGTACCTGGACGCCGGGCGGATCGCGGTCGAGGAGGGCGTCACGGCGATCGCCCTGCACGGCCGGACCGCCGCCCAGCACTACGGCGGCACGGCGGACTGGGACGCCATCGCGCGCCTCAAGGAGCACGTGCCGGAGATCCCCGTCCTCGGCAACGGCGACATCTGGTCCGCCGACGACGCGGTGCGGATGGTGCGGGAGACCGGGTGCGACGGGGTGGTCGTCGGGCGCGGGTGCCTGGGGCGGCCGTGGCTGTTCGCGGACCTGGTGGCCGCCTTCGAGGGGCGTCAGGAGTACGCCCGCCCGACGCTCCGTGAGGTGGCGGCCGTGATGGTCCGGCATGCGACCTTGCTGGGTGAGTGGATCGGCGACGAGGCGCGTGGCGTCATCGACTTCCGCAAGCATGTCGCCTGGTACCTCAAGGGCTTCGCCGTCGGCTCCGAGATGCGGGGGCGCCTCGCCGTCACCTCGTCCATCGCCGAACTCTCCGACGGGCTCGCCGAGTTGGACCTCGACCAGCCCTGGCCGCTCGGCGCGGACGGGCCCCGCGGGCGTACGTCCGGCAACAACAGGGTTGTCCTGCCGGAGGGTTGGCTCAAGGACCCGTACGACTGCGCGGGGATCGGCGAGGACGCGGAACTGGACACGTCCGGTGGGTAGTTGACCTCGACAGGGGGAATCCGGCTCGCCGAAGATGTGCGGGTGACGGACAGCGTGGTGTGGGTCGGGGTGTTCACCGGTGCGACCGCGGTGCTCGCCAGTTGGGTGACCACTGTGGGCAACGCACGGGCGGCGAAGGTCCAGGCGGAGGCATCCGCGCAGGCCGAGCACCGGGGCCGGGTCCGGGAGATCCGGCGGGCCGCCTATCTGGACCTCATGGAACAGGCGCACAGCACAGGCCAGCTGTACTGGAGAGTCGGCGAAGCGTTCTTCCATCTGGTCGACCCCACCGAGCGACTGACGCACATTCAGGAACTCCGCACCGAGCTGCGCAGCGCCTTCGACCCCCTCATGCGCTGCGTCCGGGTCATCGTGCTGGAGGGTCCGGCCCCGGCCGCCGAAGCGGCCGAAGCCCTCATGCGGGCGGCAGCGGAGACCAACAGTGCGCTGGCGCGGGTTTCGGAGAGCGGCGACCCGGGATCCCGCGAACTCTTCGGCGAGACCCACGGGGCGTTCCGCGACAGGCTGGAACAGTTCATCGGGGAAGCCCGTACGGCCATGGTCGCCTCGTAGCCGCGCAAGCATGACCGCCTTGTGGCGTCGCAAGGGGAATCGCCCGCTCGACGGGTCGGTTGACCAACTCGTACTCGCTCGTACTCGCGATCCCCAAGGAGCCGCCATGTCCGACGCCGACGGAATGCCCGGTGCCGACGGAATGCCCGGTGCTGACGAAAAGCCCGTCGCCGCCGAACCCGCCGTCCGTGAACTCCGCCTCGTCGTCACGGCGGCCGACTACGACGCGGCGCTGCACTTCTACCGCGACGTCCTCGGCCTGACCGAGCGCGGGGCGTTCTCCGCGCCCGACGGGCGGGTCACCATCCTCGACGCCGGCCGGGCCACCTTGGAGCTGACCGACCCGAACCACGCCGCCTTCATCGACGAGGTCGAGGTCGGGCGGCGGGTGGCCGGCCATGTGCGCGTCGCCTTCCAGGTGGACGACTCCGCCGCCACCACGGCGAGGCTGGCCGCGGCCGGGGCTGAGGTGATCGCGGAGCCGATGCGCACCCCCTGGAACTCGCTGAACTCCCGGCTGGAAGCACCGGGAGCCCTTCAGCTCACCCTTTTCACCGAGCTCACCGAACCCGACGATTAGGGCTGGGGCCTACGCTCCCCCCACCGCCGTCAGCAACGCCAGCGGTGCCGCCGCCGACCTCGACTCCCTTACGCATGCGTGCGGGTAGGGCACCGGCTCACTGTGGGTGCCGCGGCCGTAGCCCGCGAGGACCTCGGGGAGGCGGTGGCCGGCGGCCGTGGCGGCGTCGACCAGGGCGTGGGCGACGGTACGCGCCTCGTCGTGCAGGCCGTACCTCGCCAGGCCCAGGGTGATCAGGGCGTTGTCGTGCGGCCAGACGGAGCCGCGGTGGTACGAGAGCGGGTGGTACGCCGCCTGCCCGGAGGCGAGGGTGCGGACGCCCCAGCCGGAGAAGAAGTCGGGTTCCAGGAGGCGCCGGCCGACCAGCTCGCCGTACTCCTTGTCGAGCAGGCCCGACCACAGCAGGTGGCCCGCGTCGGAGGCGAGGGCGTCCACGTGGCGGCCGTCACCGTCCAACGCCAGGGCGGGGAAGGAGTGTTCGGGCATCCAGAAGTCCCGCTGGAAGCGGTCCCGGAGGTCGCCGGCGGCCTGTTCGAGGAGGGCCGCGTAGACCTCGTCGTCCCAGACCGTGCGGGACAGGTGCGCGGTGCGGCGCAGCGCGTCGTATGCGTAGCCTTGCGCGCCCGCCGCCATCACCGGGCCGGAGGGGCGGCTGCCGTCGGCCGAACAGATGGCCCCCGGGGAGTCCTTCCAGTTCTGGTTGGCGAGGCCGCCGCCGTCCGCGCGGTAGACGAGATAGCCGCGTGAGGTCAGCCCGCCGTGGTCCAGCATCCAGCCGATCGCCGCACGGGCGTTGGCCTCAAGGCGGCGGGCCACGCTCACATCGCCGGTCTGCTCGGTGTAGGCGCCGAGCAGCACCAGGAACAGCGGCGTCGCGTCCACCGAACCGTAGTAACGCCCGTACGGCACCTGCCCGAAGTGCGCCAACTCCCCGTGCCGCACCTCGTGCACGATCTTGCCGGGCTGGGACACCGCCTCCGCGCCCACCTCGGTCGCCTGCGTCGCGGCGAGTGCGGGCAGCGTGGCGGCGGCGAGCTGGGGGCGGTAAGGGAGTGCGAAGAGGGAGGTCAGGAGCGCGTCACGGCCCAACAGGGCCAGGAACCACGGCACTCCGGCGGCCGGGACGCGCAGTTCCTCGCCGTCCGGACTGTGGGCCGGTACCTGGAGCGCGGCCAGGTCGGACAGGCCGCGCGCGCAGGCTGCGGCCAGCTCCGGCCAGCCGGTCGGGAAGGGCACGCCTTCCGTGAACTCCCCTTCGAGGGCGAGGAGTTGGTCGTTCGCGGCGGCGGGGGACAGCGGTACGTCGGGCTCGTGTGCGGCGCCGTGCGGACGCGCCGCGACCCGCAGCGACAGCTCCGCGCTGCCGTGCGGCTGGAGTTCCAGGGTCCATACGAGGCGACGGGCGCCCGTGCCCGTCTCCTCCACGCCGTCCGGGGCGGGCTCGGAGGTGACCGTCGTACAGGATCGCCATTCACCGCGCTGATAGCCGAACTCCACGCCGTCGTCGAGGACTTGGCGGGTGCGGACGACGCCCGTCTTGGCGTATGTGCGGTAGTCGGAGCGCAGCTCGAACTGGTCCGTGAAGTCGGCGTCCGCGGTGACCGCGACGCGGACCGTGGTGGGCGCCGGGCGGTTGCTGGTGACCCGCAGCGCCTCCACGAACCCGCCCTCGGCGACGGCCTGTTCACGGAAGACCGTGTACGCGGGCGGCTCGTTGCGGCCGCCGCGGGGTACGAGCACACAGCGCGCCGTGTCGCCGTCCGCGACCGGCGTGAGTGCCTCGGGCACCGCGCCGTCCAGGGTCAGCTGCCAGCGGCTCAAATGTCGTGCGTCGCGCACGAATAAGCCGTCCGGGGAGCTGCCGCCCCGCACCCCGTTGATGTCCCCGCCGTCGCCCACGGCGGCGAACGTGCCACCGTGCACGAGCAGATGATGCCGGTCCGTCATCCCCGGTCCCCTCCCTTGGCGCCCGTCTCGAATGCGTATGCGCGCGCGTTCCCGTAGGTGCTCGCGCTGTGTGCCCTGTCGAACGTCTCGTGTCCCGGGTGGGAGGCGAACTGGTCCGCCCCCGTGGGTGAGTGCAGCAGGTCCAGCGTCAGCGCGGCCGTCCAGCTGAAGCCGAGTGCTCCGCAGGCCTCGCGGGTGTAAGGGTCCACGTACTCCGCGAACCCGGACTCCCCGGCGGTGTCGAGCAGCGCTGCCCGCAGGCCGTCCGCGCGCGCCTGCTCGCCGTGCAGCCGCAGGCCGCGCTCCAGCAGCCAGTTGGTGTTGAACCAGGCGGGACCGCGCCAGTAACGGTGCGGATCGAATGCGTCCCCGGTCAGGTCGTAACTCGGCACGAGCTGCGTGGCGTCACCGAGCCCGAAGTGCGACCCGCTCGCGGTGCGCACGAGGGTGGCGGCGATGTCGCGGGGCAGCGCGGGGAGGAGAAGCGGGATCAGGCCGGAGACACTGCGCGCCGGGATCAGCTCCCCGGCACATCCGTCCCGCTGTGGGCCCTGGCCCTCACCACGGGCGTACACGTCCCGGCAGAAGAACATCCCCTCCGCCGGGTCCCACAGCCGCTCCACCAGCGCCGCCGTGAGGCGCTCCGCGCGGGCGTGCCGGGCGGTTCCGGCCGCGCCCAGTTCCTGTGCGATGTGGGCGAGGGCGTGCTCGGAGGCGATCAGCAGTGCGTTGAAGGAGGGGTCCTCGACCGCGAACTCGCCGCCGCCGTCGGCGTACCCACCGTCCCGGTAGTTCGTGGCCAGTCGCACATAGCGCCCGTAGTCCAGATCCGTCGGCCGGGTCTCGGCGGCCCCGTGGTCGAGGTCGGCGCGGCGGAAGGAGCGGGCCGGGGCCGGGGTGATCCGGCTCAGCGGGGCGTCCCAGCAGGGGCTGTTGTCCATGCCCTGCTCCCAGGGGTGGACCACCGAGGCCAGACCCCCGCCGCCCAGGTCCCGGCGGTGCAGCAGATAGCGGTGCCAGGCCGCCAGGCGCGGATAGACGCGGGAGAGGAAACCGCGGGCCCGTGAGAGGCCCGGGTCGGCCTGGTGCACCAGCCACGCGGCGAGCGCGTGCACCGGTGGCTGCACGATGCCCGACGTCTGTACGGTGCGCGGGGCGCCCGCGGCGGCCCCCGCGGTCGAGGAGCGCCAGAAGTCGGGGCTCGGGAAGTACGCGTCGAGCGGCACGGAGGGGTTGAAGACGATGTGCGGGATCCGGCCGTCGCCCCACTGCGCGCCGAGCAGTGTCTCCAGCTCCGTCTGCGCCCGAAGGGGGGACAGGTGGCGCAGCCCGATGGAGATGAAGGCGGAGTCCCAGGACCACTGGTGCGGGTACAGACCGCGCGAGGGCACGGTGGACGTTCCCGTCCAGTTGCCGTTCAGTACCCGGGCCGCCCTGAGGTGCAGCGAACCCGCCGTCTCGGCAGGATCGTATACAAGTGTTCCGGTGCGGGTCACCTCGGCCCGACCGGGCGAGGTGGGTGGTCCCGAGGCGGCCAGGGGTGTGCCTGAGGTGCGTACGGAGGTGGTGATTCCCGTGCGCAAGGCGGTGAGCTGGGTTGTGCGGTCCACTCAGGTCTCCCGGAAGACATCCTGCCGACCAGTTCGGCTGTAGCTACCGTAGGGTTACGTCTATTTAACACGCAAAACTCAATATGTAATGCAGAGTTGAGGAACGCAAGAGGGTGGGCATGTCAGGAAGGGCGGACAGGACCATGAGGGCAGGGAATCAGGCAACCGCCGGAGAGCTGCTCGAACTGGTGCGCAGCGGACGCGCCACGACGCGCGGGGCGCTGCAACAGGCCACCGGTCTTTCCCGGGCCACGGTCGGCCAGCGCCTCGACCGGCTCTTCCGTGCGGGCTGGCTGCGCGAGGGCGCCGGCGGCCCGGTGGGCTCACCGCTGGGCGGGCGCCCCTCCATCACCCTCGAATTCGACGACGCCCACGCCGTCGTCCTCGCCGCCGACCTCGACACCCGGCACGGCCGGGCGGCCGTCCTCACCCTGACCGGCGAGATCCTGGCCGAGCAGTCGGGACTCCTGGTCATCGACGAGGGCCCGGAAGCGGTCCTCGGCGAGCTCGGCCGCTGGTTCGCCGACCTGCTGGTGAAGGCCGGAAAACCCGCTGAAGCCGTGTGCGGCATCGGACTCGCGGTGCCGGGTCCGGTCGACAGCGACACCGGCCGGGTCGTGCAGCCGCCGATCATGCCGGGCTGGGACGGTTACGACATAAGAGGCCGGCTGGGCCGCGCGTTCGCCCATCACGCGGGCGCCAGGCCCGGCGTCCCCGTACTCGTCGACAACGACGCCAATCTCATGGCGTACGGGGAGCAGCGCACCGGCTACCCGGACTGTTCGGCGTTCGCGCTGGTCAAGGTCTCCACCGGTATCGGCGCGGGAATGGTCGTCGGCGGCACCATCTACCGGGGGATCGACGGCGGCGCCGGTGACATCGGGCACATCCGGGTGGGCGCCGACGTGCTGTGCCGGTGCGGATCACGGGGCTGTCTGGCCGCCGTGGCCAGTGGCGGTGCGGTGGCGCGCCGGCTCGTCGAGTCCGGGGTGGCGGCCGCCTCGGGATCGGATGTGCGGGATCTGCTGACGTCGGGGCACCCGGAGGCGATGGCGCTCGCTCGGGAGGCGGGGCGCCAGGTGGGTGACGTACTGGCGACCGTGGTGACGCTGCTCAACCCCGGTGTCCTGATGATCGCCGGAGATTTGGCCGGAACTCCCTTCCTTACGGGCGTACGCGAACTGCTGTACCAGCGGGCGCTGCCCCGCTCCACCGCTCATCTGGACGTGGTGACCTCGCGGCTCGGCGAGCGGGCCGGTCTGGTCGGGGCCGGGGCGCTGGTCGTGGAGTACCTGTACGCGCCGGAGCGGGTCGAGGAGCGGTTGGCGGCGCTGGGGGTGTGACCCGCTGGGTGCTCCGCGCGTGACCGGCACCGGCTCGGGGCTCGGGCTAGGGCATCGGCGTTGGCTCGGGCATCGGCGTCGGCTCGGGCATCGGCACGGGCTCGGGCTAGGGCATCGACGCCGGCTCGGGCTAGGGCATCGGCACGGGCTCGGGGAGTCGTGTGACATCCATCGGCTCATCGAGTCGTGTGACATCCGTGTGACGTGTCCACATCGTGGTCCGCATGGTGAAATCTGGCCTTCGTTCCGGCGTGATTCTCGCCACGCTTGATAGGGAGTAGGCTCAGATGAGCGGATCATGAGCGGCTGCACTTCTCCAAAGGGTGGCACTCAGTGCCACCCCTTGATCGTTCAGCAACTGAACTCAGGCGTAGCAAGGGTCGCTCAGATGAGTGGATAAGCCGGTCTGTGAGGGTCGGCACGTTCAAGAAGTGAAAACATCGCCACCTCATCGCTTGCCAAGCCTTGACTTTCGATCTGGTGGCGGACGAGTGGTTACAGGCACATGACGCACAAGTGGACGTACCCAGATGCCTTCGATCTGGGTATGTTCCCCGTCGTCAGGGCAGCCACCGCGACGTCGAGGAGTCGAGACTCGTGTCGGAAAACAAAGATCCCCACGTAGCTGAGAGCGCGGTCGAAGGCGTGAAGTTCGTTTATGACTTCACCGAGGGCAACAAGGACCTCAAGGACCTCCTCGGCGGCAAGGGAGCGAACCTCGCCGAGATGACCAACCTGGGTCTTCCCGTCCCCCCGGGCTTCACGATCTCCACCGAGGCATGCAAGACCTACCTCGACAGCGGCGAGGAGCCGGCGGCACTGCGTGACGAGGTGAGTGCGCACCTCGACGCGTTGGAGCAGCGGATGGGCAAGACCCTCGGGCAGGCCGATAACCCTCTGCTCGTATCCGTCCGTTCCGGGGCGAAGTTCTCCATGCCCGGCATGATGGACACCGTCCTGAACATCGGGCTCTCCGACAAGTCGGTGCAGGGCCTGGCCCAGCAGGCCGGTGACGAACGCTTCGCGTGGGACTCGTACCGCCGTCTCATCCAGATGTTCGGCAAGACGGTCCTCGGCGTCGACGGTGAGCTCTTCGAGGACGCGCTGGAGGCGGCGAAGGCGGCCAAGAAGGTCACCGTCGACACGGACCTCGAAGCGGCCGACCTGAAGAAGCTGGTCACGAAGTTCAAGAAGATCGTCAAGACCGAGGCCGGGCGGGATTTCCCGCAGGACCCGCGCGAGCAGATGGACCTAGCCATCCACGCGGTCTTCGACTCCTGGAACACCGACCGCGCCAAGCTCTACCGCCGCCAGGAGCGCATCCCGCACGACCTCGGTACGGCGGTCAACGTCTGCTCGATGGTCTTCGGCAACCTCGGCCCCGACTCGGGCACCGGAGTCGCCTTCACCCGTGACCCGGCCTCCGGGCACCAGGGCGTGTACGGCGACTACCTCCAGAACGCGCAGGGCGAGGACGTCGTCGCGGGCATCCGCAACACGGTCCCGCTCGCCGAGCTGGAGCAGATCGACAAGAAGTCGTACGACCAGCTCATGCAGATCATGAAGACCCTGGAGAACCACTACAAGGACCTCTGCGACATCGAGTTCACCATCGAGCGCGGGCAGTTGTGGATGCTCCAGACGCGCGTCGGCAAGCGCACGGCGGGCGCGGCCTTCCGTATCGCCACGCAGCTCGTCGACCAGGGTCTGATCGACGAGGCGGAGGCGCTGCAGCGGGTGACGGGCGCGCAGCTCGCACAACTGATGTTCCCGCGCTTCGACGACCAGGCGAAGGTCGATCAGATCGGCCGGGGAATCGCGGCCTCGCCGGGTGCGGCCGTGGGCAAGGCGGTCTTCGACTCGTACACCGCGATCAAGTGGTCGCGTTCGGGCGAGAAGGTCATCCTGATCCGCCGTGAGACGAACCCGGACGACCTCGACGGGATGATCGCGGCCGAGGGCATCCTGACCAGCCGTGGCGGCAAGACCTCCCACGCGGCCGTGGTCGCGCGCGGCATGGGCAAGACGTGTGTGTGCGGCGCCGAGGAGCTCGAAGTCGACACCAAGCGGCGGCGGTTGACCTCGCCGGGCGGTGTCGTGGTCGAAGAGGGCGACGTCGTCTCGATCGACGGCTCGACGGGCAAGGTGTACTTGGGCGAGGTCCCGGTCGTCCCGTCACCGGTCGTCGAGTACTTCGAGGGCCGGATGCACGCGGGCGCCGACGACGCCGACGAACTGGTCGCCGCCGTGCACCGGATCATGGCGTACGCGGACCGCGTCCGTCGGCTGCGGGTGCGCGCCAACGCGGACAACGCCGAGGACGCGCTGCGGGCCCGTCGCTTCGGCGCTCAGGGCATCGGCCTGTGCCGTACCGAGCACATGTTCCTCGGCGACCGCCGCGAGCTCGTGGAACGGCTGATCCTGGCTGACACGGACGCCGAGCGCGAGGAGTCGCTCAAGGAGCTGTTGCCGCTCCAGAAGCAGGACTTCATCGAGCTGTTCGAGGCGATGGACGGCCTGCCGGTGACGGTCCGGCTCCTCGACCCGCCGCTGCACGAGTTCCTGCCGGACATCACCGAGCTGTCGGTCCGGGTGGCACTCGCGGAGTCCCGCAAGGACTCCAACGAGAACGACCTGCGCCTCCTCCAGGCCGTCCACCGCCTGCACGAGCAGAACCCGATGCTGGGCCTGCGCGGCGTACGCCTGGGCCTGGTCATCCCCGGCCTCTTCACCATGCAGGTACGGGCGATCGCCGAGGCCGCCGCCGAGCGCAAGAACGCCAAGGCCGACCCGCGCGCCGAGATCATGATCCCGCTCGTCGGCACCGTGCAGGAACTGGAGATCGTCCGCGACGAGGCCGACCAGGTCATCGCCGAGGTCCAGGCCGTCACGGGCACCGAACTCAAGCTCGCCATCGGCACGATGATCGAACTCCCGCGCGCCGCGCTGACGGCCGGGCAGATCGCCGAGGCGGCCGAGTTCTTCTCCTTCGGCACGAACGACCTCACCCAGACGGTCTGGGGCTTCTCCCGCGACGACGTGGAGGCCTCCTTCTTCACCGCCTACCTGGAGAAGGGCATCTTCGGCGTCTCCCCCTTCGAGACCATCGACCGCGACGGCGTCGGCAAGCTCGTACGCGATGCCGCCGTCGCCGGCCGCGAGACCCGCCCCGACCTGAAACTCGGCGTCTGCGGCGAACACGGCGGAGACCCCGAGTCGGTCCACTTCTTCCACGAAGTAGGACTCGACTACGTCTCCTGCTCCCCGTTCCGGATCCCGGTGGCCCGCCTGGAGGCGGGGCGCGCGGCGTCGTCATCATCGGGCAGCGACCACCGCTGACCCACCACTGAACCCCCGGGACTGTTGTCGGGTCACCCCGACCCTCACCGACTTGATGGCGGTTCCGGTGCACGAAGGAGGGGCGGCACCCTGTGCGGGGGTGCCGCCCCTTCGGGCTTCTGCGAAGACTGTCAAGCTAGGTCGCTAAGCAGGAGGTATGGCGTTTGCTTGCGTTGGTTGTCGCTGGGCATGCGTGAGCCCGTTGTGCCCTCCAGAAGACTGGAAGGACCGTAGGCTGACCGCCCGTCACACGTGCCCGCAGTTCATGGCTCTGATGAGAAGTCTCCAGATATCACCACGGGTTGCCCTCTTGCGATCGATACTGGTCTGGGCGCCAACAGGGGAGGGCCATGGAGACGTTCGACCTGACTCGTTTGACCGACTTCGACTTTGAAGCGGTCTGTAAAGACCTGCTGGAAGAAGAGCTCGGCGTACGGCTTGAGATTTTCTCTGCTGGTGCAGATGGCGGTGTCGACTTGCGTCACCTCCGCCCGGCGGGGGAGTCGCTCATTGTGCAGTGCAAACATTGGCACAGGTCGGGGCGCGCAAAGTTGATTGAGCATATCGAAAATGTCGAATCCGTGAAGGTTGAAAAACTGAAGCCTCAGCGGTATATCCTGGCTACCTCGGTTCCGCTCACCAAGGGAGCGAAAGATAAGCTGTTCGATGCGTTGAAGCCTTACGTGCTAACGCCCAGCGATATCTATGGGAAGGATGAAATTGATGCGCTTCTTCGAAAGCATGACCACGTGGTCCGCAGGCACCTGCGTCTCTGGCTAACAAGCGCGTCCGTCCTCAATTCATTGCTAGCTAAGAATGTCTTGACGCGATCTCAGGCATTGGCTCGTGAGTTCGATAAGACGCTTTGGACTTACGCGATCAATCCTAGCTATGCGAGAGCTCTGGAGGTTTTGGACGATAAGCGCGTATGCGTGATTGCGGGAATTCCTGGAATTGGAAAAACAACTCTAAGTCGGGTCCTCAGTGCGCATTACATGGCCTTGGGGTATGAGTTGGTGGAGATTTCCGAGGATGCTGATGAAGCGAATCGCATGTGGGATGACGAGCTGAGTCAAGTTTTCTACTACGATGATTTCCTTGGCCAAACGACCTTTGATGAGAAGCTCGGAAAGAATGAGGATAGTCGCCTTCTCTCGCTGATGAGGCGTGCCTCTAGCAGCCCGAACAAGCGATTCATCCTTACGACGCGTGAATACATTCTTGCTCAGGCTAGGCGGCGGTATGAGCGTCTCGATAGGCATTCGTTTGACGTTCACACCTGCGTTATTGACCTCGAAGATTACACCTATAGGGCTAGGGCTTCGATTCTCTACAACCACGTTTACTGTTCGCAGCTTCCGCAGGCCGTCAAAGAGTCCATTGCTGACCCGCGTGTCTATAACCAGATCATTGAGCATCGAAATTTCAATCCCCGAATCATCGCTGCAACCCTAGCGGACCATGAGTTTCTATCAGGTCGCCCTGAATCGCTGGTTGACGACCTGATTGCTAATCTCGAACACCCACAGCGGATTTGGGATCACATTGTGCGGAATCAGCTTGACGAGACTGATGTCAAGCTTCTGAAAATTATGCTTTCCTTCCTTGGGGACCTTCACCTCAGCGTTCTTGAGGAACTTTGGGTTGAGCTTGGTGAGTCCCTAAGGACTTTGCGGCGCGCCTTGAATGTGCTCGACGGAACGATGTTGAAAAGTGTGCAGCAGATTCCTGGCGTGTACGTAGGTTTTCATAATCCGTCAGTCCGGGACTACCTGGTGAGCTATGTCAAATCAGACATGGAAGAGATGGTATCCCTTGTGTCAATCGTGAAGAGGTTTGAGCAGCTGGAGGCGCTCTGGGCCCTGTTTCCCCCCACCGTCAACGTGGCCGTAGCGGATGTCTATAGGAAACGAAAGGAGCAATTTGAAGATGTAGCGTCAGGCGTTTTTCATGCCGAACCTGCCTATCAGCAAAAAAAGGACTACGTCCGTCGGGCCTGGTTGTGCCTGGAGTTGGGCAGAGGCGTTAATTCGCAGGTGATTCAGAATCTTGCGCTCGATGCGGCGTCCGTTGAAAACCTCGTATTGAATGCTTCGGATTCAACTGACCTAGTCTCACTACTGCAATCTCTCTCACGCGATGAGGAGCCGAGAGTTCGGGAGATTCTAGTAGAGTGTATCGAATGGGCAGTCGAATGGATCCTGAGCGATCTGAGTGACTGGAATCTCATTCAAGAGGCGGATGAATTCCTGCGTGCAATCGAAGAATACGATCCCACGGCCGAGGTGTCGGAGGCCCTAGATAGACTCGACTCGATACGCGATGACTACGCTGAGGGAGCCTTTGAAGATTGGGCGGAGACTCGCCGGGATCCCACAGGGTCTGGGTCGGAAATGAAGCAGATTATTGGCTATTACGAAGGTAGCGATACGGATGCGCCAGTCGATCGTGATGATTACGGGGTAGTTTTGCAGCGACTGGATGATTACGATTCAACACATCGGCCAAATTATTCGACTCCGCGAATTGAACGTGCCATCTCCGCTCGGAGTGAGGCGAGAGAAATTCAAAGCATGATGCAAACACTTCGCACGTCGTCTGATTAAAGAATTCTAGGGCGATCACCATCACCGGGCAGGTGGTAGAGCGGACCGAGTAGCTGAACGAGGTCATAGGCGGCGTCCTCTGCGTCCAGCGCTCGTGCGTCTCCCCTGGATGCTGAGCAGCTGGTCGATGCCTGCTCAACGTGACGGGGAACGAGGCCACCAGGGAGACCTCGTATCCGTCGCGCACCAGCCACTCCGTGTGCACCCCCGCCCCGCCTCCCACGTCCAGCACGCGCGCGGGCGCCGGCGGCAGCGCGTACGTCTTGAGCGGGGATGCCGCCCCTCCGCGTTTTTGTGGCCGCCGGTACCACCAACCCGTCAGGACGGTGGTGCCGGCGGCGCCCTCCTGGTGTCAGGCCGAGACCTTCAGTCTCTTCACCATGATTGCGAAGACAGGCGAGTCCTCGAACGGTTTCTGCTCGCCGACCTTCTCATAGCCCCACACCCCGTACAGGTCCTGAACTTTGGGGTGCGTCACATCGACGAGGAGCGTCGCCACATCCTCGGAGCGGCTGAGTACCAGCGATTCATGCAGTTCGGCCGAGACCCCGGTCTTTCGCCACCTCTTCATCACCATGAGTTCGGACAGCGCGAACACCGTGAGATCGGGTGCGACTGATTCCGGGCGCTCGGAACCCTTCCACCAGCCTCCGGGACCGAATGGCGCTCCATACGCGAATCCGGTCGGCGCACCTTCGTCGAAACCGACGACGCACGACCAGCCATCCTTGCCACTCCACAGGTCAACGAAGTAGGAGAAGCGCTCCCTCGCCCGGAAACGATCTCCGCCACCGTCGTAGACGGCGTCGTGCATGTCGAGGAGCATCTCCCGGACGTCGCCCGCGTCCTCGTGTGTGTACGCCTTCAGATCCACCCTTGTGCCCTCTCCGCCCAGCCCCGCAATTCGGGCTCACGTGATCCTGCCGTCACCACGATCTTCCGGACCTTCTCCAGGGTGTCAGTGGTCCGCTTCGATCCGCGGACCGTGCTGAGCATTTCCGCAGTCTGATCCCCGGTGATACACGCGAGTTCCAAGTCTCCCTGTTGGGCTTGCGCCAGCGACAGGTGGGCTGAGTAGTACGTGCGATTGCGGACGAGGTCGGGACGGATCGTGGCAAGAGCTCGGTGGAGGTGGAACTCTGCCCGGTCTGGCTCGCCGAGCCTCAACCAGACGATCGAGGTCAGGCCGTCGAACTCGGCTTGGTCATAGAAGCCGATCCATGGAGGGCGCTCCAGTTCACTCTGTCGTGCGAACGATTGCTCCGCCGAGGCAATCGCCCGCAACGCGTCAGCACGCTGTCTGCCACCGGCGTACCCGTGGGCATTGCGCATGTGAGCGAGGGAAGCGTAGAGCGGGTCTTTCTTCGCGATGCCTTGGATCTTCGCGGCATCGGCTGCGGCAGACACCTCTGCGAAGTCCTTGCGTTGAACGGCCACCATCGCAAGGTGGTTCCATACGTGGTACTGGGTCTCACTGTCTCCCGAGAGTCCGGCGAGGGTCACGGCCTTGTCGAGATGAGTGCGAGCACGCGTCCGCGCCTGTGCGTCAATGGCAGCGAAGGCCGCTGAACACGTCACGTCTGAAGCCAGGCTGTACAGCTTGGTCCGGACGCGGGCTGAGGCACCGCCGCCCGCGAGCGCCGACTGAATGCGCATCGCCAACTCGACTGCGGCATTCTCGACCCTGTGTGCTCCGCCCAGCTCCTGATCCTTCGCGACGATCTTGGAGTACTCCCTCTGGAACCGGTCAACGTCGCTCTGGCCGAGGCGTGGACGCACTCCGGCCGATGCGAGAGCGACAGCTGTCCCAGTGGTGGCGGCGATGAAGGTGCGGCGATGCACGGGGTCCTCCGGTGGTGCCTGGTGCGCGTTCTTCGACCGGGGGACGAACCCCAAGTCGGTGGCGGAGCGGCCGAACACTCTCTCAAGGGGGATTCGCTGCTTCTCGTGCGGCCACAGAGTCTCGCCTCTGAGATACCTCCGCACATCTCGGGCCGTCAGACGGCCTTCCCGCCCGGTCAGCGCCCCGATCTCCTCGTTGAGGCGGCGGACTAACTCCGGCTGGGACATGTTGAGTTCGGCCAATGCCTTGGCGAACTTCCGGTTCTCTCCCACAACCGCACGGTAGCTCTGCCTCAAGCTGCGGCGACACCCTGAAGGTAAAAATCACCGGGGTCACGCGCCTGGCACCTGCGGAAATCACCTATGCCTCAGGTCTGGTTCAGCGGTCCACTTGATTCAAGGCGAACCTGACCCCGAGGAGGTTTCAGATGCACACCACGTTCACCGAAGGTGGTGCGCCGCCGCCACTTCCCCGTCGTGAGAACGGAGCCGAAGCGGTGTCGAGCGTGAGTCAGCCCAAAGCCACCAGCATCGCTGGAAGTGCAGGCAGTGAGCGCTTCAAAGTCGTCATCTACGCGTGCGTTGCCGGCAATGCGAATCCGCAGCAGGCGATCTCTGAGTGCCGTGAGTACGCCGAGGCATTCGGATGGGAGGCCACCCATGAGATCTGCGACAACACCGGCCTGCTTCCGCCACAGGGACGCGACGGGCTCGCGACGGCCTTGGATCTGGTGCAAGTGAGCGCCGTCGGCGCAGTCCTGACCGCGTACCGCTCGATGATCTCTCCCCGACATGACGAGTTCGACGAAGTCGCGGCAGAGGTCGAGAAGCGCGGCGGCTTCCTCTGCGTACGGGAGGCTGCACGGCCTGACGCGATGCCGAACGGCGGATGACGGTCCCGGTCGGCCAGGCGCTGTGCACCGCGCTCGTCGAGGGCTCCTAGGCACCTTCCGTAAGCGGCTGTCCCGCAATTGCAGTACCGGGCTCTTGCGGCCACACCCCGGCTCGGAAATCCCACACCTACCCTCAATGGAGACCTCCTGTGAACGCTGCACATTCCAGGGCTGCCGATCCTCACATCGACTGGACGGCGCTAAGGAACTTCGCTGCTCTGCGAGGGCAATTACGGATCTCGCTCACCCCCGTCTGCAACATCGCGTGCTGGTTTTGCCACAACGAGGCTGATACCCCGCCACCCCTGACGCGTCGTGACCGCAGTCGCCGCCCGCGAGCACGCCACTACATGGCAGGGGACTTTCTGAACGTCATCTCCGCTCTCATGGCCGCCGGTCTCAAGCGGACGTACTTCACTGGCGGAGAACCGCTCACCTCCCCGCTGGCCCGCGACGTCCTCACCAACCTGACGCCCTCCGGCCCGGACGGTTCGTACACGCTGATCACCAACGGAACCCGTGTCCGGGCCAACCGGTCCTGGCTGCGGCGCGCACCGCTCGACAAGGTCAAGGTGTCGCTGCACTACTTCTCCGACGAAACGCTGCGCGCCATCGCGGGTACCCGCCTGGGCATCGTCTCCGTGCTTGACGGCATCGACGTGGCGCGGGAGATGTTCGAGCGAGTTGAACTCAACTGCCTGTTGCAGAGAGAGAACGCACACGAGATCCACTCGATCCTGGACTACGCCCTCGCACAGCGTCTGCCCGTGCAGTTCATCGAGCTCGTCGACACCGACTTCAACCAGGAGCGGGCGCCCTCCGCAGTTTCCGCCGACGGCGTGATCGCTCACCTACGTACCCTCACCCGCGACGAGCACATCGAGGTCGCCGGCGTCGGACAAGGCCGCCGCGTGTTCCGCATCGACGGCATCGAGATCGACGTCATCCACCGCGACCTGGGCCGCCACCACGTCGGACAGTGCGGAACCTGCCCTGTTCGGGCGAAGTGTGTCGAAGGGTTCTGGGCGCTCCGTGCCGACCATGCCGGTGGCCTCCAGCCCTGCTTGTTGCGGGATGACCTGCGGCTGGACGTCAGAGCTCTCCTTCACGACCCGGACCAGCTTGCCGAAGCCGCAGCCGCTCACATCACCGCTTTCACCGAGGGGACGTTGTGATCGCGCTGCCCGCCGCCTATGACGTTGCGCCCTTCGCCGACCGGCAGGGCCCGCTCGTCGTCCTCGAAGGTGTCTCGGGCATCGGCAAGACAACACTTACCAAGCTGCTGGCCCGTCGTCTGGACGGTACAAGCCTGCACACACTGCCCGTTCCCCACTCGGTCTGGTCCGCGCAGGCCAACGAGCACATGCGCGCGCTACCGCAGTTCGCGTTCTACCTCTCCGGTCTTCTTCACGCATCCGACCACATACGGGCCGCCCTCCCAATAGGGGCGGTCGTCGCAGACCGCTACACCTCATCGGTCACGGCCTGCCACGCCGCAGTACACGGCATCGCCCCTGACGACGTCGCCGCGCTCATCCATCCGTTCCGGCCCTATCTGGTAGTCCCGGACCACACCTTCTACCTGCGCTGTTCACCCCAAACCCTCCGCGAACGCATGAGCACCAAACGGGACATCAAGCAGGACGACACCGACCTCTTCGACATCCCCGGACGCTTCGAGCAACTCGTGGAGAACTTCGAGACCGTCGCCGCCGGCGATCCCACGGCCACGGTCCTCGACACCGACCGACGCAGCCCGGGCCAGCTCGCCGACACGATCCGCACCATCCTGGAGACCGGCCGTGCTTAACCCCATCGACACCGACACAGTGATCCGCGACGGTGGTGCCACCGGCCTGTACCCGCAGCAGATCCACACGGGAGTCGCCTGGTGGATTGCGGCCTGCTTCGTCGTGACGACCAAGACCAACCGGCTCGTAGCGGCGCACGACGGCAACCCCACCAGCATCGAGTTCTTCCGGCGTCTGTGCTCGGGTGCGATCAACGCCCGGCACTATGCATGCACCGTCGTCACCTTGGGCGATGCTGCAGACACGATGCTTCTGGACGTCATGCACGCGGCGGGCGATGTGCCGGGCGTCAGTATCTCCAGCGTGCCCGCTGCCCTCGGCAGCGTGGTCACTATCACTCTCTACGACCGCCACGGAAAGCCCTTGACGGAGACCACTGGACTCGCTGACATCCGCACCATGATCGCCCAGGATCGAGTACCGATCCCCGTCAACGCCAGTTCCAAAGGCCGTGTCCAGCCGCACGGGCAGGAGACGGAGCGTTGATCGATACCGCAGGCATCGTCCTCAGCGGCACGAACATCCTCTTCATCACTCTCGACTCGCTGCGTTACGACGTCGCCCGCACCGCGATGCATGAAGGCCTCACACCGCACCTCGCTCGGCTGCTTCCCGATGGTGAGTGGGAGCACCGCCAGACGCCGGGAACCTTCACGCTGCCTGCCCACATGGCCTTCTTCTCCGGATTCCTGCCCAAACTGCCCCAACCCGAGCAACCGCCCCGCTTGTGGGAGTGCAGGCCGCCCGCGTTCAAGACCGTGCCGCACTCGACGTTCGTTTTCGATGCCCCCAACCTTCTGGACGGTCTGGCCCAGCACGGCTACCGCACGGTGTGCGTAGGCGGCGTCACGTACTTCTCACGTGAAACGCCGCTCGGATCGGTCTTGCCATCACTGTTCCAACAGGACTACTGGCGGCCTGAGTTCTGCTCCCCGGAGCCCGACTCCACTCGCCATCAGGTCGACTGTGCCCTCACCGTCGCCAACACTCATGAGGAGCAGCCCCTATTCCTCTTCGTCAACGTCTCCGCAACGCACGTCCCCCATGGCCACTACCTCGGCGACAGCGCAGACAGCGCACGTTCTCAGCAAGCCGCTTTGGCCTACGCCGACTCGCACCTCGGTCGTCTGATCAGCACCCTGACCCGTGAGGAGCCGTGGCTGATCATCATGTGCGCCGACCACGGCGACGCGTTCGGAGAGGACGGCTACCGCGGACGTGGCATCGCCCACCACACCGTCCTGAACGTGCCGTACGCCGCCTGGCATGCCCAGTCCGTTACCCTCAGCCCGCATGGGAGAACACACCAGCAGCCCGGCCACTGACGCCGCCGTGGTCGTCGCCATCGACAACAGAGGCCTGGTGGCTGTCCTCAGCGCCGACTTTCCCCGCCACGGCGGCGAGTACCTCTTCCTGCCCGGCGGACGGAGGGAGCCCGGTGAAAGCCCCGAAGAGTGCGCCCGCCGCGAGCTCGCCGAAGAGTCGGGCGTCACCGCGCAGACGTGGCATGCGCTCGGTTCGTATGCCATCACTCTCGGCTCCACCGGCCGCGTCCACCTCTACAAGGCGGGCGACCTCACCCTGGGTCGCCAGTCCCTGACCTCGTCGGAAGTTGACTTCAAGCTGTCCTGGTGGCCCCTCGCCGAGGCCATCAGCGCCGCCGCGGACGGCCAGTTCCTGCTCCCTGCCGGGCCTCTGGCTCTCATGCTCGCGGAACGCTTGCCCTGACTTTCTCCTGAAGCGGCGGCATCTTGCGTGAGGTGCCGCTTGACGCCGTCCCGGCCATGCGCCACCCCAGGAGAGTCGTCGGCTCGCGTGAGTTCAGGCGTTGCCAGGGGATTCGACGCCCGCCAGTACTCCCCGCGCAGCCGTTCCGTCCGGCCAGGTCCAGCCGGCGAGGAGGTGTTTGGACGAGGTCTGCGGGGCCTCCGTCGGCCGCAGGACGCGGTTGATTTGGACGCCGGGTTCGCCGCCAGGGCAGGATCCGTGCACGGTGACGGTCGGGTCAGGGGTGTCGCTCTCGCTCTGCTGCTGCGGAATCGCCTCACCGCGCAGGAGGGCGCGCAACTGCGTCATCACCACGGGGTCGTGGACGCCGTCGTAGATCCACCGGGTGCCGAGCACCCTGTGCTCGGAGGTGCCGATCAGCGCCTCGCCGGGGGCGCCGTCGAGCGCCGCATCGCGGTAGCTCAGCGGTACCAGATACGCCACCGGATCCTGCGGGGTGGAATCGACCACGACCATGAACTCGATGCCGACCGCGCCCTCCGGATCGTCCAGACGGAACCCACCGGCCTTGACCAGTTCCGCCGTTGCCGCCTCGCCCACGTACCAACTCTGCTTCGGCAGCCAGCCGGTGAGCAGGCCCAGCTTGGTGGGCGTCATGGTGGTGTGGTGGATCGAGGCCATGCGAGCTCCCTGACGTGTAGGTCCGGTCCCGTACTCCGACGGTGTGATCGAACCTAGCTGACAGTTCGGGTTCGGGTGGGGCGGAGGTCCACCGCACCCAGGGCGAGAAGGAAGAGGCCGGGTGTGGTCAGGAGGAAGGCGGGCGCTCCCGAAGAGGAACCGGCGCGAGAAGGTACGGGGACCGTGCGGGCGCACATCGGACCCCGTCTCCTTGTCGCTCCGTACCTCCGCGTACAACATCCTGCGGAGGGCGCCAGCGGCACCGCCGAGGAACGAGCGGCGGGTGGGGGCGGGCTGGTTCCGAGTCGGTCCACTTCTTCCACGAAGTAGGACTCGACTACGTCTCCTGCTCCCCGTTCCGGATCCCGGTGGCCCGCCTGGAGGCGGGGCGCGCGGCGTCGTCATCATCGGGCAGCGACCACCGCTGACCCCCTGAACCCCCGGGACCACTGTCGGGTCACCTCGACCCTCACCGATCCGACAACGGTCCCGGCGCACGAAGGAGGGGCTGCACCCTGTGCGGGGGTGCAGCCTCTCCTTCGCGTGGTCGCCGGGCGCTATGCGGCCGGGTGCAGACTCTCGGGTTCGGTCCGTTCGTCCACCGGTGGGGTCGGCGCGGGTGTCGGGGTGTGCCGTTGGGCGATCCGGAGCAGGGCCAGGAGGGCGATGAAGCACATGCCGTAGACCGTGACCAGGGCCGATGTCTCATAGATGTCGGCGGTCTGCCAGGTGGTGCCCGAAGCGTCGGTGACGGTCGTGTGTTCGCCGGTGAAGAGCCTGGTGAAGAAGGAGACCGTGGTCAGCAGGTAGAGCAGCACACCCTGCAGGTCACTGGTGGTGGTCTCGCGCGGCTCTGCGATGGGCAGCGGACCCCGGCTGCGCAGGTAGAGGGCGAAGACCTGCATGAAGAGGTAGACGGTGAAGGTCCAGCCCAGGAAGTTGCCCAGGGGTACGCCGAAGTAGCCGCCGCCGTGCTCCCAGATCCACGTCTGCTTGATGGTCGCGGACCTGGGGTCGAGCGACAGGTCCCAGGCGGTCATGGCGAACGCGGCGACGACGGGGGTTCCGATGGTGGTCAGCCAGGGCGAGTTGCGGCGTACGTCGCCGAGCAGCACGGTGGCGACGATCCAGGCGAGGTAGCCGGTGGCCAGGTAGGCCGGGCCTATGAACCAGGGCACCTGAAGGAGCTTGCCGCCTCCGGTGTAGTGGTAGTTGCCGAACGGGAAGCCGACCTCGATGGCGAGGTTTTCCAGGAAGTTGCTGATCAGGAGGCCTGCGGCGACGAAGACCCAGATCGCGCGCCGGCCGTAGCGCCGGGCGCCGTGGAGCAGCGCGAAGACGACCTGGGGGACGATCACCAGTATCCCTATGCTGGGAACGACGCCGTTGGTGACCAGGCCGAGGCCGATGACGAGGGTGATGGCCCACAGTGTGGCCGCCGCGTTGAAGCGTGGGGGAGGGGTGGACATTGTCGACTCCGGCTTCTTGGCCGGTCGACTGACCGGCCCGTGGGGTGCGGAATCTGGCGTCGGCCTGGATATTGGGGGAGAGGGCCGATCCAAGCCCGCGTGAGTGGAAGGCAAGCCAATTTACCTTCCTAGGAAGAGGCTAGCTGGGAAGCTTTTTTCCAGCAAGGATCATGCCGGTCGGTACCATGAGGCATGGCATCCGTCGCGCCTCCATCCCAGCCCGAACTCCCGCCGCGCGACCCCGGCGAGAGTCCGTCGTCCGAGGAACTCGTCGAGGCGTGGACCACCATCGTTCTCACGTACAACCGTGTGTCGCGGGACCTCATCGCCAAGGTCGAGGCGGCGACGGGGGTGCAGGGACGCTCCTTCGATGTCCTTGTCCGGCTGCTACGGGCCGGCGATCAGCCTGTGTCGCTGACCAGGTTGTCCCGGACCATCTCGTTGTCCAGCGGTGGCTTCACCAAGCTCGCCGACCGCCTTGAGCAGGCCGGGCTCATCGAACGGCAGCCCTCCGCGTCCGACCGACGGGTCACCAACGCCGTGCTCACGCCGACCGGCCGCGCACAGGCCGAACAGGGACTCGCCGTCTTCGTCGCCGAGTTCGACGCGCTCGTGGCGCGACGACTCGGCGCCGACGGTCTGCGGGCGCTGGCCGGGTACATGCGGGAGCTCGGCGCCGACTACGCCTACGAGGGCTGACGGTCGACCTGCTCGGCCCGTGTGCGCTTCAGGAGTTGCCGCGGTGGGTCAGAGGGCGACCGCGACCGCGTTGAACGGTGTGTCCGGGGTTGTGGGAAGGCCCAGTTGGGCGTTGGCGACGTAGAGAAGGCCGCCGAAGGCGGCGGCGGTGGTGGGGATGTTGAAGCGCGGGTCGGTGATCGTGCGGGTCAGGGTGGCGGTGGTGGCCTTGGCGTCGAGGGTGAGGACACTGACCTGGTTGAGGCGGTTCTGTACGACGTACAGCGTGTGGTTGATCCGCAGGAGGCCGTCGCCGTTGGTGAGGGCGGTGGTGCCGCTCAGCGTGATCTCGGTGGCTGTGCCGGTCGCGAGCGGCACGTTGTAGAGCTTGCCGCCGTTGACGACGATCAGGGCCTTGCCGTCGGGGGTGTCGACGATGCCGTTGGCGCTGATACCCGTGGCCGACTGGACCCAGGCGCCGCCGATCGGCAGCTCACGGACGGCTCCCGTGCCGCCGCGCGGCACGCCGTAGAGGACGGCGCCGTAGGAGTCGGTGAACCAGGCGCGGTCGCCGAGCAGGGCGACGTCGTTGATGAAGTGGCCCGTCGGGTCGGTCAGTTGGTAGGTGGCCACCAGGCTGCCGGTGCGGGAGTCGACGACTCGTGCGGCGCCCCCGGCGGATCCCGACGAGAGATACAGCAGGCCGTCTTGGTCGTCCAGCTTCAGCCCGTTGGTGATCGTGCCGGTCGCGCCCGCGTAGAGGACGGCGCCCTCGCCGGTGCGCAGGTCGGCGCGGTACACGGCGCCGTTGGCGCGGGAGCCGAAGTAGGCGTACGGCTGGGCGCCGATGGCGATTCCCTCGGGGAGGAAGCCGTTCGGGAGCGGGATCTCGGTGGGCGAGGAGGACGTCCGGGGCGCGGACGAGGCGTTCGCCGTTCCGGCGCCGGCCGTGAGCGCGAGAGTGGCGAGAGCGGCACCGCCGAGGAACGAGCGGCGGGTGGGGGCGGGTTGGTTCCGAGGCATGGCGCGAGGACTCCGGGGAGAGTGGGGGTGGGACATGGCGAGCACAGGAAAGCAGTGCACTCTGTGAGCCTCATGAAGTCCGGCCGAGGTCGCCATATGTCCCACCCACACCTCTCTCGGGGTGGTTACGACCGGAACGGCCCCGTCACCTCGTACGTGATCCCGCCCGAGGAACTGCCGCTGGTGCCGCGCTGGCTGGAGAAGTACAGCCGCCTGCCGTCGGGGGAGAAGGCCGGGCCCGTGATCTCCGAGAGCGACTGGCCGCCGATGCGCAGGAACGGGGCGATCACGTCGTTGGGCGTGATCACGCAGATCTCCATGTTGCCGCCGTCCTCCGCGACGAAGAGGTCACCGGAGGCGGTGCCGGTGATGTTGTCGACGCCGGTCAGCGGGGCCGTGCCGGACGTCACGAGGGAGTCGTCGTACGCCAACTCGTACGTGCCGGCGACCAGGTTGAGCTGCCAGACGCGGTTGTCGCCCTTGGTGGTGAACCAGACCGTGTTGTCGGCGTAGTGGCAGCCCTCGCCGCCGTTGAACTTCTTGGCCGCGGAGACCTGGGTGCGGGTGGTCGTCGGAGAGCCGTCCGGGTCGGGGATGTTCGTCCAGGTGAAGGAGCCGGAGGTGGCCGTGCCCGCCACGAGCACCTGGAGGGTGCCGGAGGACAGGTTGCCCCAGGTGGTCGGGACGAAGCGGTAGAGGCAGCCGTTCGTCTCGTCCTCGGTCAGGTAGATCACCTGGCGCACCGGGTCGGCCGCGGCGGCCTCGTGCTTGAAGCGGCCGAGCGCCACCCGCTGCACCGCCGCGTTCACGCCCCACGGGTCGGTCTCGTAGACAGCTCCGAGGGACACCTCCTCGCAGGACAGCCAGGTGTTCCACGGAGTCTTGCCACCCGCGCAGTTCTGCTGGGTGTTGGCGAGGATGCGGTACGCCGCGGTGATCGCGCCGGTGGACGAGAACTTCACCGCGCTCACCCCGCCCGACGGGTTGATCTCCGAGTTGGAGACGTAGATCCAGCCCGTGCCGTCGGCGTAACAGGCGCCGCCGTCCGGGGCGCTGTGCCAGGTGTACGAGGTTCCGGGCACGGTCTGCCCGGAACGGGCGATCACCCGGCTGGTGAATCCGGTCGGCAGCTGGATGCCGTTGGCATCGGCCGCGCCGAGCGCCCCATAGGGGCCGGTGCCGGGCTGGGCAGGTGCGGCGTAGGCGGCGCCGCGCCACAGGGTTCCGCCCAGAACGGCGGACGAACCACTGAGGACGGCTGCACGCAGAAGGGTACGACGTTCCACTCTCGCTCCAGAGGGCCGTGACCGCCCCGCCGCCGGTCGATGGCGGGGTCGTGTGCGCTGTGGACCCTAGACGCTCAGAGTTGACGTGTCATGGACAACCCGTGACGGGCCGGCGGCAGTCGGCGGCGGACGGTCGGGACCGGCCCAGCGGCATAGTCTGGATTTTCCGGACTACCGGGCACACCCGGAGGGAGCTAGCCATGACGGGCTGGAACACGAGCGACATCCCCGACCAGAGCGGCCGTACCGCCGTCGTCACCGGCGCCAACAGCGGCATCGGATACGTCACGGCACGGGAGCTGGCCCGCAAGGGTGCCCGGGTCGTCCTCGCCTGCCGCAGTGAGACGCGGGGGGCCGAGGCGAGGGACCGGCTCGTCTCCGAAGCGCCGGGCGCGCAGGTCGAGTTCGTACGGCTGGATCTCGGGGACCTGGAATCGGTACGAGAGTTCGCGGCGGCGTACGATCGTGAGTACGACCGGCTCGACCTGCTCGTCAACAACGCCGGTGTGATGGCGCTGCCTTACGGTCGTACGGCGGACGGGTTCGAGACGCAGTTCGGCGTCAACCACCTCGGGCACTTCGCCCTCACCGGGCTGCTCCTGCCGGCCCTGCTCGGCACGCCAGGTGCCCGCGTCGTGACCCTCTCCAGCTTCGTCCACGCGCTCGCCAACATCGACATCCGGGACCTCAACAGCGAGGGGCAGTACCGGCGTTGGATCGCCTACGGCCGTTCCAAGACCGCCAACCTGCTCTTCACGCACGAGCTCGCCCGGCGCCTCGCCACCATCGGCTCCGAGGTCGTCGCGGCCGCCGCGCACCCCGGGTACGCGACCACCAACCTCCAGACCGCCGGACCCAGACTGGAGGGCCGCAAGGGTGCCGAGCGGCTCATCGAGATCGGCAACCGGGTCTTCGGGCAGAGCGCCGAGGCCGGAGCGCTGCCCACGCTGTACGCCGCCACCGCGCCCGACGTGCTGCCCGACTCCTTCACCGGGCCGTCGTTCGCGATGTGGCGCGGCTCGCCCGCGAAGTCCTGGCGGGCCGGGTGGACACTCAACGACGTGGCAGGGGAGCGGCTTTGGGAGGCGTCGGAGGAGCTGACGGGTGTGACGTACGACGCGCTGAAGGCGTGAGTCCCAGGCCCCGGGCCAGAGGGGCGCACGCTCAGGCCGCGCGCACCTCGTACACCGCCACCGACACCTCCGGATCGTCCAGGCACCGCCCCGACTCCAGGTCGAACCGCTGCTTCAGGAGCGGCGAGGCGACGAAGGTCCGGTCCTGGTGGGTGCCGATGAGGCCGCGGGAGAGGACGGCCGCGCCGGTGAACGGGTCGCGGTTGTCGATGGCGTACGTGCGGCCCGCGCGGTCGCGGAACACCGCCACCTGGCAGCCGTCGGGGAGAAGCGCGGCGACTCCTCGGCCCGGGGTCAGCAGGGTCAGGTCACAGACCGTGAACCAGCCGCTCTCCAGGAGGAGTTGGACCTTGAGGGCCGTCGTCTCGGGGGCCGGGGTCATCGCTGGGCGCTTCCTTCCAGAGGGCGCGTGCCGATGGTCAGCAGCGGCAGGTCGGGCTTGATCTGGTCGCGCTCGGGGACGAAACCGACGACCGGGTCGGGGGAGTCCGGGGCGTTCACGAAGGACACGAACCGGGCCAGTTTCTCCGGGTCGTTGACGGTCTCGGCCCACTCGTCGCGGTAGCCCGCCACATGCGCGGTCATCAGCGACTCCAACTCCTCGCAGATGCCCAGCGAGTCGTCCACCACCACCTCGCGCACGTGCTCCAGGCCGCCCGGGATCCGCTCCAGCCAGGTGGAGGTGCGCTCCAGCCGGTCGGCGGTGCGGATGTAGAACATCAGGAACCGGTCGATGAGGCGGATGAGTTCGGCGTCGGACAGGTCCTGCGCGAGGAGGTCCGCGTGGCGCGGGGTGGCGCCGCCGTTGCCGCCGACGTACAGGTTCCAGCCGCCGGCGGTGGCGATGATGCCGAAGTCCTTGGACTGGGCCTCGGCGCACTCACGGGCGCACCCGGAGACGGCCGACTTGAGCTTGTGCGGGGAACGCAGCCCCCGGTACCGCAACTCCAGGTCGATGGCCATGCGGACGGAGTCCTGGACGCCATAGCGGCACCACGTCTGGCCGACACAGGACTTCACCGTGCGCAGCGACTTCCCGTACGCGTGCCCCGACTCGAAGCCCGCGTCCACCAACCGGGACCAGATCAGCGGGAGTTGCTCCACCCGCGCACCGAACATGTCGATGCGCTGACCGCCGGTGATCTTGGTGTAGAGGCCGAAGTCCCGTGCCACCTCGCCGATCACGATCAGTTTCTCCGGGGTGATCTCGCCGCCGGGGATGCGCGGCACGATCGAATAGGAGCCGTTCTTCTGGAGGTTGGCGAGGAAGTGGTCGTTGGTGTCCTGGAGCGCGGCCTGTTCGCCCGCGAGAACATAGCCGTCGGCCCCGATCGTCGGGGCGAGGGAGGCGATGATGGAGCCGACGGTGGGCTTGCAGATCTCGCAGCCGTCGCCGCCCCGGGCGCCCTCGCGGCCGTAGCGGTCGAGCAGGGCCTGGTGCGAGGTGATGCGGAGCGAGAGGACGATCTCGTACAACTGCTCGCGGGTCTGCCCGAAGCAGCCGCACAGGCCGTGGTCGACCTCGACGCCGCTCGCCTCCAGTTCGTCGTTGACGAGCTGCCCGAGCACCTTCACGCAACTCCCGCAGCCCGTACCGGCCTTGGTGCACTTCTTGACCTCTGGCACGGTGGTGCAGGAGTGCTCGGTGACCGCGCCGCGGATCGTGCCCTTGCTGACGTTGTGGCAGGAGCAGATGACGGCGGAGTCGGGGAGCGCGGAAGGGCCGAGTGCGACCGGGGCTCCCGCGACAGCCGGGAGGACCAACTGCTCGGGGGAGACCGGCGGAACGGAACCCGTGAAGGCGCGCAGAGTTCCGTACGCGTCGGCGTCTCCGACCAGGATCCCGCCGAGCAGCTCGCCGCCGCGGCCGATGACCAGCTTCTTGTACGTGCCCGAGCGTGCGTCGGAGTAGACGACGTCGAGGCAGTCCGCGGTCGCGCCGTGCGCGTCGCCGAAGGACGCGACGTCGACGCCGAGGAGCTTGAGCTTGGTGGAGAGGTCGGCGCCGGTGAAGCTCGACTCGTCCGCGGCGATGGTGGCCGCGGCCGTCGCGGCCATCTCGTAGCCCGGCGCGACCAGCCCGTACACCCGGCCGTCCGACGCCAGCGCGCACTCGCCGATCGCGAACACCCGCGGGTCCGAGGTGCGGCACTGCTCGTCGACCGTGATGCCGCCGCGCGCACCGACCGTGAGTCCGGTGTCGCGGGCCAGCTGGTCGCGAGGGCGCACACCGGCCGAGAACACCACCAGATCCGCCGCGAGTTGGGAACCGTCGGAGAGCTTCATGCCGGTGACCGCGCCGTCGTCGCCGACGACGATCTCCTGCGTACCGGTGCCCGTGTGCACGGTCAGGCCCATGTCCTCGATGGTGCGCAGCAGCGCCGCGCCGCCTCCGTCATCGACCTGCACCGGCATCAGGCGCGGCGCGAACTCCACGATGTGCGTGGCCAGTCCGAGCCCCTTCAGCGCACCGGCGGCCTCGAGGCCAAGGAGCCCGCCGCCCACGACGGCGCCCGTGGTGGCGCGCGCCTTCGCGTACTCCTCGATGGCGAGCAGGTCCTCGATCGTGCGGTAGACGAAGCAGCCCTCGGCGTCCTTGCCCGGGACGGGCGGGACGAAGGGATAGGAGCCGGTGGCGAGGACAAGGGTGTCGTACGCAACCACCCGGCCGGAGCGGGCCGTTACCGTCCGCGTCGCCCGGTCGATCGTCTCGGCCGGGTCGCCGAGGTGCAGCTCGATCCCGTGCTCGGTGAGGAACTCGCGGTCCGTGAGCGAGAGTTCGTCCGGAGTCCGGCCTGAGAAGTAAGAGGTGAGCTGAACCCGGTCGTACGCCGGGCGGGGCTCCTCGCACAGCACGACCACACGGTGCGTGGCCGTCACACCGCGCTCGGCCAACGCTTCGAGGAAACGCTGACCGACCATGCCGTGACCGACGAGCACGATGGTGTGCGCGGGCGTGGAGGCGGGCACGGGGCCGTTTCCGTCGGTCGCGAGGGCGGACGCGGGCCCGTTCCCGTCGGTCGCGAGGGCGTGTCCGGACGTGGACCCGTTTACGTCGATCGCGTTCGCTGCCTTCGTCGTGTCCGTGTGCATCAGAAGCCTCCGTCGTCGGTGCCGAGCTCGACCGGCCGCCGAGCGAGCCGTACGCCCGCGGGTCCGGCGCCGATCACCACCACACGCGTATTCGAGGTCATGACCGCAGCGTGCGCGGCCGGTGTTACCCGGCCGCATCCCGGCTGTTTCCCGGGGGGAACGCTGCGCTCAGCGGGGGCCGGGGCCGGCTGTGAGGACTCGGGGGACCCGCGGGCCGAAGCCCAGAAGAGCTCGTACTTCCCGGGTGTCGAAGCTCCGACGTCGTTCAGACGCCATCCGCTTTCCGAACGTGATCGGTTGGTTCGGGGTGGGTGGGTATGAACTCCCGTTCGTGGTGGGAGGGCTGGGCGTGGTTCGTCCGTTCATCTGGCTCGTGGAGGTCGCTGGTGGTGTCGGTACTCGGTCTGCTGGAGGCCAGGGAGAAGAGGGTCAGGGCAGAGGTGAACCATGGCGATGTTGTGACCTGCGGTGATTCAGGTTGATGGGGGCGGTCTTGGTTCCTCTGTCTCACTCGTCCTGAGCAGTTGAGCTGCTGAGTGGGCTTGCCATGCGTCATCTGCTTCGGATGCGCTCGGGCTCTTCGCTGCTGGACGCCAGTGGCTTGTTGGTCCATGCAGTGAGGAAGCGGAGTGCGTCGTGGGACGGGGTGCCGGAGGGTGCGGTGTAGGTGACGAGGGTCTGGTCAGGTGCGGCATTGAGATTCATGGCCTGCCAGTCCAGCTCCATGGGTCCGGCGAGCGGATGCGAGAACCGTTTGCGTCCCGCACTCGCGGCACGGACGCCATGGCCACCCCACCAGCGGCGGAAGTCATCGTCCTGGACGGAGAGTTCGCCGACCAGGGTGGTCAGGCGGCGGTCGCCGGAGGTGTGGACGGCATCCATGCGCAACCGCGCCACCGCTTCGGCGGCGACCGCTTCCCAATCTTGGTAGAGGTTGCGGATACGAGGTTCGAGGAAGAGCAGCCGGACCAGGTTGCGGTGTTCGGGATGCAGGTCGGCGAAGTCGAGGAACAGCGCGGTGGCAGCGGTGTTCCAGGCGACGATGTCGGTTCTGGGCCCCAGAACCAGAGCGGGGGTGTGCGGCAGCGCGGCGAGAAGGTCGTGGACCGGGGCGGCGACTCGGCTCGGGGGCCGACCGGTGCGGCGCTCAGCCCGGGGCCGGGCGATCAGTCGCAGGTAGGCGCGTTCGTCATCGGTCAGACGCAGTGCGACGGCGATCCCGGTCAGTACGTTGTCAGATGCGCTGGTGACCCGGCCCTGTTCGATCCGGGTGTAGTGGTCGACGCTGACGGCGGCCAGCTGTGCCACTTCCTCGCGGCGCAGGCCGCTGACCCGGCGCGGGTTGCCGATCGCGGGCAGCCCGACCTCTTCGGGGGCGATCGCAGCCCGCTTGGCCTTGAGGAATTCACCGAGCTCGCTCATGACGTCCAGTGTCACACCCGGTCTCGGTGTGTTCCTGGGGCGGTTCTCCCCAGGAACACGGTGGCCAGGTATGACACGGCCCTGGCTGGTACTGCACCGGCGGGAGACGTTGGTCGGCGTACTGATCCGCATCAGCCCGTGGAGGTTTTCTCATGACCGTACTCACCTTGGACAACGCCGCTCGGCTCGCCGCTGCCGGCCTGGACTCAGCCACAGCCGCCGGTACGGCGATGAACATCGCGATCGTGGACGCGGGAGGGCACCTCGTTCACTTCTCCCGCATGGACAATGCCTGGCTCGGTTCGATCGACCTGGCTGTGAAGAAGGCCAAGACCTCGGTGCTGTTCCGTATGCCCAGCGCCATCCTGGGTGAGATTTCCCAGCCGGGCGGCCCGGTCTACGGCATTGAGTGGAGCAATGGAGGCCTGGTCTCATTCGGCGGCGGCTTGCCCCTCGTGGCCCCGGACGGACAGACCGTCGGCGCTGTGGGCGTCTCCGGGGGCACCGCCGAACAGGATGTGCTGGTCGCCGAGGCTTGCGTCCAAGCCTTCGCATCCGAGTGAGGTGCTCTGCGTCCTCAGTGAGGGTGACCCAGGGGTGAGGCCGTGACCTGCGGCGGCTCAGATTGACTGAGCGGCATCCGCTTGTCGATCACGGCGCCGGCCTGGTCGAACAGGGTTCCTGATGGGGTGATCGCGTGAGGGCCGGCGCATGGCAGCAGAGTCTCTTGGTAGTTCGGGGGTGCGATCCCGACCGAGAACCAGGAGGCCCTGTTGCCGCAGTCTTCCGCGTCCGCGTCGGCGTGCGTGGAGTCCAACTCGCTGCCACCCTCGTGTGACTGCCTCGCGCACAGGTTCGGCAACGCGGCGGACGAACCGGACCGCATCCCCGGTTACGGCTCCGACACGACGGAGAGGTGGGCGGCCGCAAACGGCACCCGATGGAGGACTGCCTCGGCCCGGCCATGGCCGTAGCGATGACCGCGGCAAGCGTCCAGGGCCGCGACGAGCCGTCCCGCTGCTTCAGCGGCTGCGACGGCAGTACCTCTCCATCTCGCTGTGTGGGCGGACGGCGGCTGAGCCAGCCGGCTCGTCGCTGGGCCAGGGAGAAACCCCGGCTCACCCTTCAGATCGTCAAACGCACCGACGACACAGCGGGGTTCGTGGTGCCGCCGCCCAGGTGGGTGGTGGAAAGGACGCTGAGCCGGCTGATGCGCTCGCGTCGCGGTGGTGCGCGACTACGAGACGCTGCCCGCCCTGCACGAAGTCATGGCTCTGCTCGATGACCATGGTCATGAGCGGCCCTCTGGACGCCGCCCGGCAGGCTCCAGGCCGCCGGCACCACGAGCGCGGTGAACACCCCGGCCGCACCTGGAGAGCCCACCCCCGCTCCACCAGGCATTCCGCCCTCGACCACAGTCCTTCGGCCTTTTCCCGGGCGCCCAGGCTCCGAGGTCCCTCGTGTTTGCCGCGGACCGAAGCCCAGAAGACTCCGTGCTTCCCGGGTGCGAAGCTCAGAAGTCCCTCAAGCTTGCCGAGACCCATGGACGGCACATCTATCTCGTCCATAGGGTCGCGATCATGCCCGACATATCGCTGACCACGGTCGTTGCCCTCTGCCTCGCCTCGCTCGCGGCCGGCTGGATCGACGCGGTGGTGGGCGGCGGCGGGCTGCTGCTGCTCCCGGCGATGCTGCTCGGGCTGCCGGGCGGCACCTCGGCCGCGTACGCGCTGGGGACGAACAAGGCGGTCGCGATCGTCGGGACGACGGGCGCGGCGGTGACGTACGCGCGCAAGGCGCCCGTGGACGTGGGCACGGCCGTACGGATCGGGCTCGCGGCGCTGGCGGGTTCGACGGCGGGGGCTTTCGTCGCGGCGGGCATGAGTACCGACGTACTGAAGCCCGTCGTCATGGTCGTCCTGGTCGGCGTCGGTGCCTTCGTCATCTTCAGGCCCGCCTTCGGCAGGGCGCCCTCGACCGCCCCGGTCCCGCCGCGCCGCGTCGTCGCCGCGATCGGACTCGCGGGCCTGGGCATCGGCTTCTACGACGGGCTCATCGGCCCCGGCACGGGTACGTTCCTCGTGCTCGCCCTCACCGCGCTCCTCCACCTCGACCTGGTGACCGCCTCGGCCACCGCCAAGATCGTCAACTGCTGTACCAACGCAGGCGCCCTCGCGACCTTCGCCTGGAAGGGCACGGTGTTCTGGCAACTGGCCGCGCTGATGGCCGTCTTCAACCTGGTGGGCGGGATGGTCGGGGCGCACACCGCCCTCAAGAAGGGAAGCGGGTTCGTACGGGTCGTGCTGCTGACGGTGGTGTTCGCGCTGGTGGCCAACATGGCGTACGAACAGTGGATCGCGTGAGCGTGAGTCGGCTCAGCGGCTGCCGGTCAGATGGGCGAAGACGACCACGTTCCCCTGGTATCCCGTCGACTTCGCATACCCGCCGCCGCAGGTGATGACGCGGAGCTCGGGGCGGTGTGCGGCGCCGTAGACCTTCTCGTCGGGGAAGTCGTCGGCGTCGTACACCTCGATGGCGTCGACGGTGAAGACGGCTGTACGGCTGTCGCGGCGCTCCACGTCGATGCGGCTGCCCTTCTTGAGGGCGCCGAGGTCGTAGAAGACGGCGGGACCCTCGGCGTTGTCGACATGTCCGGCGACGATGGCGGTGCCCGTCTCGCCGGGGGTGGTGCCCGCCTCGTACCAGCCGGCGAGGTTCTTCTTCGCGGCGGGCGGGACGTCCAGGCTGCCCTGCGGGGTGAGGCCGAGGCCCATCAGGGGGGCGTTCACGTGGATCGAGGGGATGCGGATGCGGTCGGGCGGGGAGTGGGGCAGCGCGCGCGCCGCCGGTGATCTCCCGGTCGGCTCCTTGGCACCCGCCTGCGCGGCCGACGGCTGGGGCGGCGCGTGCGTCTCGGCGCCGCTGCGCAGCAGCCAGGCGCCGGAGCAGAGGGCGACCGCGGTGACGGAGGCTATCGCGATGTTGCTGACCCGGCGGCGCACGTGAGCTCCTCTCTCGGGGGCCCGGCCTCTCCAGGGGCCGGGGGTCCGGGGTTGGGGTTGGTCCCCCTCCCCTCCGGGCCGCGAGGGGTGTCGGGCCACGGAGGGGGAGGGAGACTGCGGTACCGGTCGACGGACAGCGGAGGGTGTCCGTCAGATCCCGTCGCCTCTCGCCCGGCGATGCAGGAGCCAGGTACCGCCCGCGGCGGCGACGGCCAGGGCCGCCACTCCCGCCGAGGTCTGCACGGGGTCGGGGCCGAGTGCGCCGCCGACCCCCGTCTTCACATGTCCGTGCGGATGGATCTGTTGGCGCGTGGACGTCAGGGTCACCATCAGGTCGCCGGTGACCTGCCGGCCGCCGGGGCACTTCGCGACGATCTCGTACGTCCCCGGTTGCGCGCTCGGCGGCACCCGGAACTGCCCGATCGCGTCCTGCTCGTGCGCGCTGGGCGCCAGCGTGAACAAGCCCGCGCCCACCGCGCTGGCGTCGCCCGCCGCCGTGCCGTCCGCGCCGCACGCCGCCGTGTTCACCGTGACGTCACCGCCGGGGACGACGGTGGACGGATAGATCTCCAGGCTGCCCGAGTCCCCGCCGTACGCGGGCGCGGCGGCGAGGCCCGCGGCGGCGACGGCGAGTGCGGTACCGGTCACCAGACGGACTGTGCGTCGCATCGTTGCTTGCTCCTCCGAGGGGGCGCGGCCGGCGACACCCCCAAGTGCCGCTGCGTCGGTCGTGCCCCTGCCCTTACGAGGTAAGTGGCACATGGCCGGACGCGCTTCCTGATGAAGCGTCAGAAATGATGTGAACGGGTGTCAGGCGAGTGGCCCGGATGGGTTGGATCGATGACATTCCGGCAGGTCACCGGGGTAGGGGTGGGGCACCGTGGAAAAGAACCTGAAGAAGGCGGGGCGGGGGTGTGAACGGGTGACTGGAGGGAGTGGGGGCGTCGGCCGTGAGGTGGCGCCTTTGCCGGCCAGCCCGCCCACGCCGCTCGTTGTGTCCACGTGACCTCGATGGAAGTCGAGGTACGTGGCTGTCTGTCTGCCATGAAGACAGCCACAGTCGAGTCCATCGCTACCGGCCCCGGCCCCGGCCCCGGCCCCGGCCCCGGCCCCGAGATTGCCCATGCCCTCCGCCCCGCCGCAGTCCGCCGCTGGGCCCCGTCCTGATGGCCCGACCTGGGCGCTCAGCGGGGCTTCCGGGCCCGGCCATGGCCGGGCCCGGAAGCCCGGAAGCCATTGTCGGGCGCCGTCGTGCACGGAAGTCTCGACCTCCGTGACCAGTACAGAGGTTGGAGAGGCCATGCGGGCCCCGCTCATACGTTCCTTTTCTCAGCTCGAAGAGCTCGACCCTGACCGTCCGGTCGTGACCCTGTTCAGTGGGGGCTTGGACAGCTCGTATCTCCTGCTGCGGTTGCGCCGGATGGGTGTGCGGGACGTGCACGCGGTGAGCGTGGACATCGGCGAGGACGAGTCCAGCTCGTACAAGCGCCAGGTCGCCGAGGCGCTTGGGGCGACGATCCACATTCTTGATCGCAGGGAGGAGTTCGCCGGGCGGTATGTCGCGCCGGCGATCGCGGCCCAGGCCGTCTATCTCGGCATCCACCCGGTCAGCTCCACGCTGAGCCGCCCGCTGATAGCCCACAGTGCCGTCGAGCTGGCCCGCACTCTCGGCTCCCAGGCCGTGCTGCACACCGCCAACCGCTCGCAGAACACCCTGCGCCGGCTCAACGGGGCGCTGCGGCTGCTCGGTTACGAGGGCGCGTACGGCAGCCCGTACGACCTGGAGCCGGTCACCCGGGACGACAAGCTCGTCGAACTGCGGGCCGCGGGTGTCGACCTGCTCGCCGGGAGGATCGTCAGCGGTGACTCCAACCTGTGGTGCCGCGAGTTCGAGTCGGGCATCCTCGACGACCCCGAACTGCACGAGGTCCCTGAGGAGATGTATGCCTGGAGCCGACCGACCGCCGCACCCGGCGAGACCGACGACCTCACGGTCACCTTCGAGAACGGGCTGCCCGTCGCCCTCGACGGCGAGCCGCTGACACTGACCGAACTGGTCGGCCGACTCAACAAGCGGGTCGGTGCGTACGGGTTGGGCCGTTACTCCGGACTCGAGCACCTCGACCACGGCGAGAAGGTGCTCGAGATCCGCGAGATGCCCGCTGCCTGGCTCCTGCTCAGCAGCTACCGGCACGTCGAGAGCGCCTGCCTGGACGCCGAACTCATCCGGGAGAAGCGCCACCTGGAGCAGGTGTGGACCCGCGAGGCCCTTGAGGGCCGCTGGTTCGGTGAACTGCGGTTGACCGTCCAGGCGTTCATGGACGTCTGCGCGTCCCGCACCACCGGGTCCGTGACATGGCGGCTGCGCACCGGCGGCGCCGACACGCGCTCCATCAGGGCGGGACGGCCGCTCTATCTGCGGGATCGGGAGATCTGGGAAGAGCGCGCCATCGACGCGGAGTCGGCACCGTTCGCCCGCGCAGGGGCGCTGCTCGCCGCGGCTTGATCCGTCGACGCGGTCCCGGACCACCGATCGCTCCCGGCGCAGAACGCCGATCCACCGATACGTACGGAGCCCTTCCATGACCACTGCCGTTGTCCACCCTGTCGCCGCCGAGGCTGCCGCCGCCCTCGCCGGGCCCGGCGGCCATCTGATGCCCGCGGCCGCGCTCTCCGCCCTGGCCGGCGCCGACAGTGCCGACTGGGCGCGGTTCGCAGCGCACTGGGACGAACTCACCCTCGACAGGTACATGGCCGACGGCGGTACCTACCGCTTCCGCCGGTACGGCCAGTTCGAGCTCGACCCGGCCGCCGGTGAGCTGACGCTCCTGGAGCACGCCCCCTACCTTCAGGAATCTGACATCAACCCGCTCAACGGCGGTGTCGAACGCGCCTTCGATCCGCTGACCGACTCGTTCGTCGGTGACCCGCTGTTGCGCTCAGTGCTCGTCGAACTCGGCCGGATCTTCAGCGCCGTCGACGCCACTACGGCGTGGAACGTAAAACTTCACCCGTACCGCATCCATGCCTCCGCCGACCAGAAGGGCCAGCCCGCGCCGGAAGGCAGGCACCGCGACGGGGTCACGTTCATCACCTCCCTGATGATCGGCCGTGTCAACGTCACCGGCGGCGAGAGCGGCGTCTACACCGACGAGGGCGAACACCTGCTCACCACTACGCTGTCCGAGGCGGGTGACCTGCTGCTCGGCGACGACCGACGCACACTGCACTCGGTGACCCCGGTGCAGCCGGTGGACCCCGAACGTGCGGCCCACCGCGACGTATTGGTGATCGCCTACACTGCGCGCTGAGCCGCAGCCGTCCCGACAGAGCCCTTGAGGAGTCCCTGTGAGCGTCACCGCGGCCCGCCGTGCCTGGCTGACCGATCTGCCCGTCCTGCTGGTCGCAGTGGTGTGGGGCTCCAGCTACCTCGCTGCCAAGGGCGTCACCACGACGCAGACCGTGCTGGCGGTGCTCGTGTTGCGGTTCGCCGTGGTGCTGCCCGTCCTGGTCGTCGCCGGGTGGCGGAAGCTGCGGGCGCTGAGAGGTGCGCAGCTGGGCGGGGCCGGCGTCCTTGGGCTGATCCTGGCCGGAATCTTCCTGCTTGAGACGTACGGCGTCGTGCACACCTCGGCGACCAACGCCGGGCTCATCATCAGCCTCACCATGATCTTCACGCCGATCGCGGAGAGTCGGATGCGCGGGACGAGGCTGCCGCGGTCCTTCGTTGCCGCGGCGGGGCTCTCGGTGCTCGGCGTGCTGCTCCTGACACAGGGCTCCGGCTTCAGCGATCCGTCGCTCGGGGACTTGTTGATGCTGGGTGCGGCCGTCGCCCGTACCGTCCACGTTCTCGCGATGTCGCGCATGGAGTCGGTGCAGGGCGCGGATGCGTTGTCGATGACCACGGTCCAACTGGGCAGCGCCGTAGTGGTGTTCGCGCTGCTCTCGGCGATACCGGGGACCGGGAGCACGCCGTGGGCGGCCGCGGCGGACTTCGGGACCGGGGACTGGCTGGGGCTGCTCTACCTGTCGGTGTTCTGCACGCTGTTCGCGTTCTTCGTTCAGATGTGGGCGGTACGCAAGACGTCTCCCTCCCGAGTCAGTCTGTTGCTCGGGACGGAGCCGGTGTGGGCTGCGGTGGTCGGTATCTCCCTGGCGGGCGACCGGCCTGGGTGGATCGGCCTCGTGGGCGCGCTGCTTGTGCTCGCGGGGACGGCGTGGGGGCGGACCGCGGCCGTACCGCAGCAGCGGGCGGCGGCCGTGGACGGGGCGGAGCAGCGGGCGGCGGCTGTGGGCGGGACGGAGCCGGCCGGATCAGTCATCGAGCCAGCCCAGACGGGCGGCGCAGACACCGGCCTGGAAACGACTGGACGCGCCTAGCCTTTCGGTCAGCTCGGAGACGAAACGGCGGACCGTGCGTTCGGAGACTCCGAGCTTGCGGCCCATCGCCTCGTCAGTCAGTCCGCCGGCGAGCATCCGTACAAGCTCGCGGTGACGGCCGGTCGGCCGCCAGTCACCATCGCCGGGTTCGGCTCCGGCAGCCGTGTCGGTCAGCACGCTCGCGCCCGCCCAGTAGTGCTCGAAGATGCCTCTGAACACGTCGACCAAGGTCTCGCTGCGCAACACGACAGCGGCGATCTCCCCGTCAGCGGCCTGCGGAGCCGGCACGATCGCCAGCGAGTGGTCCACCACGATCAGACGCAGCGGAAGCGTGTGTGCCGTGCGCACCTGGGCGCCCGCGCTGCCGAGGCGGCGCAGATAGCCGGCCATGTGCGGTACGGCGGCCGCGGAGCCGAGATGGATGGTACGGATGCCTACGCCGCGGCCCAATGCGAGCTGGTCCCGTTCGAAGCCCGCCTCGATCATGCCGGGGGGCAGTGCACGGCCAGGATGCAGCGACAGGACCTCCACCTCGACGCGCTGTGAGGCGTCCTCCAGGGCCGCCGACACATTGGCCGCGCCTGTCACTGTCTCCATCTGTACGGAGGAGAGCTCACGGGCGTGTACGGGCTGGAAGTCCGCGACGACCTGCGCGAGCGCGGACCGGGTCTGCTGGACGGCGCTGAGCAGCGTGCCCGTCTGCTGCTCCTCCTCAAGGAGCAGATTCCGCAGGGCGGTGTCGGGAGCGAGCGCTGTCCAGCCGTTCCGGGTGTCGGGCGACGGTACGAACAAGCCGAGCCGGCCAAGCAGTTGGAGCGCCTCGGCGAACTCCGTACCGCTCCAGCCGCGGTCCTCTGTGAGGAGCTCGGGGCTCCAAGAGGCATCGTCGAGGGCAATGCGATAGAGCTCTTGCGCCCTTGCACGTGCGTCCACCCCGTCCGCCCCCCATTCCGTGAGCCGCGCTCCCCGATGCCCGCACGTAAATGATCTTATGAATGATCCCGTTCCATGGACGGATCTGTCCGTAATGCGGACCAGGGTGCGTGGAAGGCGTCCTCCCCTGGCCATGTCCGGTCCCGGAACTCCCCTGGCCGTAGCCGCTGATGAGCTCGCCGGAACATGCTGGTCAACAGAACGAACACCTACAGGGGGAATTCTCATGCCTGCGTCCGTCTCTTCCGTCCCGTCCTTTTCCGCGTCCTCGCGTCGTACACGCCTGCTCTGCGGAGTAGTCGCGGTGCTCGCCCCGGTGCTCGTCCTCAGCGCGGCCGCCACGATCGCCGGCGCCGAACCGCAGGCTGTGACCTCGGCCGCCGGCGACTCTCTCATCTGGGGCTGACCCGGTGCTCCGGCCGAGGATCGCCGTCGTCGCCCCGTTGACCGGGCCGCGCACGGTCTGGGGTACGGTCCTCCTCGGCCGGGTCGACCGGGCTCGGTCCGCATGCCCGGACCTTGCCGAGTGGCAGGTGTACGACGAGATCCCGGGGGTCGCTGACGCCGTCGTCGGCGCCGGTTGCACGGCGGTGGTCGGCCACAGCCATGCAGTCGGCGCTCGCAGCGCCCTGCCCGTGTACCAAGCTGCCGGACTGCCCTGCTTTCTGCCGTTCGTACGCGCCGGGGCGCCCGCGCTGAGCTGGGCACCCGACGAGGACGCACTGGCCCGCACGATCGTCGAGGGAGCAGTGGCGCTGGGCGCGAAGGCGCTCTCGGTGGCGCATGACGAGGGCCCCGCCTGGGCGGCACTGGCGCACGGGGTGGGGACGGCGGCTGCGGCGGCGGAGCTCGCGCTGCGGCCGGGGGGCGTACTGGCCGTGCTGGCGCCGCAGGAACAGTTCGAGCGGTTCGCACGGGGCGGTGCCGGCCCGGTGCTCGTCCCGGTGGACTGCGGCCTGGGCTCGTTCGGTGTGCTGGCCGGGATGGCGGACGGCCGCGAGGTGTGGGCCGTACACCCGCAGATGTGCGCGGTACGCCGGGCAAGGACCGCGGTGACTGCCCTCGTCGGCGCCCTCGACGCGGACCCCGCGCTGCGGGGGGAGGCACTGAGGGAGGCGGTACGGGCGCGTTCGGTGGCGCTGCTCGACAACCGGGGCGGAGTCCTTGGGGACGGCTGGCGAGTGTCGCGTCTCGGCAGCGTGTGCCCGGCGCGAGAAGGGGGCTGACTCTGTGGGTCCTGGGGACGACGTACGGCCAATACACGCAGCCGTAGCCAGGGGCTGGCCTCGTCCGACATGCTGTTCCTGCCGTCTGAGGCTTCGGCGAGGGCGGCATCTCCGCACGCTTCGACATCGCTCCGCGCAGTTCCGAAACCCGGCACGACTACTTCACCTGTCGTACTCGTCACGGAAGCGCTCGGTCGCATTGGTCGGTCGGCGAGGCGGGAGCGCTGCCCGTCCGTGACATCGAGTGTCCGTCCTACGGCGGGTGTGCCCGGTCGGCGCAGGTCATGATCAGTCCGTGACGATGCCGAAGAAGCTTCTGGTCGAGAGGGCCGCCCGCAACAACGCCGAGTGGTGCGCGGTGATGAGCCGATCGCACGACGTGGTGGGCGAGTTCGGGATGCAGGCCTGGGCCGCCCCGGCCCGTACGCCGCTGTACTACCCCGACGCGGTGACGTTGGCGCCCGGCGCCGACTCGGCCGCGCTGACCGCACGCATCGACACCGCCGCGCCCGGCGCCTCCGTCAAGGACAGCTTCGCCGACCTCGACCTGACGGGGGCGGGCTTCCAGGTGCTGTTCGAGGCGGAGTGGATCCACCGTCCGGCGGGCGCGCCCGCCGTCGCCCCGCATCTCGCCTGGGAGGTGGTGGATGACCCGGACACACTTGGCGACTGGGCGTTCGCGTGGGACGACGGGGGCGGAAACGCGGACCTCTTCCGACCCGAACTGCTCGACGACCCCGACACCTTCGTCATCGCGGCGCGGTCTCCCGGGGGTGGCGTGACCGCCGGAGCGGTGGCGAGCCGGAGTGCCCAAGTGGTCGGCATCTCCAATGTCTTCGCCCTGGACGGCGGCCCTGACGCGGCTTGGTTGGCCGTTCTGGACGCGGTGCACCGGCTGTTCCCCACCCTGCCGGTGGTCGGCTACGAGCACGGGAACGACCTGGCGGCAGCCGTCCGCCAGGGCTTCGAACCGGTCGGTCCGCTGCGGATCTGGCTGCACGGATAGCTAGGATCACCCCCTCATGGACACGAGTGCAGGGCACGAGATGATCGCCATCCCGCCGGGTGAGGTCAGGCTGTCGGACCGGCGCACGCAGCGCGTCTGGTCGGTCGAGCTCGCGCCCTATCGGCTCGGGGCGTTCCCGGTGACGCGGATGCTGTACACACAGGTGACCGGCCTGCGGCCGAGCGCCGCCGATGAGGACCGCTTCCCCGTCGCGGACATCTCCTGGTGGGACGCCGTCCGGTTCTGCAACGCCCTGTCCCGGCGCGACGGTCTGGCGCCCGCCTACGACCTCGACGCCGAGGACATCGAGTGGGACACCTCCGCCGACGGCTACCGACTGCCGACCGAGGCCGAGTGGGAACACGCCTGCCGTGCCGGTACGAGCGGACCGCGCTACGGACCGCTCGACGAGATCGCCTGGTACCGCGCCAACTCCCACGACCGAATCCACCACGTGGGCGGCAAGCGCCCCAACCCGTGGGACCTCCACGACATGCTCGGCAACGTCTGGGAGTGGTGCTGGGACACCTACGACCCCGAGGTCTACGGCACCTATCGTGTGCTGCGCGGCGGCGGCTGGTTCGACGAACACTGGAGCTGCCGTTCCTCCGTACGACGACGCAGCCACCCGACCTTCCAGGTCGACGACGTGGGGTTCCGGGTCGCGCGCTCGGTTGCGCGCTGACGCGCGAGGTTCGCCGCCACGCACAGCCCGCTGCACAGAGTGGGGAGGCACCTGGGCCGCGGTCCTGTCGTGGCCGGTCGTCACCCGGCAGTTTCCGGGCGGGCGTGGCGAGTTGCTGCTTCCTGAGCCGCACTCTCCAGCCGACGTCGACGCTTCTCCCACGATGCCGCGTCGCCGGGTGCCCTGTTGTCGTTCCCGGTCCGCTGTCCCACGGTCCCGTCGATGAGTTCCCGGACGATGTCGGCGTGCCCGGCGTGCCGGCAGGTCTCGGCGATCATATGGACGAGTGTCCGGTGGAGCGTTATCGGTTTCCCCTCACCCCCGGGCAGGTGGCCGACCACGTCGAGATCCAGCGCCTCGATCGTTGCGTCCGCGTGGGCGCATGCACGGCGGTACTGCCCGATCATCTCCTCCCGGGTCTCGTCGGCGGTCGCCCAGAGGTCCGAGTCCGGCTCGGCGTCGCTGCCGGGGACCCAGGGCGGCGGCGGCCCACCGAACGGCCTGCCGTACGTGTCACCGAGGTACACGGCCTCTGCACCGGTCAGGTGCTTGACCAGCCCCAGCAGGTTGGTGCCGGTCGGAGTCATCGGTCGGCGGATGTCGTACTCCGACAGCCCTTCAAGCTTCCGGAGCAGAGCGTCGCGAGCATCCTGAAGAACGACACGAAGGTCTTGCTTGGGGTCTGATCCGATCATGCGGTCAGTCTGCCGCTCGGGCGATCACGGTTCACCACCTTATTGAGGCACCTTTGTCAGGGCCTCGGACTGAGCCCGCTCGGTGTGCTGTTGACGCTGTGCCCACCGGACGGCGAGTGGTGCCGCCAGGCCGGTGAGGGCGAACAGTGCTCCGACGACGTACCAGCCGGGGCGGCCCCAGGTGATGCAGAGCGAGATGAGCAGGACCGGTCCGAGGGCTTCGGCCAGGCCGGCGCCCAGGCCGAACACGCCGAGGTACTGGCCGGTGGCGCGCTCGGGGGCGAGGGCGAAGGAGACCTCGAAGCCCGCGGCGGAGTGCCACAGTTCGCCGATCGCGTGGACCACCACCGCGGACATCAGCAGTGCGGCGGCAGCCCATGCCGGGATCCCCGCGGACAGGGAGATCAGGGAGCAGGAGGCGAGAAAGGCCACGCCCGACCGGCGGTAGGCGCTTCCGCCGGCCGTGGGGGAGTCGATGCCGCGGCTGGCTCGTACCTGGAACGCGATGACGATCAGGGTGTTGACGAGCATGGTGCCCGAGATGAGCCAGTGCGGCGCGGTGGTGGCCGTGACCAGCCAGAGCGGCAGGGCCACGGTGATCACCTTGAACTGGATGGCCATGACGCCGTCGAGGACGGTGAGCAGGAGGTAGGGGCGGTCCCGCAGGGCGATCCAGCGTGGGCCGCCACCGGTTGCGGGGGCAGGCGTGACCGGGGGCAGGCGGACCAGGACGACCGCCGAGGTCGCGGTGGAGACCGCGATACCGAGGACGAGAAGCTGGTAGGCGCTGTGCGTGCCGACCTGGACCGCCCAACCCGCCAGCAGCGCGCCGAGGGAGATCCCTACGTTGGTCACGGAACGGAGGTAGGCCCGGAACTCCTGCGGCCGGTCCCCTCCGTAGCGCCTGACGAGCGGACTGCGCGCGGCCACTCCGGCGGCCTGCGCCCCGGTGGCCGCGCACACCGCCAGCACGAACGGCCAGAAGCTGTCCGCCAGTACGAAGGAGGCGGTCGCCATCGCCCGGACGACGAGCGTGACCGCGTACACGCCGCGCGCCCCGTACCTGTCCGCGAGGTGCCCCGCGCCGACGCCCAGCGCGAGCGAGACGAAACCGGCGATGCCCAGTCCCAGCCCCACCTGGGCCGCCGGAAGGTGAACCGCCTGGGTGAAGTACAGGACCCCAGCGGTCAGGTAAAGACCGCTGCCGATGGTGTAGACGAAGTTCGAGGCGGCGAGAACACGCTGAGGTCCGGCATCCGGCAGCAGGTTGGGCATGAAATGGCTCCGCGTCCAGGGCAGGCGGTAAGGGCCACTCAAGCTTGTTGCATATTACTCGCAATAACAACCTGGTTGTGTGAGCTGTTGCCGGGACACTCGCCGGCGGCGAGAACGGATTCGGCGGCGGCGGTGCGGGCGTAGAGGACGGAGCGGCCGGCGCGATGGGCGCTGACCAGGCCGGCGTCGCGCAGCGCGGTGAGGTTCTGGGAGGCCCCGGCCGGCGAGAGCCCCGTACGGCGGGCCAACTCGGTGGTGGAGGCCGGAGTTTCCAGTTCGCTCAGCAGCATGGTCCGCGAGCGGCCGAGTACGGCGGCGACGGCGTCGGTCCCGGTGAAGGGCCGGGGTTCCCACAGTGCGCCGACTCCACGCGCCGGGTATGCCAGTTGAGGCGGCTCCGGTGGTGTCACCCGGGTGAGCGGGCCCGGTCCGGTGAAGGCCGAGGGGATCAACAACAGCCCCGCGCCCGCAGTCTGCCGGGACAGGGTCCCCTGTCGGCGGGCGAGCCGTAGCGCGTCGTCGTCCCAACTCAACGACGGGTGCAGATCGTTGAAGAGGTGGCCCGTGCCGTGCTCGGCGACCTGCCGGGCGCGGTGGAAGATGTCGGCGTCGAGTACGGTCCGGATCCGTGCCCAGTAGGGGGCGAGCGCCAACTCCCAGTAAGTCCTGATCTCTTCCGCAACCCGGACCAAGAGGGATCGCGGCTCGGCGTACAGGGTCCGCGACCTCGGTCCCAGCCGCCCTTGCTCCTGCCCCAGACGGTCGAGTTCCCGGCGTACCCGGACGGCGGGACTGGCCAGGATCCCGGCCAACTCCACTGCCAGGGTCGGGGCCGGTCCGGCGGCCGCCGGGTTGAGGAAGTCGGGCACGTATCCCGAGGGCGGGATCAGCTCGGCGAGCCAGCCCCGGTCGAGCCCCGCGGACGCGACCCGAGGCCGTACCTGCTCGGCCCAGGGCCGGTGTACGGGATGTGCGGAGCCGGAGTTCAGCAGCTTGAAGCTGGTTCCGACCTCCCACATCGGCGAGACGGCGAACCGCATCTGAGCCAGATCACTCGCCGAGAACACCAGTTCATCCTGCATGGCCACCCTAAGGATTCACACATGACTGAATCAATGGCGGCCAGTTTACCGAGGGGAGATCATCCCTGGCATGACCTCCCCAAAGACGATCAACGCTGCTGAATCGGGATCCTGGAAGCTCGGTGGCGACCTGGAGATCAACCGGATCGGTTTCGGTGCGATGCGCCTGACACAGCGCGGCGAGGCGTTCGCGGCCGACGCCGCTCCGAGCGACCGTGACCGGGCAATCGGCGTGCTGCGAGACGCCGTTGAGCTCGGCGTGAACCACATCGACACCGCCGCGTTCTACTTCTCACCGCTGCGCTCCGCCAACGAACTGATCAACCAGGCGCTGGCCCCCTACCCGGACGACCTCGTCATCACCACCAAGGTCGGGCCGGGCCGCGACCCTTCGGGTGCCTGGCTGCCGCATGCCACCCCGGAGCAACTGCGAGGCCAGGTCGAGGAGAACCTGCGCCAGCTCGGCCGTGACCACCTCGACGTGGTGAACCTGCGCATCGTCGGCACCGGTTCGATCGCCGAACGATTCGGCGCGTTGGCCGAACTGCGCGACGCCGGGCTCATCCGCCACCTGGGCCTCTCCAACGTCCGTCCCGAACACCTCGACGAGGCCCAGGCCATCGCGCCGGTGGTCTGCGTACAGAACCCGTACGGCATTGGTGTCCGGCCCGACCACGACGAGTTCCTGCGTACCTGCGGCGAGCGGGGTGTCGCGTTCGTGCCGTTCTACGCGATCGCCGCCGCCGGGCGCGAGGCGGGCGCGCGCGGCACCGACAGTGACGAAGTGCTTGCCGTCGCGCGCGACCACGGGGCGAGCCCCGCGCAGATCCGGCTGGCCTGGACGCTGCACCGCGGGCCGCATGTGCTGGCCATCCCCGGTACCGGCAACCCGGACCACCTGGCCGCGAACGTCGCCGCCGGGACGTTGCGCCTTTCCGAGACCGAACAGGCCGTCCTGGAGTCCCTCCACCGGAGCGGCACGTAAGCGTTGATCGCCAGGGAGCCACGTCCAACACAGACGTGACCTCCGTGGTCCCGGGCCCCCGGCTCGGTGGTTGTCGGGTCGGGACGAGCCGGGGCCTCTGTCCTTCTGCCGGATCAATCCCGACGGAAGTCGCACTGAGGGGTGGTGAGAGCGACGCGGAAGGCCGTCCGGAGGGTGGGGGTGACGTGGAGGGAAGCACCGGTGGGGTGCAGGGAGTCGCGTCGCGTATGGCGATGGCGGCGGGGGGCCGTCAACGAGGCCGGGGCGGATGAGATCCACGCGGAGATGCGGCACCGGATGCCGGAGGCCGTGCCCGACTCGGAGGCCGACGCGCTCCTGGAGCGGCCGGCGGCGGACGAGGCAGAGAGGAGGGGTGCCGCTTGAACTACCGCATCGCCTACGCTCCGCCCGCGGATGACCACTTGGCCAAGATGCGGAACGTCGAGGTGTTCAGGAGTGCCGACGGCGGGCACGATCGGCCGAGATCCGTACGGATGTGGATCGACTGCGGCGAGGGGTGAACGGGACCGGTGCGAGGCGACGGTTCTGGGTGCCATCGTTTCGTACTACGTCTCTGGGCTGTGCTGACGGTCGCCGTGTCATCCTCGTCCAGCCACTCTGAGCGTGGTGAAGCGCCGACCGGAGGCGCAGCCGCCTGGTGTGGAGGAGGAAAGGACGCGTGAGGTACCCCTTCTTCGTCTACGGCACCCTGCGCCCCGGCGAGCGCAACCACGACCTCTTCCTGCGCGGGCGTACGGAGTCCGAGGCGCCGGGACGGCTGCGGGGGGCTTTGCTGTACGAAGGACCCGGCTATCCGTACGCCGTCGAAGAACTCGGGGGAGCGGGGGGAGTGGTGAGCGGGGAACTGGTCACCGCACTGCCCGAGGCCTACGACGAACTGCTCGCCGTGCTCGACGAGTTGGAGGAGTACGCGCCCGGCGACCCCTGCAACCTGTACGAGCGCGTCGCGCGCGAGGTGACGTGTGCGGACGGGGCGGCCGTACTGGCCTGGGTGTACGTGGCCGCACCCGCGGTCGCCGCCCGGCTGCGGGCCCGCGGCAAGCTCATCGAGGGTGGGGACTGGCACGCCTGAAGGTGTTTGCACCTGTGCGAGTGGCCGCCCTGTGTCCCTGCCGCTGCGGCTGCCGCTGCTGCTGTCCCTGCCCCGCGCCGGGGGTCCGGCCGTGTCCGACGGCGACATCTCGAGGCGACGCGCCCTCGCGTTGAGCGCCGCGGCCACCGGAGCGGCCCTGAGTATCGGGCTCGTCCTGCGCTCCTCGGACGAGAACTCAGGAACGGATGCTCCGACCTCCCCCGATGCAGCGGCCGGCGCCAACGCCTCCGCCGCCGACTAGCGCGTGGTCAACCCCATCGTCACGCAAGGGCCGTACTACCTGGACGGCGCACTGTCAGAGCCTCCCGGCGGGACGGAGGGCGCCGCGAGGGCGGCCCCGGGTGCCGCCCCGGCGCTCGGCTGCCGGCGGTTCACTGGCGGCTCAGCGAGCGCGTCACACCCGCCGCGATCGTCGTCGCCAGGATCCAGCCGGTGGCGATCAGCAGGTAGGCGAGCCACTGATACCCGCCGCGCGGTGCGAAGGCCCCTTCCTGACCGAAGTCGATGATGGGAAGCAGCAGATCGAGGGTGTAGAAGACGGGGTTGAACACCGGTGCCTCGGCGGGCTTCAGGGCGTGCGGATGGTGCGCCGCGAAGGCCACGGCGCCGGTGCACAGCAGCAACAGCAGCCAGCCGGCCGCGCGCATCGGGCGGAAGCCGTAACCGACGGTCGCGTCCTGCAAGTGGCCCCAGAACCGGGCGTAGCGGGGCAGGGTACTGCGGTGTCGACGGAGTTTGGCCAGCTGGACGGTGCGTGCCGCGGCGTCGTCACCCCCGGTGCGGTACGCGGTGGCCAACTGCTCGTAGGCGTACGGGAGATAGCCGCCCTCCTCCCTTTCCAGCAGCGGCAGTCGCTCCCTCGCGGGGAGATGCGGGGCGAGGGTGCGGTAGCTGAGGCCGTCGATCCTGACGCGAGCGGGCCACACTTCCGGAGGGACGTGCAGGAGGTCCAGTTGGGAGCGGCGCAGGTTCACGGTGCCCTCGATCGGGGCGGCGTCGCGCAGCCACAGCTCGCCGATGACACAGCTGCTGGCGCGCAGGGCCTGCCCTTCGGGGTGGGACAGCCGGGCGTAGGCGAGGTTGAGCTGGTGCGGAATCCGGGCGCTACGGAGGTTGACCCGGCCATGGGCGCGCAGCCGCATGGCCCGCAGGTCGGTGCCGACGGAGAGAGTCTCGGCGTGCAGGGAGGTGCCGCCGGGCGCGTGCAGCTCGGCGTCGTCGAGGTTCACCTGGCCGCCGACCGTGGCCCCGTTCAGCCGGACCTGGCCGTGGGCGACGAGGCCGACGGCCCACAGGTCGGTGCCGATGTCCGCGTGGTTCAGCTGGAGTGCCGCTTCCTCGGGAGTGTCGGAGTCCGGGGTGTCCAATGTCGTCGGGAGGCCCAGACGGGCCCCGTTCACGAACACGGCACCGGAGATCTTCGCCCCCTGGAGCCGCACCGGGCCGGTGATACGGGAGCAGCTGAGCCGCAGCGCCCCGTCGACGCGCAGGTTTCCCGCGGTCAGCCCGGGCAGCACCGAGTCGCTCAGCACCAGGGCGCGGACCTCCGCCCCGTAGAGCGTCAGGGTCTGCTCGAAGTGACAGGACCGCAGCCGCACGGCGTGCCGGACCGTCCCGTACGTGAGATCCAGCTGTCCCGTGATGCGCGCGCCCGTCAGCTTCAGGCCGGCGATCTCACCGTCGTGGGCCGGTCCGTCGATCAGCAGCGCCCGCAGCACCTCGGCGCGTACGGTCCGCTCGGGACCCCACGACGGGCCGGCCGAGGAGTCCTCGTCGGCGCTCTCGCGGAAATCGATCCCCTCGCCGAGCGGGAAGGCCTCCCAGACCCGGCGTTCCGCGGGGGTGAGGTCGGTGACCGCCATCATTCGCCCGCCGCCGCCAGGGCCTGTCCAACCCCGGGTTCCTTGGGCCCAAGGAACCGCGGATCCGGCTGCAACACCGCGTCCAGCGCGGCCTTCCCCGCTGCCAGGATCTCCCGGGCGCCCCCGTAGTACCAGGTCAGGTCATGCTTGGCGTCGAGCCCGACGCCGTACGACTCGATGCCTGCCTCCTGGCACAGGGTGACGGCGCGGCGGATGTGGAAGGCCTGGCTGATCAGCACGGCCCGGTCGACGCCGAAGATCTTCTTGGCCCGCACACAGGAGTCCCAGGTGTCGAAGCCCGCGTAGTCGCTGACGATGTGTCCGTCGGGCACGCCGTGCTCGCTCAGATACGTGCGCATCGCGTCCGGTTCGTCGTAGTCCTCGCGGCTGTTGTCGCCGGTGACGAGGACGACCTCGACACGCCCCGTGCGGTACAGCTGGGCCGCCGCGTCGAGGCGGTTGGCGAGGTACGGGGACGGCTCGCCGTTCCACAACCCGGCGCCGAAGACCACGGCCACCTCGGTACGCGGGGCGTCCGCCGTCGTACGCAGCCGGTCGCCCGTCACGACGTACATCCATGTCGAGGGAAGCAGCGCCAGCACGCAGAGCAGTACGAACCCCTGTACGGCGCGCCGTTGCCCGGCACGCGTGCGGGGCAGGCGTGGTAGACGCGGCAGGCGTGGCTTCGGCAGCTTCAGGTGGCGCATCGGGCGGTCCCCTCCCCAGGTGGCCTCGACCATGGAGGACGCGTCGAACAGTGATCCGGTTCGCTTCCATGGAGTGATCAGCTTCACTCGGTCCGCCGCAGGCGCAGGTCACGGCCGCTCACACAGCGCCGCGCCCGACCGTGAACCCCCGGAAAACACCCGTCATACCCGCGCAACGGCGCGGCAACCTCGTACCGTCAGGATCGGCGCCATGACGGCGTCGAACCCCGCACACGACGAGTCCTCGCCCGGCCCCGGTGGCCCACGGCCGCTCGTCGGCGCCCACCTCGACAGTACGGCGCAACTCATGAACGCGATCACCAGTCGGCTCGGCAGTCAACTCAGCCTCGTCTCGCTCAACGGCGCACGCCGTCCCGTACCTCCGGCGCTCGTCCTCGTCGCGCACGGCAGCCGCGACCCGCGCGCGCTGCACACCGTACGCACCCTGATCGAGCGGGTCCGCGAGCTCCGCCCCCATCTGTCCGTCCACCTCGGACACATCGAACTGAACGAGCCGCTGCTGCCCGACACACTCGCGTCACTCACGGGCAGCGAGGGCGGTCAGGCCGTCCTCGTGCCGCTGCTGCTCAGCCGCGGCTACCACGTCAAGCGGGACATCCCCGAGGCCGCGGCAGCCGCCCCCGCGCCGCTCCACACCCGCGTCGCCGCCCCGCTCGGACCGCACCCCCTGCTCGTGGAGACGCTGTACGCGCGGCTCGTCGAGGCCGGCTGGCGGACGGGCATGAGCGACTCGGCGCGCCGGTCGAGCGGCGTCGTCCTCGCCGCCGCCGGGTCCCGCGACCCCGACGCGGGACTCGACACCCGCCGCACCGCCCACCTGCTCGCCGAGCGCCTGGGCGTTCCCGTCGTCCCGGCGTACGCGTCCGCCGCCGCGCCCACCGTCCCCGCCGCCGTGCGCGCCATGGCCGCCCGAGGCCGTCACCGCATCGCCGTCGCCTCGTACTTCACCGCCCCCGGCCGCTTCGCCACCGAGTGCGCCGAGGCCGTCCCCGGGATCGCAGCCGAGCCCCTGGGTGACCACCCGGCGATGGCCCGCCTGGTCCTGCACCGCTACGACCAGGCCCTCGCGACCCCCGAGCCCACCCCGGAACGCACGCTGGCCACGGCCTGAAGCACAGCCCCGAGCGGACGGCCATGCCCCGTTTGTCACTGGCTGCGTTTACTGTCGGGGCATGGAAGGCACCGCACCGAAGACCGAAAGCATCGACCCGAAGGCACCCGACGACCACGCCACACCCGACGGACAGGACGGGTTCGCGTACGACGACACCTCCACCGAGCGCTGGGCCGTCGAGCCCGACAAGCGTCCCGGGCGCACCGCCTTCCAGCGCGACCGCGCACGCGTACTGCACTCGGCCTCCCTGCGCCGCCTCGCGGGCAAGACCCAGGTCGTCACGCCCGGCACCAGCAGCCAGATCTGGGACGCCAGCCCCCGCACCCGGCTGACCCACTCCCTGGAGTGCGCCCAGGTCGGCCGCGAGCTGGGTGCGGCTCTCGGCTGCGACCCCGACCTCGTCGAGGCGTGCTGCCTCTCCCACGACCTGGGACATCCGCCCTTCGGGCACAACGGCGAACAGGCGCTCAACGAATTCGCCGCGGACTGCGGCGGCTTCGAGGGCAACGCCCAGTCACTGCGCCTGCTCACCCGCATCGAGCCGAAGCACTTCGTACGCTCCAGGACGACCGGCGAACTCGTCAGCGTCGGCCTCAACCTCACCCGCGCCGCCCTCGACGCCGCCACCAAGTACCCCTGGCCGCGCGGCGCCCACCCGGCCGACCCGAAGTCGCGGAAGTTCGGGGTCTACGAGGACGACCGGCCGGTCTTCGACTGGATCCGCAAGGGCGCCCCCGGCACCCGTACGTGCTTCGAGGCCCAGGTCATGGACTGGGCGGACGACGTGGCGTACTCGGTGCACGACGTCGAGGACGGTCTGCACGCGGGCCACATCGACCCCAACTGCCTGCACGCCGAACCGGAACGGCAGGCGGTCTTCGCGGTGGCCATCGGGCGGTACGTGCCCGCGGACACCGACCCCGAAGAGCTCGCCGAAGCCCTCGACCGGCTCCTCGAACAGGAGTGGTGGCCGCACAGGTACGACGGATCAGCCGTCGCACAGGCCCGGCTGAAGGACGCGACCAGCCAGCTCATCGGGCGTTTCTGCCTGGCGGCGGAGGGCGCCACGCGCGCGAGGTACGGCACAGGGCGGCTCACGCGGTACGCGGCGGAGCTGGTCGTCCCACGCGCCGCGCGCCTGGAGTGCGCCGTCCTCAAGGCGGTCGCCGACCGGTACGTCATGCAGCGCGCCGAGCAGGAGCGGCTCCGCGCCGATCAGCGGATCGTCGTCGCCGAGCTGGCCCAGGTGCTCACCGACCGCGCCCCGGACGGCCTGGACCCGCAGTTCCGTGCCCTGTTCGACGAGGCCCCGGACGACCGGGCACGCAAGCGCGTGATCGTCGACCACATCTCCTCACTCACCGACGCCTCGGCGCGTTCCCTGCACCTCAGGCTCACCACGCGGCCCCAGGGGGCCCGAAAAGGGTGACCCTGCGTGGCCTGATCGGGCCTCTCCCTCTTCCCGCATCACGCTGCGTGCGGGACGCTCGCCTAGGGCGACATCCTTACGAGGAGGCATCAAGTGGTCGACGCGGATCAGACATTCGTCATCGTCGGAGGCGGACTGGCCGGAGCGAAAGCGGCCGAGACGCTCCGAGCCGAAGGGTTCACCGGGCGGGTGATACTGATCTGCGACGAGCGCGACCACCCCTACGAACGCCCGCCGCTCTCCAAGGGCTACCTCCTCGGCAAGGAGGAGCGTGACAGCGTCTTCGTCCACGAACCCGCCTGGTACGCGCGCAACGACATCGAGCTGCACCTCGGCCAGACCGTCGACGCGATCGACCGGAGCGCGAAGACGGTCCGCTTCGGCGACGACGGCACCCTCGTGCGCTACGACAAGCTCCTCATCGCGACCGGCGCCGAGCCCCGCCGCCTGGACGTCCCGGGCACGGATCTCACCGGCGTCCACCACCTGCGCCGCCTCGCCCACGCCGAACGCCTCAAGGGCGTCCTCACCGCGCTGGGCCGGGACAACGGGCACATCGTGATCGCGGGCGCCGGCTGGATCGGCCTGGAGGTCGCCGCGGCGGCCCGGGAGTACGGCGCCGAGGTCACCGTCGTCGAACCGGAGGCGACCCCGCTGCACTCGGTCCTCGGCCCCGAGCTCGGCCAGATCTTCGCCGAACTGCACCGCGAGCACGGCGTCCGTTTCCACTTCGGCGCCCGCCTCACCGAGATCGTCGGCCAGGACGGCCTGGTACTCGCCGCCCGCACCGACGACGGCGAGGAACACCCCGCGCACGACGTGCTCGCCGCGATCGGCGCCGCCCCGCGGACCGGCCTCGCCGAAGCCGCAGGACTGGAGATCGCCGACCGTGCGCACGGCGGCGGCATCGCGGTCGACGAGCGGCTGCGCACCTCCGACCCCGACATCCACGCGGCCGGCGACGTCGCCTCCTTCCACCACACGCTCTTCGACACCCGGCTGCGCGTCGAACACTGGGCCAACGCCCTCAACGGCGGCCCGGCGGCGGCCCGCGCGATGCTGGGCCGCGAGCTGACGTACGACCGTGTGCCCTATTTCTTCTCCGACCAGTACGACATCGGGCTCGAGTACTCGGGCTGGGCGCCCCCGGGGACGTACGACCACGTGGTGATCCGTGGCGACGCCGGCAAGCGGGAGTTCATCGCCTTCTGGGTGAAGGAGGGACGGGTGCTGGCCGGGATGAACGTGAATGTGTGGGACGTCACGGAGCCCATCCAGCAGCTGATCCGATCCCGGGCCCAGGTGGACACCGAGGCGCTCGCCGACCCGCACGTTCCGCTGGACAGTCTCGTCCCGTGACCGACGACGGCGCTCGACTGTCACACCCTCACCGTAGAATCCATCCGTGGCCGGAAGGATCAACGACGAGGACGTGAAGGCGGTTCGGGACGCGGTCCCGATCGACGCCGTGGTCTCCGAGTACCTCCAGCTGCGCAACGCGGGCGGCGGAAACCTGAAAGGTCTCTGCCCCTTCCACGACGAGAAGTCACCGTCCTTCCAGGTCAGCCCGAGCAAGGGGCTCTTCCACTGCTTCGGCTGCCAGGAAGGCGGCGACACCATCACGTTCGTGATGAAGGTCGACCACCTCACCTTCTCCGAGTCGGTCGAGCGCCTCGCCGCCCAGGCGGGCATCACGCTGCGGTACGAGGAGGGCGGGTACAACCCCGCCCACCAGCGCGGCGAGCGCATCCGCCTGGTCGAGGCCCACAAGGTGGCCGCGCAGTTCTACATCGAGCAGCTCGACACCAGCTCCGAGGCCGACACGGGCCGCAAGTTCCTCGCCGAGCGCGGCTTCGACCAGTCGGCCGCCACCCACTTCGGCGTCGGCTACAGCCCCCAGGGCTGGGACCACCTCACCCGCTACCTCCGCGGCAAGGGCTTCACCGACAAGGAACTGCTCCTCTCCGGCCTCTCCCAGGAAGGCCGCCGCGGCCCCATCGACCGCTTCCGCGGCCGCCTGATGTGGCCGATCCGCGACATCGGCGGCGAGGTCGTCGGCTTCGGCGCGAGGAAGCTGTACGAGTCGGACAACGGCCCGAAGTACCTGAACACGCCCGACACGGCGATCTACCGCAAGTCCCAGGTCCTGTACGGCATCGACCTCGCCAAGAAGGACATCGCCAAGGCCAGCCGGGCTGTCGTCGTCGAGGGCTACACGGACGTCATGGCCTGCCACCTGGCCGGCGTCACCACGGCGATCGCGACCTGCGGCACGGCGTTCGGCACCGACCACATCAAGATCCTCCGCCGCCTGCTGATGGACAACGGCTCGGCCCGCGTGATCTTCACCTTCGACGGCGACGCGGCGGGCCAGAAGGCCGCCCTGCGCGCCTTCGAGGACGACCAGAAGTTCGCCGCCGAGACGTACATCGCGATCGCCCCGGACGGCATGGACCCCTGCGAGCTGCGCCTCGCCAAGGGCGACGCGGCGGTCGCCGACCTCACCGAACCCCGCACCCCGCTCTTCGAGTTCGCGCTGCGCCAGATCGTCCTGCGCTACGACCTCGAAACTCCCGCGGGCCGCGCCGGGGCGCTGGACGAGGCGGCGCCCATCGTCGCCCGCATCAAGAACACCGGCGCCCAGCACGAGGTCGCCGTGCAGCTCGCGGGCATGCTCGGCATCCTCGACACCCAGTTCGTCGTCAAGCGAGTGGCCCAGCTGGCCCGCTGGTCCCGCGACCGCGGCGGCAAGGGCCCCGCGCCGGACCGGCAGCGCCCCCAGCAGACGTACGCCGCCGGGGCCGCCCAGGCACCCACCGGCGGCCCCGCCCTGACTCTGCGCAACCCGGTCTTCGCCACCGAGCGCGAGCTCCTCAAACTCGCCCTCCAGCGCCCGGAACTGGTCTCCCCGGCCTTCGACGCGTACGGGATCGACGAGTTCACCGCCCCGCCGTACGCCGCCGTACGCCAGGTGATCATGGAGGCGGGCGGTGCGGAGCATGGCGTTCAGGACCCCCAGGAGTACCTGGTGAGGGTCCGTGAAGCCGCCCCGGACGACGCGGCCCGCGCCATGGTCACCGAGCTGGCCGTCGAGGCGATCATGCGCAAGACGGTCGACGAGACCTATGCGGGCGACCAGCTCGTCATGGTCCGCCGCCGCGCCGTCGACCGCCGCATCCGTGACGTCCAGGGCAGCCTGGCGCGGCAGAGCGCCCACGGCGACCCGGCCCAGCTGGCCGCCGTACAGAACGAGTTGTGGGTGCTCCAGCAGTACGAGCAGGCGCTGCGGGAGCGGGGCGCGGAGGCGCTCTGACGCCTCGCGCCCCTCGCCCACTGTTCTACGCCGGGCGCTCGCCCGTTTGGAGCCCCCTGAAACGCGCACTCGTGCATGAAAGTATCCGCGCGGTCACGGACCGGACGCAAAAAGTCACCGCACGCCCCTCGTGGCAGCGATGTGTCGTACTCCACACTGGGTTGCGGTGCCTGAGTCCTCGGAGCGCGGCCGACCCGAACGCGACGGGTCCCCGATCCCCGCAGTTCCGCTAAACGACTACGGGATGGACAACGGCGAGGCCGTCGACCCCATCCCCGACGTAACGCTGCCGCATGCCTACGCAGCGACATTCCTGGAGGTCGCCCCCGTGCAGACCCAGACCCTCGCACAGACCGAGAACACCACGGATACGGACGCGGACGCCGAGACCGACGCCGTCGGGACGGTCCCCCCGCAGAGCCGTGCCGCGCACCACCCCGAAGCGGAGCCGGAGAGCCCGCCCGAGCTGGACGAGCCGTCCACAGGCGCCGCCGAGACCATCGAGGTGGAAGCCGAGTCCGAGGCTCCCGAGCCCGTCGAACTGCCCCGAAGCCGCGCCGCCGACACCGGTGGCCCCTCCTCCGACCTGTTCCGCCAGTACCTGCGCGAGATCGGCCGGATCTCCCTGCTCACCGCGGCCGAGGAAGTCGATCTGGCCCGCTGTGTCGAGGCCGGCCTCTTCGCCGAGGAGAAGCTCCGGCTCGCCTCCGATCTGGACAGCCAGCTCGCCCTCGACCTGGACAAACTGGTCGTCATGGGCCGCATGGCCAAGCGTCGCCTCATCGAGGCGAATCTGCGGCTCGTCGTCTCCGTCGCCAAGCGGTACGTCGGCCGGGGCCTGACCATGCTCGACCTGGTCCAGGAGGGAAACCTCGGCCTGATCAGGGCCGTTGAGAAGTTCGACTACGCACGCGGGTACAAGTTCTCGACGTACGCGACCTGGTGGATCCGTCAGGCCATGTCCCGGGCCCTCGCCGACCAGGCCCGGACCATCCGAGTCCCGGTCCACGTCGTGGAGTTGATCAACCGGGTGGTGCGGGTGCAGCGGCGCATGCTCCAGGAGCGCGGCTACGAGCCGACTCCCGAGGAGGTCGCCGCGCACCTCGACCTGCCGAGCGAGCGGGTCAGCGAAGTCCTGCGGCTGGCCCAGGAACCGGTGTCCCTGCACGCTCCCGTGGGCGAGGAGGACGATGTCGCGCTCGGCGACCTCATCGAGGACGGCGACGCGACGTCTCCCGTGGAGTCCGCCGCGTTCCTGCTGCTCCGTGAGCATCTGGAGGCGGTCCTCTCCACGCTCGGGGAGCGGGAGCGGAAGGTCGTCCAGCTCCGGTACGGGCTGGCCGACGGGCGTCCCCGCACCCTGGAGGAGATCGGCCGCATCTTCGGCGTCACGCGCGAACGCATCCGCCAGATCGAGTCCAAGACCCTGAATAAGCTGCGGGACCACGCGTTCGCGGACCAGTTGCGGGGTTACTTGGACTGAGGGTCAGAAAATCTCAGGGTCGGCCGGGGACAGATTCAGCCCCTCCGGCGTTTGAGGAACGGGGTCTGGGGCGGAGCCCCAGGAACAAGGGACGGGTAGGGGCGGAGGGGGCGA